>NZ_JBLGVB010000002.1:0-130418 GCF_050030905.1 Enterobacter cloacae complex sp. 342H5
ACACCTGTTTTCAAAGCAATATTTGCTTTTAGATATTCGATAAAACCATGTTTTTGTTACACCGGATTTTTGACAACGTGCAAGATGGATGATCTTTCCATCACCGAGACTATCTTCTTAGTCAGCACTCCTTTTCCGTCCTTTTCAACATAAAAACGACCATGCTATACGAGCTCTAACCTTTTTTTTGTATGCCATCATAACCGCATCAGAAAAGGAGAACGGTCTATGACTCGTATTGCATTAGCGCCTTCAAAGATGGTTTTGCTTATGTCTTTGGTAATTACTGGTGCCCACGCCAGCCCTGAGCAACCCCTAATAAAAGATACGCCCTTTGTATCTGGCCAGGCTTATAAGAAGGGTTTCTTCTGGTATGACGATCCTGCTAAAAAAAGCGAAGCTGAAGAAGAAGAGGTTTTGCCACCAACCGGTGCTGCTAGCTCGCCTTCAAAAGAGGAAATGGTAGATTTAAATTCAAAATGGCTAAAAGAGAATATGCCTCGACTGTTAACGCAGGCAATGGATAACCCTACCGCAGAAAATCTATCACGTTATTACACGGCGCAAAGGTTAATGCTGGATATCAGTACGCGTTTTTCTGACAAATCAAAAGATTATTTTCTTAAAAACCCGATGATGTCTGAAAAACGCAGGCAACCAGTGGAAAAGGTGGCACTGGATGCTCACCGCACTGTTGTTGAAAAAAATCAGCAAACGGTAATGAAAGATATCTTTACTAAGTCAGGTTTATTTTTCTTTTTCCAGAGTACTTGCCAGTTTTGCCACGAAGAAAGCCAAATACTTCAATTTATGCAGAACTATTATTCGGTAGATATTCTTCCAATCAGTATGGATGGAAGGCCATTGCATAATGGCCTTTTTCAGGATTTTAACATCCCCAACGCACAAATTATTGATCAATTTAAAATTCGAGAGGTACCTACAATTTTCCTGGTTTCAAAGGATGGGACATCAGCTCAGCGCATTAGTGAAGGCATGATCTCCGCTGATGAATTAAAGAACACTATTATACTTGCCGCGAAGGGCATGAATCTGATCGATGACGCTTCGTTCCAGTCAACTCTAGATATTAAAAGGCAATATACCATCGGCGATGATGGCGTTATTACCGTTAATAAATCCGAAATGGAATCAGACCCATTCCTACTTCAAAAAATAATGGACCAAAAACTCGAAGGCTATGACATGCCTACGGCCGATCCGGTCAATTATCTCAATGCTGGCGGCAGTTTTGGAGGCACTTATGCGCAGTAATGCCGTTTTCAACTTCAAAAAGTTACTTTTGTCTCTTTCTGTTTGTGCTGCAATTTTAGCCCCGACTGCAAATGCAGACAACGCAATGCGTAACATTTTCAATGGCATGATGACGTCTACCAGCCCGGCCACCTTTTCCACAGCAACCCGTACAGGCATAGTTGGCGGGTCAATGTCTTACCGAACAACAAACGTTAATACCAACCTTGTTTCCATGTCGTTTCCAAAAGCTTCTGTCGGTTGTAACGGTATTGACGTTTTTCTTGGGTCCTTCAGCATGATCAACGGGGACCAGCTTGTGCAGGTGGCCCGTGGTATTGCCCAGGGTGCGGCTATCTATGCTTTTAACGTTGCTGTTTCAGCTATTTGTGCTGACTGTGCTGCAACGATTAATGACATCCAAAACAAACTGCAAGCGCTAAATAAATTTGCGAAAGATTCATGCAATGCAACTTACTCTTTCCTTTCTGAAAACGTGGGTACGCCAAGCCAGTTCGCTAACTCAGTTAGCTCTGGACCAGCCTCAATTCTGGGATCGATTAATGGTCTTATTCCTGATTTTGGCTCATCGATGACAAAGTCACCTGAAGCTGTCACTTCTCAGGTTAAAGCAAAGGATCCCGAAGAGTTCGCTGAAAAATTCAGTGGTAACCTCTTCTATATGTCGTTCATGGATATTGATAAGGGAACGATGAACATCGGAGGGGTAACGGAGTTATCCGGTTATAAACTGGCAGAACAACTTATGTCTCTCGTAGGTACTGTCATTATCAACTGGGATAGCAAAGGCGAAAAAGCGGGAATGGAAGTCCGCCCGTCTACCATGACTGTCACGGATTACATCATGGGGCCACCAGCTGGCGGATCAATTAAAATGCTCAAGTGTTCTCCGGCACCAGATCCATCATCCCCACGAAAGGCTCAGTGCCTTGTCATGTCAGAAGTTAATGACGGTGGTTTTAAGGGATTGAAGGATACCATTTCTGATCTTCTTTTAAACGTACAGAAAAAAATCATCAACGACGTTCGTGTTTCAGATGATGAATTACGCATTATCTCCTATATCGGCATCCCGACCATTATCGACTCTTTGCAAACATTCGAAGCACCGGAAGGGTACGCATACATTCAGGACATCAGCACTATTGCTGCGACGAGCCTCGTAATCAACATGTTGCGCCAGGTTGAGGCCAAAATTTCAACCATGAGCATACCGAGTGAGTCGCTGTCGGGTAAAAGGGATGATCTCAACCGATTAACAGACAATCTCTCAAAACAGGTTAAAGCCGCCTATGAGCTATCGCACAGCCAGGTCGGTACCAGCTCGGACGTCATTTCAACCTGGGATAACCGTCGCCTGCAACGGAAGGCTTTCACTGAAAGTATTCGTGGCACACGTAACTGAGGTCTGACATGGATTACAACATATATACCCTGGGTGATATTGATTTTGTCTGGTCGGCTTTTACCGGTATTGCCCTGATCTTTTCTCAATATACTGGTGTAAAAGAGTTCCTGACCACGGCCGCCGTTGTAGCAGGTGTGAGCCTATTCTATAAAACGTGGCTATGGCTTCAGGCTCCGACCAAAAATGAATTACCGTTTTTCTCCTGGTTTTTGGGGTTGATCCTTTTCATGATGGCAATGGTTCGAGTGGATGTAACTATTGAATCTGTAAAGTCGGGAGAGGTCAGAAACGTCGACGGAATTCCAATTTTTATTGCTGCGATGGCAACCGTCACCACTAACTTAAGCCAGGGTTTGCTGAAGGATTATAAAACAGCGTTTGATCCGCTTTCTCCGGTGGACCTGTCTGCAACAACTCTGGACGATGACATCACCCTCGGTCCGATGATCCGATTCGTGAAGTTTTTGCAATGGGGCGGCGATAGCCAGGGCTACTGTTCCGCATTTCCTGAACCGGCCAGCGGGCTAGGGCCAATGAACGTATGTGCTACCGTTCAGTCTCTTGCATACAACTGCCTGAAGGCTACCCAAAACTCAAGCGCAAATATTGCCGGTAAAGAAACTATTTTTAACGATATTTTCTCAGCTAATCTGGCAGATAGCATGGACCGGATTAATCAGGCGATGAAAGGCGCACTGAAGAATGCCTCTGCCAGTATTGTTGGCGCTAACGGTTCAAAATCTGGTACGTGTGATGAGGTCTGGTCAACTGTGAAACAGGTTACCAGTACAGCTGAAGCTCGCCAGACTATTTCCCTTATAGGACAGACAAACGGCATCCTTACTCCAGACGAAGCAAATGGTGCACCTACCGGCGCAAGCTTTACTGATGTTATGGCGTCAGCAAATGGTATGTACGGTAAGGCTATTGGTTCGTATGACGCCACCCTGAACCTGTTCATTATGAATGAGCTCAGAAATGGCGCAAGCAAATATAAGACCCCACTCGGTCTGGCTTCCGATATGCAGTTGTTTGAGGCTTCTCTGAAGCGAACCAACACAATGGCTTCACAGGGCCAGTTGTGGTTACAACTGTCGGGAGCAGCAATCGCATTCCTTGAAATGTTTGCTTATATGGTTGCTCCATTTGCTTTGCTTATGCTGCTGGCGTTAGGTGGTAATGGTGTTGCCGCTGCGGCGAAATATTTGCAACTTATCCTCTTCGTGAATATGTGGCCGCTTACGGCAGTAATGGTCAACGCGTATGTGAAGAAAGTCGCGACGGCCGACTTGGATACCTGGAGCACCCTCAACAGCCAGAATAATGCCGTCACGTGGATGGGACTCCCAGGGCTTGCGGAAACATACAGTTCATACCTGTCTGTTGCTTCCGCCCTCTATGCTCTGATTCCGGTACTCACATTATTCCTGATGACACAGTCGATTCACCCGATGATGAATGCGGTTAAGGGAGTGACCCCCGATGCGCCGGTGGATACTGGTCATGTAACGCCCAAAGTATGGGATGGCCCTAACAGCGGTAAATCTTCATTTGGTGACGTGACACGAACCGCCTTAACCAGTACCGGTCAGGGATACAGCGATGGCGGCGCAGTTGATTCAAGTAATTTCCGTCTTGGAATGTGGAATGCTGGTTCAAGTATCGCTAACAGCCAGGGACAAGGATCAGCTGTAACCTCATCAGTTATGAGTGCGGCAAGTAATTCATTCCAGGCTGGTTACAGTCAGATGAGCGAAATTGGAAGGTCAGGACAGTCGAGCCAGCAGTTCTCAACCAACCTGCAAACAATGAAGCAGATCTCGGATAAGATTGGTGCCTCTGTAGCAGAAGGTATTGCAACGAAACATGGGGTGAGTGCGTCTCAGATGGCCAGCATTGCTTCAAATGTTATTCTCAACGCTGGGCTTAATGGAGGTGTTGGAACTGGCAATGGAGCCGGGCTGAAAGCGGCTGTAGCAGGGCAATTGAGTAGCGGTGCATCTAAGACCAATACAGGCAGTGACTCGCTTTCAAATGACCTTTCAAAAGCAATCACGAATCAGCTTAGCCAGGATTCTGCGTTAACTGACCAGTTCAGTAAAGCGGCGTCTCAGGTAAGCAGCGATCAGATATCCAATACTAATGCGTTTAAAGAAGCATCGTCGAAAATGAACCAGGCGACACAGACGATGGCGCAAAATATTTCTACATCGGTTTCGACTAACGCAAGCTCCAATAGTGGAATGAGCCTTGATTCTAAACAAAGCATTAACCTGGACAGGTTCTCCGATTCTATTCGCAACAAAAACTTCAGTGATGATGATGTAAGGAATTTTGCTCGTAAGAATGGGCTGGATGAGAATGCGTTTATGGAGAAATTCAACTCCTATAACGATACCTTCAAGGCCAGTAATCAGCTTGGATCGCAGCTTCAACGTACTGACGCGCTTGTGGCTGCAACCCGAGATTTCAGTGAGCAAAAAATTGCGATTGATACCGCCCGGGGAGAGACGGCCGAAAGTAATAAACAGGATCTCCGTGAAACCTCCAGCCTGCTTAAAAGTCTGGTTTCCGACTTCGGTGGTAATGCACAGCAGCTGCTACCTATCACCAATCAGCTCGACAGAATTTCAGGTGACGGGTCAGGAATTAATACTATCACTCAGGCACAGGATAGAACTCCTGACAGCGTAAATACGTCTGGCGTGATGAGTGCGTCACGCGTAGGGGAACTGGGTGGAAGTGTAGATTCGCAGGCTAAACTCGGTCTTTCCTCCAACGCTCAGGACGCGACACAGCATGTCCCTGGAAAAAGTGAAGCTGGCTTTACTCCGTATAACCTTGATAACGCGGGCAAAGGCGATATTCAGGGAATACATAACAACAACGTGGGCCGCACTTATTCTGATGAAGAAAGGAATGTGCTTAATTCTCTCGAAAAGAATGGACCTGTACTGAATAATCAGGGTGTAGAGAAAGTCGTCAATTCGGGTCAGGATGTCAGAAATGCAGAAGGCACATTTAACGATCTGGAAAAGGTTGGAGGTCGGGTGGTTGGTGATGGAATGGATCAACGAGCCACTGCTTTGAACAGTATGTATCAGAGCGGGCAAGTTCGTGGCTTATCTAATAACACTGATAACTACTTTAGTCGTGTTGCCAACAACCCGAACTTAAGCCGGGACGATAAGCGAGCTGAATTGGCACAGCAAGCTGTCTTTACCTATGGTGCCAGCACCATGGCTACCGGTGCCGAAAGAGAGCAGCTCAAAGCGGATACCCAGAAGATCCTTAATGAACTGGGTAACTATAACGTTAACTGGAGTATGAATGACGTTAAGAGCATCCATAGCAGTTTCAACACTCATAACAGAGCTGATGGTTCACTTGAGTCAGTCGTACGGGCAAACCTGGGAGAAGGTGGGTCGGGCGGTGGTCTCGTTGGTAACCGCACTCAGACCGTCACAGATCGCTTGGTTGGGGAAAAGATAGAGGCCAACACTGAGCGGGGCGCGATTTCTGGTGCGCTACTCGGGGGCCAGCAATTTGTTTCGGATACGCTAACCAGCGTTGGGGCGAAACCGGTAAATGAGATGCTTACGGGAGCGGGCATCCTTCAAACCCAGACATCGATAGCAAATGATGCCTCTAACCCTGCAAATATGCCTGATTCTCTCCAGGGTAAAGTCCTTAATCACATGCAGATGTCTGATGGCGTCGCAGCTGTAAGTGACCGGTATCAGAGTATTAGCAGCGACGGCGTTTCGACTTATGCGAATGCAGCGCAGAACTCTGAAAGGGCTATCCGGCAGCAATTGACGGATGACCCACGCTTTGGGCCTCAGAAAGCAGATGAATTCATTCAGTACATGAAGTCAGAGCTGAGCAACACAAATGAGCCTTACCAGTCACGTGTCGATAAAGCGGATCAGTGGCTTAATGAAAATAAAAAATAAGGGAGGTTGAATATAACCTCCTGAAATGACTATCAATAGATTGTAAATTACTGCTAAACAATTAAGGCCGCAAAGTATGTGTTTGCGGCCTTTTTTTCAGAAGTACCGCTCTTGCGGAACATTCAACTGACGGTTTGAATCAGTGAAGACAAAAATCTATCAAACTCTGTATGAGATTCAATAACATAATCAGTAGATGCTTTGTCTCTTATCTGAAAGCAGTCGTCTGCAAAACTATAAGCGAAAAGTGACATGCCATCTTCTCCGATTAACACCTTATCAGTGAGATTTGGGTCAACGTAGATTTCATTGTCTCGTGCTTCAAAGTTGCGTATGTAAATATTTGACCACAATAGATTTTCGTTCTCTGCCTGAACAAGGTTATAAAACGTAAGTCCGTTGTACTCAAAACCATCCATAGCATTAAACACTTGGGCATAATCAAGCCTGGTTTTAATGAGTTTCTGTATATCTATATAGGCGCTCTTTTTGTGATCTGCCCACTCCACTGGAGGCGGATTGCAGATTAAGTCTTTCAAGACTTCCGGGGCTACCGGGCTGGCTAAAGGGTAGTGATCTGCAACCATCAACCTCTTTAAGCTGCTGAGTAGTTGAGTTAAATCTTTCATGAGCGCCTCTTACTTTCCTACCGGGTAGATAACACCGTTCGGCGATGGCCATAGAACTTTGGTGCTTGAATTATACGGTAGATCCTTCGTAATGATGGATTGTGCTTTCGACAGTGCTGAATGGTATGGTGAATTCTGAATAAGTACCAGGTTGTCTATAGCGTTTGTGCCACCATCATCAAGAGGGATCTTGTGGTGAACCTGCCACCCAGAGGGGACCTTGCCTGTTGCAAGTTTCATCAAATCGTTAGGTTCAAACGTAGCCAGGGCATCTGGGTGGTCTGAAAGTGATTTAAGGAAGTTAGGGCGTACAGTATTGTTGAATTGTCCACGGAGAGCTAAATATTCAGCTCTGTCTCGGCGCATGTAGTTCAATTCGCTAACATTCATATCATCGAGCAAAACGTGTGCTTTTTTGTACTTGCCGAGATAACTTGTCAATTCATCCGCAGACCTTGGATTTCGGATAACCAGAAGTGAAGCCGCTGCAACCAGCATACCTGAAGTTGTTTCGTTCAATACCTGGTCATAGCCTTCAACAGCTTCGCCGCCAAGTTGTTCAGCCGTATGTCGAAATCCCTCCACATTTCCATTATAAAGCCCGCCAGCTGCGAGAAGACGACCAGCCGCTTTGGAATTAATGGTTTTTGTTGATTGGGCGTGCTGTGCTGGTGTCGTTGATCGAACGTAATACCCCGGGCGTTTCAACTGACGAGAGATGATATCGCGCAGACGGGTAAAGAGGGACAGGGGCAGGTCATTGCGTAGGTTGCCATTTGATATAACCCCCGGCCCGGCATTGCCGGTTATGTCTTTTCTAAGCAGAACGATCTTACCGTATCTGATGTCGTCAAGCGTATCGCGGTAAGCGAGCCAGGGGCGTTGATGGTGGAACTGGTGATACCGGCTGACAAACTGTGTATATCCCTGCGGTAAATTCCATTCCTGAATAATCCGGTTTGGCAGGGCGGTATCTTCGAGGTCATGTACCGCCGTGGCCGGATGTATGATGTGGGGAATATCCTCAAGGTATATGTCATCCAGTGACTTAGCCTGACAGTGATGCAGCATAATGTCCCTTTCTTGTCGAATTCATATGAGACATTATTGCGTATGGTATAAAACAATCAATCCTAAAGTGGATGGGCGTACGAGATCAGCAGTGACAGGGTAAAAGGAAAGTTACTTTGTTCATCAGCGTCCCATGAGCTGATGGTACCTTGCGTTAAGAGCTGCAAGGTCAGATTCGGTGAGGCCCGTGTAATAATCGGTTTTGTGCAAATGCGGATAACCGGCCGGAAATAATGATTCGTCGTCATCAAGGCAGATAAATGCTTTAACTCGATGTGAAAAGACAAAGTCCTCACACTCGGCAGCCCGCACACCAGTCTGTCCGTGTTTTAAATATACCGAACCGGTTGCACCTATGATTTTGTCTCTATAAGGCACCCGGAACAGAGATTTCAGATAACTTGTATTAGCGCACTCACGCCATGAGCTGGAGATAACAATCACCATGGCAGGGCAGTTATCCAGCAATTTCTCTAACAGTGGCATTCGCTCAAAGGTTTCATTTTTACACCTGTGGCAAACCCCATCGAAATCTAAGAAAAGCACGACATGCGAATCAGGGAGAGGGGCCCATAAACCAGCTGTTGTTTCTTCATGAACACATACTTCTTCATGATGAGGGTTTTTCTGGATCAAGAAAGAAGAGAGAATCTTAAATAAATTTCTTGCAGAAGAAGACAATATATTACTCCTGAGTCAGTGTGAAATATTTGTGGTGGTTTACCCAAGCCACTCGATGATCTTCTGTAATATCGGGTTGTATTTATTTAACAACAGGAGTCGGGTTTTGCTCCGGGACATTTTTAGCTATATGGCCATTGTATCGAGGAGGTTGCTGGGTCCATTGATAAAGCTCACCCATCCCGTTACGCTGCTGGATCCGGCGATTGTACTTTACCATGAAGTTAAATATGTACTTTGCACGTACCTTTGGGGTTTTGCTGTTGTAATCTGCAATCCCTTCAAACACATTGCCCTTGCGATCAACAATTTTTCTATAGAGCCACCATGTTCCAACCCAGAAACTTGCGCAAGCATCGTAAGCCAGAACCCGCCACGTTACCGTCGGGAAATGCTTTTTTATTTCAGGTAGATTGGATGAGTTGATCTGCATTGGGCCAATATCATAAGTGCCGTTAGTATTCCTGCTGAAAGTACCAACCTTACCGCCTTCATTGTCAAACAACGTAAAAACCAGTTCAGCATCAATTCCGAAGTAGCGGGCGGCATCCGTAATGCACTGAGTGTAAATCTCATCAGGAACGGGAATAGGTTTCACATCATCTGCTGGTGGTGTAAACACAACGATTTCTCCACTGAATCTACGTTTTATCTATTCTCCCATATATCTATCGACTTTCTTTCGGCTTTACCCGTTGATTTAAGCGTTTAAGCAAAATTCTGGAATTTTGGGGCGTGATAATATTAGTGCTCGATTTAAGGAGCGGAAATGAAAAAAATTATTAAGGCATCGGTATTACTTCTTTCATTAAGTACCGCCTTCACGATGAATGCCGAGCCGGTTAATACAATGGTACTGCCAGATGCAGCCCGGGATAAGCTCAAAGCCATTGGGCTTTCAATCGAGCACGTCGAACCCTCGCCAGTAAAAGATATTTTTACGGTGATTTCCAGGGAGGGGGTAAGTTACGTGAGCAAAGACGGAGATTACATTTTTACCGGAAGCTTATTCCACGTGAAAGGTAAAGATGTGGTAAACACCACTGAGCAGGCCATTTTAATGGGCGTCCGGGAATTCGCATCCAAAACAAAATCCATCGACTACAAATCACCAAACGAAAAATACCGGCTTGCTATCTTTACCGATATAACCTGTGGATACTGCCAAAAACTGCATCATGATCTGAAGTCTTATCTTGATGCCGGTATTTCGATTAAGTTTCTTGCATTCCCACGTGCAGGACTGAACTCGGTAGTAGCCGGGAACATGGCCAAAATCTGGTGTTCAGCAAAGCCAAACGAAGCTCTGGATGCAGCGATGAATCCGGTTTCAACTATCCCGGAAGGACGTCCTGATGAGGCTTGCTTAAACATTATCAAATCGCATTTCCAGGTGGCCTCAACAATCCCGCTGCAAGGTACTCCTACCATGGTGACACTAAGCGGCAAACCGCAGTTATTTACGGGGTGGCTGAGCCCGGAAAACCTGGTGACCCAAATGGGCGCTGCGCAAAAGTAACTTTTCCGACTGTAAGAGGTGTGTATGAAATCTACTTTACTGAGTACGTTAATGCTGGTTGCTGTAGGTGTACAGCCCGTTTTCGCTGCACAATGTCAGTACGGAGCCTGTGGAACGGAAAACGATCCCGGAATCGGATTTCTGATGTCATCGGTACAAATGGATAAAGGTGAACATCTAAAGGAACTCTCTGGTGTTGCGACCACAGGTGACACCATCTCTAAAAAGATGGAAAGCTACCTGGGAAATAAAAAGCTCAAGGTAAACACCGACAGTACCCGCAAGGGGCCGGGTAATACCACCATCAGGCCTACAGATGAGCTCGCCCCAACGAGGCAACTAAAAGTTATCCGGCCCGAACTGGTAAAAAATCCCGATTCGCAGCTCGTGGTAGCTTTCAATGAGCGCCTGGCCTGATTTATTGACTGAGAGCGTCCAGAAGGAAAAAAGATGTCGATACTCAGTAGCTTCGTCATCAGAGCAACGGGGATACCTGACAAAAAGTATCTCCGGGATCCCGTAATAAAACGTTGTTATAAACGTCTGAGTCGTAGGGTGCCTGCTCTAATGACGGGGTGGCTTCTGTGCATTCTGGGTTCAGGGTATGTCAGTATGGCACTGGAACAGCCTGATAGCACTGTATTACTCAGTCTGCTGCTGTTGTATGTTATGTCAGGCATTTTACTGATGCAGTTCCAGTATATGTATTCAGAGCGAAGCATAGGCTACAAGTTCTACCTGGAAGTGCTTATGAATGCAGCTGCCAGTACTCAACATAAAGAACAGTTACAGTATCTGTTCATTAATAAGCCCAATTCCATCACGATGGGCGATCTTTACCGACTTTATGATTTTAATGGGGGAGGGCGATAGCCACGTTAATGTGCGTGTCCAAAAGTCACTTTTGAACATTCTCTTCCCGCCGTCTGCTTTCAGTTCCAGGGGATCACTGCAACATAATTTCCGGAACGCAGCGGCGCATCAAATTTATCAGTAAAGGCGTCGATCATTGCTGAATAAGCAATGCTGTCTGACGGCACAGGTGCATTGCTTTGCATACTCACTTTCAGAACCTGCTTTGCTCCTTTCGCTGACGGGTATACCTCGACATCCAGCTGTCGCATATAGTGCATCTGCGACATCGTCTCAGTGCCTATTACCCCATCGACTGGCTTGTAGTCATAGTCAGTATGCAATTCGCCATGCTTGTCAGTTCTCGTTGTCTTTTTATCTACAACGTAGCCTGTCACCCCAGTAAGAAGCTGCTCGCTATACTGCATGTTCTCCTGTGAGCTGCTGATTCGGAACCTGAGCACATAATCTGGCTGGTGAGTGGAAATAATGACTCCTTTTTTTGCTAATCCATCAGCAAAACGGCCTGAAAACATTCTGGACTGAATACTTTCGTCCGGAGGGACTATCTGAAACCTTTTATTTGTAACAGGACGAGGCATTAGATCGTACGCATCTACCTGGTTTGCGAAATGATATCCGCATCCACTCAAAAGCATTGCGGTTGTGAGTATAAAGCCCTGCCTAATCATCCTTTAATCTCCAAAAAGCATTGTTTCACGAATAATTCCGATTTACCGGGCCAGTATAATCCATCGCAGGTTAATAACTAACAGGCTGAAAAGCATAAAGGTAGCTATGTCTAAAGAATTTTATTTAAAACCGATGGCCACGATTTTAATTTCTGCGGTTATTGCTACCGCTGCCTCGGCGTTAATCACGGCAACTTATTTTAAACCGAAGGTGCTCAGTGAGGAAGAAATTGGCAAAATTGCCGCTACTTACCTGGTAAAAAATCCCCATTATTTAGTGGAAGCAGGTAAG
This sequence comes from Enterobacter cloacae complex sp. 342H5, assembly GCF_050030905.1. Classification (NCBI taxonomy): domain Bacteria; kingdom Pseudomonadati; phylum Pseudomonadota; class Gammaproteobacteria; order Enterobacterales; family Enterobacteriaceae; genus Enterobacter; species Enterobacter cloacae complex sp. 342H5. The sequence goes on from NZ_JBLGVB010000002.1 coordinate 12,376, forward strand.
GCGCTGGAAAATCAGAACGTGAGTGCCTCAGTGGAACGAATAATTCCATATGCGCCAGCTCTGCTGGATACCAAGGAGACGCCAAACATCGGCCCTGATGACGCCGACGTCGCGGTAATCGAGTTCTTCGACTATCAGTGTATTTACTGCATGCGGGTTACACCTGTTGTTGAATCGGTAATGAATCAGAGCAAAGATGTAAAATTCTTCTTTAAAGAATTCCCGATTTTTGCCGGTTCAAAACCTGTATCTGCCATGGGGGCCGCTACGGGTCTGCACGTCTATCAGAATTTCGGTGCTGAAGCCTATCGTAAGTACCACAACAACCTGATGGCTGTGGCTCATACCTTCATGACCTCTCAACGCAAATTCGAACTCACTGACTTTAATACTGTGGTGGAAAAGTCAGGGTTTAACAGCACGTTTTCTGACAGGGAAAAAAACCGGTATGAAAACGTGATCTCCGGCAATATGCAGCTGGGCGAAGCGCTCGGGATCACCGGCACACCCGGTTTCATCATTATGAATATGAAAAAGCCGAATGCGGCGACTACCACATTTATCCCCGGGGCTATGGACGCAGCAACTTTGCAGGGCGCAATCGAAAAAGCTCGCGGGGCCTAAAGTTACTTTCACATTTGATGAGTACGGCCATGCCGGTCATGGCCGCTACGCTTTTACAACGAGTAATTCATCCCAGCGGGTCGTATATCTCGGTGATAGCATGGCCTGCTTCATACGAAAATCCTGTTGAATGCCTTCCCCCAGTAAAAACAGAGCTCCGCGCTTTTCTTTATTGAACCGGTCCATAACTTTCATCAGTGCCTGACTGCCAGGCCTGGCCGGGCGAGTATCAAACAGGCTGAGTTGCTCTGTGCCGTCAGTCATAGCGGAGAGCATTACCCCTGCTTTCGCATACGCTATCCCGGGTCTGTAAATGCGGTTCAGGATGGTCATGGCTGCATCAACCAGATCGCGGGTGTCCTGTGTAGCGGTAAGCGGCTCGATACCACAATTGCTGTAGCGGTTTTCACCTTGCGCATAATTGCTACTCTGAATGAAGACTGTGATTTGACGGGTCCACGAGCCATCCTTGCGCAGCTGCTCTGCCGCCCGGGCGGTAAAAAATGAAACTGCCTCATGTAGCTTGCCTATCTCATTAAGGCGCTGACCAAAACTTCTGGAAACGATAATCTGTTGCCTGACAGGAGGAGACTCGTGCAGCCGGAAACATGGTTCGCCATGCAGTTCCCGCCAGGTACGCTCGATTTCAACGCCAAAGCTTTTACGTAAAAAGCGAACGTCGCTATTATAAAAATCACCGGCAGTGATGATCCCGAAAGCCGACAGGCGTTCACTAATCTTTCGACCAATACCCCATATTTCTCTGGTACTGATCAGGCTCAGGAGCTTCCTGATCCTGGCCTGATCAGTCAAAACTACAACCCCGCCTGTAGCTGCCCATCGTTTGCTCGCATAGGTGCATAATTTAGCGAGGGTTTTGGTGCTTGAACAACCCACACCACAGGTAAGGGACAGATTATGAAGAAGTGTACTTCTGATCAACCGGCCGTAATCTTCATAATCTATTATCTTGTTCATGTTTTTCAATAACATGAAATTTTCATCTATGCTATATCGACTCGATTGAGGCGCGAAGCTTTCCAGCGTTTCATGGAAGCGATTTGAGTAGTCTTCATACAAAGTAAAGTTAGAGCTCCGGACTTCGATCCGGTGTTGCTGAATCAAATCCCTGCACTTAAAAATCGGGGTCCCACGCTTAATACCAACGCTTTTAGCCAGTTTATTCATTGCAATGACGGACGAATCGTTATTGCTGGCTATGATGAGCGGCTTTTTTGACAGCTTGGGATCCATCGCACACTCAAATGCCGCATAGGCTCCGTTAATATCAACGTGCATGTACATGGCTGAACTGATTCAGTGCAAAGGTGACGACGCCCCATATCTCAAGGGATTCAGGATTTACACGTATCGGCTTATAGGCTGGATTAGAAGGCATCAAAAGCAGCTCAGGATACGTGTGTAAGATCTTTACCGTAAACTCTCCATCCACCAGCGCAACGACGATAGAGCCGTGTCGTGCTGTTAAAGACCGATCCACAACCAGTATTGCTCCATCATTGATACCGGCATTGATCATACTGAGGCCCGCCGCCCTGACAAAGAAGGTTGAGGGGCGGTTGCGGACTACATATTCATGCAAATTTAATTCATTATCTTCATGCCCGGCGCACGGACTCATCACTCCACAGCTTAGTAAATCACTGAAAAAAGGTGCCATTTCGTAAGGCTTGTTGCTAATGTGCTCAAGGATAACAGACATAGCTACACTCGAATTCTTGTACTGTATGTATAAACAGTATTGCGAGTTGAAGAGAAAAGATCAAATCTCTCCGGTAACGCTATCAAGCCTGACGAAAAATTAAGCTTTATCATAAACATCAAAAACCATCTTTTACCGATAATGGCGAGCTGGCCTACGAAGAAGGTATACAAGCTAGGATGAAAGGATTCTGATGCTCCTCCCACCAAATTTTTTATCTCCTGAAGACCAGGCTGAGTACGATGCTTATATGGCAAGGTTCAGCGAGGTAAATCACTATTATGAGCATTGCACTGTCCCCGTGATTGACTGGTTTTTTAAACAAGCAACCGAGGCGCTGCATCATGGTCTATGGTTACCGGCCTGTACGAGCTTTCTGAATGGGATCGAAACATCACTCAGGGTTACGCTGAAGTTGAAATCAACTGTTAACGTTCAGCAGTCAGTTCCTGTACTGGTGGACTTAGATGGTACGTCAGTAATGAGTAACGCTTTAATGCGAAAGGCTAAGCAGGAAGGGATGCCGATAGAATTACTGTCATTTCCAGCCGAGAAGAATATGTTGGCAAAGATAGACGCTGGTAAAAAACCTGAAGCAGATATCGTCAGGCTTAGAAATAGTCTATGCCATGGCAACATTCTGGAGTTCATTATGAGTGTTAAAGTCGGTTCTCCAGATCCCATACGAATTTTTACTCCTGGTAACTGCTGTGGTTTAGCGCTTTTACTTTCGGCCTTATCGAAGAAATGGACGGTAGGCTTGCATCAATACTGGATCGACAACAATCTGACGTCCTGCTGAAACCTCATAAATCATGCCTACTAAAGTCACGTGCAAAAAAACGTTGTAGCATGATATGTTTAAAGTCAAAACAGTGGGTTCTATGTTTTGACGGCAAACATGATATAACTAATACTTCATAAGTAGATATCAATAGTCATAATGGAGTGAACTATGAAATTAAAAAATATTCTGCTGTGTGCGATGATGTCAGTCGCTTTTGGCTCCTCTGCTAATACTACACATAAAGTTGAAAACGAACCTATCCCAAACATTATTCTTGATGGTAAGGTTGATGATATTTGTAAAGATGCAAGCATCCGAACTGAACTTAATCATGATAAAGCAAAGGAACTGGTAACCACCAACCTGAAGCAGGCATTACCATTAAATACGGTACCGGATAAGTTGGATGAAGTTGCAGAAGCCTTTGTAAACCGCGACAAAGGCGCTTCAGAAACAGCAGACCATTGCCTTGTTAATGTACGTAATAAATACTGGGAAATGTATCCCTCTGAAGATAAGTAGCATTTATTATTAAAGGCTTCACTTAAGAAGCCTTTTTTAACCCTTTGCGAAACCTGCTTTAAAAGCAATGCGCTATTCATATCTAAGAATCTATTTAATTAATGAATAATAGTGGACGGATTCATTTCTAGTGAATGCCGAAGTTGGTGTTTTTTGAGTTATTAGACGGTAAGTGCAATCTGGTATGATTCACCTAACATACGAATCTGGAAGGAAAGGTATATGGGTGACCTGGTCAGCAAAAATAACATTGACCGTTTAGAGCGATTTCATTCTTTGCTGGCGGGTCAGTACTGGACGTCCACTGACAGCATCCCTGAAGAGGGTATTGTGGCAGGGGATACGCTGCTCATTACGTCTTTGCGTTACGTTGAAGATAAGCTGCACACAGTGATTCTACGCGCCCATCCCCGCGTTTACGGTCAGACTGTAGCTATTGTCACTGAAGACAGCAGCGGCAACCGTAGGGAACGTGGCAAAGAAATGCGAGAGCATCGCTTCCTGGTTAAGGATTTTCTGTCCAGTTTTGTATTTGAACCCGACCATAAGGTAATCCGGGATGCTGAACTCAGACAAGCTCAGGAAGAAGTGAATAGCCTACAGGCATCGCTTACAGCCCTCGTGAGCGATGCTCAGGGGCTCCGTGACCTTGCGATTGAGCAATTAGGTACAGATGACCGTGAAAACCCTGTGACGGGCCTTAGCGTTGCGTTAGTGCCCCCACAAGAGCAGCAGGCGGTAACCTCACTGGCGATTGGATCAGTTCAAAATGCTCTGTCCTCTGGTATTTCAGATACCCGCATTGAACAAATCAGAGAAGCGGCCTTAAAAGAAGGGCAGATCAGCACAGCCATCAGCAAAATCATCACACAACGAACGCAGGCAATCGCTAATGCCAGCAAAAGAATGCTGCCCTATTTCGAGGAAGTTGCAGCGGCAAGTCTGGCCACTACAGAAGAAGCCATGGAATATGTGAAGAAAATCCACGATGGCGTTGGCAGTCTGGAACTGTATACCGGCAAAGACGTTGAGGTAGTGAATATCGTGAAGGGTGAATCCGCTCCATCACACCTCCCGCTCCAGGTCGTTCAGGCAAAGCTGATGGTGGATGAAGAGCTGGCCGTATGGTGCGATCTCGATAGCTGGTTCGACTTCTCTGATATGGAAAAATTTCATGAAACTTTACGAACCAGCCCCGGGCTGGTGGAGCAGATTTTTCCGTCCGAACGTTCCATCGTATGTATGGCCACAACACGACGTTATATCGATTACCGCGATCCCTGGGAAAATCATGTCCGCAATGACAGGAACCGGGTTGTATTCCTTCTGGTCCGGGACGGTCAAAATATTCATCAGGTTTACTCTTCGGTAGAAAGCCATCTTGGGGCTTCGCAGCTATTCCCTTCCGCCAGCGAACAGGAAGCACATTTCCAGGGGATTGATGGCAGCACCATAAAGTTTGAGGACGTCAGTTATACCGACCGACTGAAGCAGCATGATCTTATGGCACTTCACTACCGTCGTTTCCTGATCCTTATCTGCGGCCTCGATCACCGGCTCAAACTATTTGGTGATTTCTATGATACCAATACCCCTTACAGTTTTCTGAGCCTTGAGTTCCAGGAACGGTACTTCCAATTTCTGCACGACAAAGACGGTTCTGGCCTTTTGGGTATGGCTGAGACACGGCCGTCTCTGCAAAGTTATCTTGAACAGGCAAACTCATGCCTTCAGTCCGGATCCCGGGTAATGTGCAACTGGGATTCGTTGATGAACCCAGTGACAGCACCAGGAGCAGTTCAGGAAGACAACAGCTACTCTGGCTATAAATGGCTTGGGAGAACCCATAAAAACTATGAGCCGGTTATTGCATTCCGTCAGGGAGACGATATCTGTGTCAACGCAACAGTAAACAGATACTCAACGGATCGAGATTTCAATTGTAAGGTGAATTTGTCTTTATTTAAGGAGTCCAGCAGGAATGATGCTGAACTGGGTTTCCTGTGCATGGATACCATTAAAGCGGAGGAGCTCGAATGGTACATTCACAGACGTAAATTCAGGTCTAATCACCTGTTTTACATTCGCTTCTTCAAGATGGCTTTAAATTATATTCGTGCCGAGCGTGAGGCAGAAGAACCTTACCGGCAGATGCTGAGCCAGGCTCTGGCCGATGGAAATATTGGCCAGCCTAATCTGAGATCAGAGTTGATAGATCGATGCATTGTAGCCTGGCGAGCTGATAACAGGGGGGCGACGCTGGAAGCTGCCATGAGTACAGAGAAGGGCTCCAAAGAGCTCCTGAACCAGCTCTATATGCTCGCTGATGTGGGGCTCAAACATCTTCCCGGGGTTCGTAATTTTATTAGCAGCAAAGGCTATGAGCTGGTCAGGTTATCGGTAAATGCTTCAGGGAAACTTGTTGCATATGCCGCACCAGCAAATTTTGAATGCGACAACCGGATGGAAGGGCATGCCTGGGTTCATCGAATGGTACTTGCTACATCCCGAAATGTCTTAAACGTCACTCATCAACGTTTTGCGAAAATGAAACACTTCTTACCAGCTGAAAACACCCTGTTCGAAGATGAACAGCTGGTGGCCACATGGTCGGGCAAAAAGACTGCTTTCAAAAGCTTCGAAGAGAAGCAGCGTTATTTTGATACATGCTCCCGTGGCGCTCAGGCTCTTAAGCAGTTTTTAAAGCTGAACGATCCGGTGATTTACACCAATCTGCTTGGCCAGTGGATTGAGGCCTATGAAAGTATCAATGAAACCAGTGAGTACGTACAGCAAGTAAGCCTAATGGCTCCTGTTGCGGTCAAGAGCGAAAAAGGTAAAGCCAGCCTCATCTATATTGGCACTAAAGACCTGGCCGACTGGTTTTATCAGAAAGCGCCGACACCCGAGTTGCAGGCGCTGTTCCTTGAGGAATACCTGTCCAAATTTGAAAATAAAGAGGTCAATAAAGAAAAGCTACTTTCACGCAGAAATACCGCTCTGTCTCTCAGTTTTTACACCATGGACAACGGGGAAGTACCAGATGAAATCCTCGTCACCAAATCAGTTGATAATGCCAGACGGTGGTATTCAGGAATGTTCACAAGCATGCCAACGATGTTAAATGACCAGTGGTCCTGCCATGTTGCGCATTTTTCCCGTAACGGAAAACTCTATTTGACGCCTGATCTGGTCACTGATGAAGGGGAACCTGGTTTTGATGAAATACTCGGGTATCCGCGCCCGGAGGGGCTGGTACCGGTAACCGTGTGTGAGTTTGAAATTGACCACTTTAACCGACGTGGCATTGATGCGAATGGTGATAAGGTGAATATTACACAGTGGGTCGATATTTATCAGGGTGAGCGTGAGGTTACGGAACTGCTGGGGCCTATTTCTGAAGAAGGGGTGAACATCAAAACCTACAGGATGGACACTCTTGAGCAGGCGATGAAAAACATCTCCCGGGGCTCGACGCGCCTCAGACCGTCAACGGAGAATAGCGAGTGGCAACAGCCAGCAGAAGGTGTGAGCCGCTATGTACTTCGGTCATGGTAAAACGCGGGGGCAGGTGCCATCAAAACATCAAACAAAAAGCCATTACAGGCTCAAAGACCCCTTATCGCTCAAATTTGAAAGAGATAAGGCTTTATGATGGCAACGAGGATTATCACCCATCTCGCCGGAGTAACTGGCATAAAAATTGTTTAATCTTTATGCCAGCGCTTCGGCATTTGCTGGCAAGGAGACAGTGTTGAAAGACCATATCGTACCCCCACGAAAAACTAGCGCGAGTTTATCTTATCAACTCAAACGTATTGGGCGCATGCTCCTTCTTTTACTGAGCTTGGCTTTTATAGTTTACGGATTCGTACTGGCTTTCCATCCGCCGCTAACAACCTGGCTACTTCAACCCGGTGGACACTTTGCCCCAGATGACCGATTCATACTGGTTAGTGTTAAGGTTCAGTTTACAACCGGAATAATGGGGCTAATTGTTTGGCGCTTATGGTAAAAGTGGCAAGCAATGATGGGAGAAGGATAACGTTGCTCAGCTCAATCCGGTTTACTGATTGCTTAAATAGAAGGCAGTCATGCCTACATCAGAAAGGAGAAGCATAGATGGTAGAAGCACGTTATCAAGGCAAGCCTGTTAGCAGTCTTCCTGAAGAAGCTTTTGCTGAAGGGTTATCGCGATCCGGTTTAAGCCCCGTTCTGCTACTGGCATCCCCGACCACAGTACCCGTTACCACGGATGAGCGCTGGTGGCTCGCAAAGGAAAACGTGTCAGGACATTACGGCAGGATTTTTTATGCTGCGGTGCGGGAGTTGGTCATAAGGTCGGATATCATCTCAGTAGTGAGAAGTATTGCAGATGAGAATTTCACGTCCGAACATATGGGGTACTTCGAGCGACTTACCTCTGATGAAAAAGAAGTCGTGTTTAGTGATTACCTGCGCACTCTCGCTGAAGGCGGTCTTACCTGCACTGAGAAGAATCTCGTCAAACTGACGCAAGATTTATACCCGATTGATGCAACTCCTGACAACATTAGAAAGCTATCCACGGACAGGGATGCACTGAACGAACTACACATCGATGGTATGGTACTTTTTATTACCGGCCCTGCGCTTTGATTATGGAGATAATACATGCGGTGTTATCCCTGTTAAGGGTTAAGGTAACATTCTTCTAGAATTACAGAAAAATAGAGGTCTAACATGATAGTAAATAAAAACAGGTTTATGCATAAAAACGGGAAAAGGTTTAAGTCCATCGGAAGGTATTTAAGATTTTGGCAAGCAGTAGCGTCCTCTGGTTTACCCATGGACATGGTAATACGGGAAAAACCATATCAACTTATGGTCGCTTTGATTGCTTTATATACGGCCATCCCTGTTGTTACAATAGTAATTTTATCTGGTCAGCAATCGCATAAGTTGGAACTAATTGCTGTGCATTTCAGTACAATTATCACGATGGTGTTTGTTTTGCGTCGAAAGATGGGGAAACGTTGGCTGGATTTATTTGAAGAAAAATTAGCCATTTATAAACCTAATGATAAACTCGCGCTTAGCGAATTACACGAAAGCATACGTGAGAAAAATGGGCTAGACTTGCAGGATTTACAAGATTGGTACTGGAAAGAGAAGATGACATATGAGTATCACAAAGAACGTAAAACAACTATAAGCTATCAAAAATTCAAGTAGCGTTTTAAAATGACAGGGGAGGGCTATTGTGATTTATTAAGTCGGCAAGGTTATTAGGTAGGGGTGTTCAATATGATAAATTCTTCGAGTGAGGTTATTTCAAGAGTTGTTCTGGGCCTTTGAGATAGCTAATTATCATTACAGACTTTATCGAAAGGTATGAATTATGAACATTACCGACAAAGAACTTAGCTCAAATACAGTGAGACAGTATGGATGGAACTTAGGAGAGTTCAATCACTCAACGCCTTTTACATCTCATTTTATTTATATCACCGACTATCATAAAGATAATACATGGATGATTTCACTTTCGCAGGAGGATTTTAATACAACCAAAATTTTAACATCGTTAAGTCTAGGGAAGGTGCGAACAAGTTCCTGATATGAGATCATCATATTCATCCGGAGCGCATCCCAGAGGGACATCATGAGCCATTAACTCACCTTCGCCGATAGTGAATTCAGCACTAAGCGCCGTCAGACCCGAAAAGAGATTTTCCTCTCCCGCATGGAGCAGATTCTGCCATGGCAGAATATGACCGCTGTCATCGAGCCGTGGCGGGCAATGGCCGACGGCCCTATCCGCTGGAGACCATGCTGCGTATTCACTGCATGCAGCATTGGTACAACCTGAGCGACGGTGCCATGGAAGATGCCCTGTACGAAATCGCCTCCATGCGCCTGTTTGCCCGATTATCCCTGGATAGCGCCCTGCCGGATCGCACCACCATCATGAATTTCCGCCACCTGCTCGAGCAGCATCAACTGGCCCGTCAATTGTTCAAGACCATCAATCGCTGGCTGGCCGAAGCAGGCGTCATGATGACCCAAGGCACTTTGGTGGATGCCACCATCATTGAGGCACCCAGCTCTAGCAAGAACAAAGAGCAGCAACGCGATCCGGAGATGCATCAGACCAAGAAAGGCAATCAGTGGCACTTTGGCATGAAGGCCCACATTGGTGTCGATGCCAAGAGTGGCCTGACCCACAGCCTAGTCACCACCGCGGCCAACGAGCATGACCTCAATCAGCTGGGTAATCTGCTTCATGGAGAGGAGCAATTTGTCTCAGCCGATGCCGGCTACCAAGGAGCGCCACAGCGCGAGGAGCTGGCCGAGGTGGATGTGGACTGGCTGATCGCCGAGCGTCCCGGCAAGGTAAAAACCTTGAAGCAGCATCCGCGCAAGAACAAAACGGCCATCAACATCGAATACATGAAAGCCAGCATCCGTGCCAAGGTGGAGCACCCGTTTCGCATCATCAAGCGGCAGTTCGGCTTCGTGAAAGCCAGATACAAGGGGCTGCTGAAAAACGATAACCAACTGGCGATGTTATTCACCCTGGCCAACCTGTTTCGGGTGGACCAAATGATACGTCAGTGGGAGAGATCTCAGTAAAAACCGGAAATAACGCCAGAAATGGTGGAAAAAATAGCCTAAATAGGCTGATTCGATGTGTTTGCGGGAAAAAAATCGGCCCAGATCCGCGAAATTTTAATCAGCGAGTCAGCTTGGGAAGAAATGACCTGCTTATTCGCACCTTCCCTAGATGCCTGTGTATCCATGCTCGGAAAGATACTAAAAAAAATGTCTAACAAAAACGGTATCTCACAAACGGAAGAATCTGAATTCGCATTTCTTTTAACAAACTATATTAAACAGACTTTGACTTTTAGAGAATGGCAACGCAATGCTGACGGAAATCAACGACTGCACTTTCTTATTAATATCTACGGTGCAAAAGAAGACGGTGGCGAAGTGGTTTTAAGACCATTTATTGTAAATCCTGATGAATTAATGCTTACTCCAGCGGATGTCGTTGAATTTAATTCGCAGGTTATCAACGTTGATCGGCAGCGTCATCCTGAGTGGTTCCGTTAACTGGTCACAAGGGTTAAGAGCCTGAAAGGCTGCGATAGTGTATACGCAGCCTATTCTGTATAGCCGTCGCGTAATAATTGTTCTAAATGACTATCGACCGTTTCCTGATCACCAGGAATATATCGTGGCCATCCTGTTATATCGTTGACGCGTTTCACTATGTATGGATGAAACCCAAACTGCTCGGAAGTGATGTCAATATAATATTGCACTTCTTCGAAGTTCAATTCACACCAATAATGGCCAAAGCCACCACTCTCTGTAAATATACCGCCATCATCTGCACCGTTACCCCCACGAACAACAGCATCTAGACCTTTAGTTTTTGCTAAATAACATACAAGATAGCTTGCAAAAAGGCATGTGCCTTTCGTCTTCTTTGTGCCGCACTCCGTCAAAACTGAAAGTAGCTTTTCATGCGCCACTCGTGCAATGCCTGATACCAATTCCGGGGACATGTCTGCTCCAATGAAATTATTAGATCGACTTAAACAGGTAATATGTAATTAGGCATTACGATAAGTCGTGCCCTATTGGTTGGTACATCGTAAGAAAAGTAACTTTTCTAATCCCAGCCTGCACTCCGGGAATGCTTCTAACCTGAATAAATCACGGGGGCAGTGCTGGATACTTGTCAACTGTATTTGGATTCACAGGCTAACTATTTTTATACAGTTTAAGTGAATAAAACTTACTTAAAGCAGCGAACCACGCCGAAAGTGTAATGAGGAATACCGCCAATTCATCAGAACCATTTTTGATAGCACTGAGTAGAGCGATTAGTCCAAGGAACACCGAAAGAAAGACTAGTATTGCGGGTAAAAGTTTATACATGATAGACGTTCCTTTTAAAGGTTCAGATAGGTAGACCAACGCAGATAACGTCGGAATTGCCTGTTGTAAGATTACGCTCATTTAATTATTTTTATAACCTATGAATCCGCGTATAATTTCATTTGTAGTAATCTTCGTAATATATATCTGATAGACATTGATCTTTTTAATGTCTTGTTGACTCACAACACCATATAAGCAACTCTTAGATTGGTTTAACACAGCGCTTCCACTAACTCCATTTTGATAAAAAGCAGTCAAACCATCAGAACCAACTATTCCTTTATAATAGTAGGTTGAGTCGGGGGAAGCATACGTATTTGAAAGCGTATTATACATTCCCGATAGAACCCAAACAGACTCACCTGGAGCTAGAACATTATCACATACTGGAAGCTTCCAATTAGGTGGGGCTTTGACAATAGTATTTTTTTCTACTTTTAAAAGAGCGAGGTCCCGGTTCTTAGGATCATCAATATTGATAACTGTTGCTGGTTGGCTCCCATTCCTTGTTATTATACTTAGACTATAATCCTTGCTTGCATCAAGCCATAAATGTGAAGCTGTAAGAATATGTTGTTCATCGATCCAAGTACCTGAGCCGGAGATTGTCTTATTTCCAGACTTGATTTGAATTTTTACAGCTGAGTCCGAAAGCTCAAAATCATTGTGGTGCATACTTTGTTTATGAGGATTATCGGTGGAACAAGCAGAAATCAGTAAGGCTGAAAGAGCTAAAACCTTTCTATACATAGTCAGTTTCCTTCGAATAAGGCGAGTTTGGTTTCTAGAATATTTTATCCAGCGAGGAATTCTTCTAACGTGCTATCTTGGTACTGGGGATATATCTGCTTCATCATGCCAAAAGCAGCAACCGCTACGCTTTCTAAGTCGGAATAGAATTTAGGCTCCGTATTAAGATCATCACCATTCTTCAGAACGCCCTCGAAGCAGCTATAATCATTTCCGAACTCTTGAACAATAATCCAGCGCCCATCACGGAAACCTACGAGCATAACCGCTGAATTAGGATAGTCGCCAGCAGGCGTTAGCCAATCAAAGTGATAGTGCTTTATCGTATCATATTTCAGATGTACATTCATTATTCCTCCGTTGGCGATTACATTATTTGAGTTTTTTCATGGACTCTAAAGAAGCGAGGTAGGAATTATAGCGATCACCAAATTTTTCTTTCGCACGCTTAACGCGCATTTTCTCCGCGAGCTCAGTCTTGTTTTCTGCCTGGTAGGTCCTATTATTTTGCGTCTTTACTTCGGCCCCTGGGCCTGCTGCGTACGTTTTGTTTTTCTCGCTAATACACGCTCGGCATTTACTCTTGAGGCCAAACTTGCCCTTGAGCTCTTTTCCAAACTGTTCAAAGGGTTTAACTTGCTGACATGATTTGCATTTTTTAAAGCCCGGGGGGAGGTAGGTGTCAGCCATGAGCTGCTCCAGTAGGTATTGATTATAGGTGATTTTAACTTAAAGACGACGTCACTTTCAAATAAATCGACTACTTAACGCTGATCTTACATAATCCTGATTATGCGCACTTAAGTTGTTAGAACCATTTAGTAATGTCACTTTTTATCCAGATAGAAACGTCACCTTAGAGTAAGCTAAACTGAATGCAATTCTAAGGGGCTCAACGCATGTTGGTGACCATGTCAGATAAAGAGATCCACCGCCTACCGGTGATACAGGCAGTTTGTGAAAAGCGTCTACGCCGTCGTGATGCAGCATCACAGCTTGGCATTTCAGAACGTCAGGCGCAACGACTTATCAATCGTTACCGAGTTTCTGGTGCTGAAGGACTTGTCAGCCGCAAACGCGGCCAGCCCAGCAACCGCCGGTTGACCGAATCTCTCAAACTACGAGTACTCACGCTGATACGTGAAAACTACAGTGACTTTGGGCCCACACTGGCCGCAGAAAAACTCAGAGAGCGCCATAATATCCGGCTTTCAATCGAGACCGTCCGCAACTGGATGACGTCTGACGGACTCTGGGTCCCGCATGCTCGCCGTAAGTCACGGGTTTATCAACCCCGACATCGGCGTGATTGTCTGGGTGAACTTATCCAGATCGACGGCTCCCACCATGACTGGTTTGAAGGCCGTGCGCCAAAATGCTGCCTGCTGGTCTTTATCGATGATGCCACCGGGCGTCTGATGCATTTGCGGTTCAGCGAGTCAGAAACAGCCTTTGACTACATGCTGGCAACCCGGGAATACATCGAGCAGCATGGGAAGCCGGTATCGCTGTACAGTGACAAACACGCAATATTTCGCGTCAGTGGTCCGGAGAAACGCAATACCACCGTTACCCAGTTCGGACGTGTGCTTTATGACCTGGCAATCGAGCTTATTTGTGCCAACAGCTCTGAAGCTAAAGGCCGCGTGGAACGTGCGAATCAGACACTTCAGGATCGGCTGATCAAAGAAATGCGTCTGGAAGGTATAACCGGCATTGAGGCCGCAAATGCCTGGCTTGCCACTTTCATCGCTGACTTTAACAGCCGGTTTTCACGACCGGCTAAGTTCCCCAAAGATTTGCATCGTCCGGTGCAGGAAAGCCCCGATGAATTAAGAGACATCTTTGCCTGGCATGATGTTCGTACCGTGTCGAAATCACTGACCTTCCAGTACGATAAGATCCTTTATCTCATGGACACCACAGAAGAAAATAGCCGTCTTGCCGGTGAAAAAATTAAAGTACTGGATTATCCCGATGGCACCCTCGCCTTCCTCTATGGGCACCGGAGCCTTAAGTGCCAGGCATTTGATAAGCTGGCCTGTGTCGACCAGGGGCAGATTGTTGATAACAAACGTCTCGGGACTGTACTCCGACTGGCTCAGGTAAAACAGGATGAGCGGGAAAGCGAAGGCAAACGGGAACGAAGCAAAAAATCGCCCAGCCGTAAGGCTCAGGTGCGCATCCAGGAACAGCTCCGGGCTATCAATCCCGTTCTGGCAGACCCGAGCTTGTTTGTGGCAAGTTCAAAGCGATAGAATCGACCATCAGTGCTGCAAAGTACCGGAACAGTGAGTCCCCAAAAGGATACTTGAGATGATTAAATTCCCGACTACAAAGCGCGTTGATTTGTATAAAACTGCTGTCAGCTCTGAGCAATTACATCTAGATCTGGTTGCGGCTCAGGAGTTCATGTTCGATGCCTGGGAAAATGATGACCTGGAAGTTGTGCTGAAACTCATCAGAAAAGCTATCAAGAAATCCCCGCTCTGTGCTGACGCATACTCATTCTACTGCGAGATATCTCAAGAACCTCCTGAGTCAAAAATCGGGAAGCTGGAGACTGCTTTGTACGCAGCCAGCATTGCACTTGGCGAGGATTTTCAGGAGTTCGCAGGACGTTTCTGGGGATTTGTCGAAACACGTCCATATATGAGAGCAAAAGCAGCTTTGGCTGAGGCCTTATGGGAGTCTGGTAATTTTTATCCGGCTATGGCTCATAGCCGCGAAATGCTGAAGCTCAACCCGAACGATAACCAGGGGATTCGTCATTTATTAGCGAACTATTACCTTGAGCTTGAAATGGTGGATGATCTGGCCTTGCTACTGGACGATTATCCTGGGGATATGCGTTCGTTTTTTCAGTATACACGCGCCCTACTCGCCTACCGACAGTCATCCCCGGATGCCGATGATATCGCTAAAGCTGCGATTGATTCTAATAGACACATCCCCGGCTTGTTATCGAAGTGCAGATTACAGATCAAGTCTAACAGTGGATATATCACGTTAGGTGGAATGGATGAAGCCATTTATTATGTGAATCATAATATAAAGCCTTGGATTCGCACCTCTGGCGCAATTGATTGGATTGTAAATAATTCATTAAGTAAAATATAAGGATTTAGTTTTAATGTTTAATCTAATTATGGGCGGAGAACCTGACTATTTTGAACATTGGCCCATGTATGAACGGGTTAGTGGGAGTTGTGATTTTCCTATATCACGTATGTTAGAAGGCACCTCTGATGACATCCGGTTGAAGTTAACGCCTTTGAATGATAAAGCATTATCTTATATTGAGAAATTACCTACGCTTTTTATGTCAGAACTTTATTCCCGAGACAATGTTGAATACATTACTTTGCGACTTGGTGTAATTTCAAATCTACGAACAGTTAACAAAAATGTTGAGTTTGATTTCAGAATCACTCACTCACAAGATGATGTCGTAGTGATAAACAAAGAGTTATATCAAACAGCTTTAGAATTAGGTGCATATGGGCTGAAACGGACTCACTGGGGAATAAAAGCACGTGATTTAAATCAAACATTAGCACTTCTAAATATAACGACAAGAAGTACACCACTTCCTCCTACTGAAGCACTTCCTGATGAAGTTGATAACTACCCAATAATAGATAATGTTCAAAGTTTCATGGCGCGTGTTTTAGAACAAGATCATGAAGAAGATGCAGAAATATTTTATCGTGGACATTCTGATGTATCTTACGAGTTGGCTCCATCAGTTTTCAGGAAAAACAAAAAAGGTAACTTCAAGCATTTGCACAGTGAATCAAATTTAGTCCGTGAAGCCCTAACAGCAAGGCCAACTGAGTTTGTTGATGATAAAACAATGCTAGACAAGTTAGTAAGGATGCAACACTACGGACTACCAACTCGTTTGTTGGATATAACATCAAATCCACTAATCGCTCTGTATTTCGCTTGTTGCGACATTAGTAATAATGAAAATACAAATGAGGTTGATGGACATGTTATTATTTTCAAAACAAAAAGGGATCGTATAAAATTCTTTGACTCTGATACAGTAAGTTGCATATCAAATATATCAATGCTAAGTCAAACACTGAAAGATCAGCTGGATTGTAAAATGGACAAGGAGGCTTTCAATAAAACTGAAGCTTGTCAAAAACTCATACATTACATTAAAGATGAAAAACCTTATTTTAAAGATGTAATTATACCATCAGATTTGGAAAGGTTAATTTTCGTTAAAGGAAGAAATAATAATGAAAGGATGTCATCACAGTCAGGTGCATTCTTATTATTTGGGAATAATGCTGTTTATCCCGATTTAGTTTCAAACCCTGATGATGCTATGCAAGAGTTTAAAGTAGAAAAAATAGTGATCAGAAACAAAGCTAGAATACTTAAGGAACTCGCAAGGTTAAACATTACAGATGCGACAGTTTATCAAGGCATGGAAAGGACAATGAAACTAATTGCGGCCAAATTTTCCGCAGGAGATTGATCTTCATGTGGTTTTTTGACACACTAGCCTGTCGCTACTGGCATTGGTCCCTTGTATGCTAAGCATATGAACTCTGGTGTGTGTTGGACAGGAGCAATTAACCAGTCGTATAGTAAAATTTGAATGTAAAAATATAAAACAAGGAGTTGAGAATGAACCCCATTACTTTGAGTGAAATGAGTGATGAAGATGAAGAGGTAAAAATCATTTCTTCATATGAACCTCAAGATGATGAGATTGCGATCGTTTTTGATAGTTCAAAAATTACTGGAGGTAATGCACTGGATTTTTTCCAGTTCACCAAGCAATCACATTCTAATGTTAAAGTGTACGGAGATTCTAATGGTGTTTCGTACCTGCAATTAAACAGTATAACGTTAGCGTTAGGCACTTTCTTTGCCACATCAGTAATGATACCTTTTTTAGTAAATCTTGTTTCAAATTATATTCAGAAAAAAATTGATAACTTTGGAACTAGAGATATAGACGTTAAAGTCTCTATAATTAAAAAAAATAAATCAGGAAAACATGTGAAATACACTGTTTCTGGAAAAGTAGACGATGTTTTAAAAGTAATTAACAAAATCAAATAAAAATCTATATAGATATTATGAATATTCACGAAAAGTTAAAGCGTTGGATGTGTATTACTCAAGAAGATAGTGCTATTCTTGATTATCTTAATGCTGAGTTAAAAAAAGCTCAATCCTTGAGCTTGAATAATGAATCAAACAGATTGTTTTTATACAAAACAATTTTACTAGCCCATTTAAAATATATTCAAGTCATTAATTTACTTACAAGAGGTGATTTTTATGAAGCATGGGTAGAACTTGAAAGGATAGAAATAGATTTAATACATATTAAAGAAAATAATGAGTTTCTGCCTGAGGTTAATTTCTATGGTGTTAACTTCTTAGCGAGAATGGTATGTAATTGGCAGGCGTTATTCCCATATAAAATCTTCGGTAGTTCTCGTGAAATAATAAAAGAAGTGAAATGTTCAGTATGTAATACAACCCGTAGTTTTATTAATGATTGTGGTCATGTTAAAAATAAACTTTATAATGGAGTTCTTTGCTTTGATGAAGTGATCGATTTTGAATTAATTACTTATGACATAGTTAGTAATCCCGTTAACAAATGTAGTGTTTTTTTCTCCAATGATGGTGATCATTATAACTATTCAACTTTAATTAGTGTTGTCAAATACATACAATCCCCACATCAAATTTTCAATATTACGACCTGGAGATTTAAGGCGAAAGAACATGATGGAGTATTATCGCCAGAAAATATTTGTCCATGTGGAGATTCTTTAAAAAAATATGCAGATTGTTGTTTGCCACGTAATGGTATTTATAAAAAACATATAGATATTTGGTTTCCCTTCCCGTTGAATGTAGAACCTATTTAGAACCAGATATTCAATAACTAAAGATCCCGTTGACACAGATATTTCCATATTAAGATGTTTTCGTTATATTTTTATTCCAGTCTTTCATATTTAACTTTTGCTTTATTAATTGGTTGAGTGGGATAACGCAGCAGTCACATTAATATGATTACATAGGCTGAAAGTGCCCTTTCTATCTTGCACAAAGAGGTGACATTTTAAACTTGCTTTGACATAAGTTGTAGTAGCAAAGTTGTAATGTCCGATAATGGCTAAGTTAAGATGTCCGGCGTGTATAATCAAGTAAGGATTACCATGACGGCTCTCGCAGCGGAGTTTTTCACATTGGATGAAGTTAACCGACTCAAAATCATTCAGGATGTCATCGACCGGCGTCTGACAACACAAATGGCAGCTCAGCGGCTTGGTATCTCCGACCGTCAGTGCCGTCGTCTGCTTGCGCGTTATCGTGAAGATGGTCCGATTGGCATGACCAGCCGCCGTCGTGGTAAATCCAGTAACAACCAGTTGCCTCAGGGACTGGCCGCATACGCGCTGAACATTATTCGCGAACGCTATAACGATTTCGGTCCGACGCTGGCCTGTGAAAAACTGTCTGAGGTGCACGGTGTTCATCTTTCCAAAGAAACCGTCCGTAAGCTGATGACTCAGGCCAGTCTGTGGGTCCCACGTAAGCAACGTGCGCCAAAAATTCAGCAACCTCGTTACCGCCGTGCCTGTGCCGGTGAACTCATACAAATCGACGGCTGCGACCACCACTGGTTTGAAAATCGGGGACCTAAGTGTACGGCACTGGTTTACGTTGATGACGCAACCAGTCGTTTAATGCAGCTTCTTTTCGTGAAATCTGAGTCTACTTTCACCTATTTTGAAGCGACCCGGGGCTATATTGAAAAACATGGCAAACCGCTTGCGCTGTACAGCGACAAAGCCAGCGTATTCAGGATCAACAATAAAAATGCAACCGGCGGCGACGGCGATACCCAGTTTGGCCGTGCGATGCATGAACTGAACATTCAGACCATTTGTGCAGAAACCAGTGCTGCCAAAGGCCGCGTTGAACGGGCGCACCTGACGCTTCAGGACCGACTGGTCAAGGAGCTCAGGCTCCAGGGCATCAGTTCCATGGAAGCTGCGAACGCATTTGCCGAAGAGTTCATGAACGATTACAACCGTCGTTTCGCAAAAGCGCCTCGCCAGGCGTTTGATGTTCATCGGGAACTGGATGTCGATGACGATCTTGATATGGTATTTAACTGGCATGAAGCTCGTAAAGTGTCGAAATCACTCACAGTGCAATACGACAAAGTCCTTTATCTGATTGAAGACAGCGAATTCAGTCGTCGGGCGATTGGTAAATACATCGATGTCTGGCATTACCCGGATGGACATAAAGAGCTCCGGCTTAATGGCGTATCACTTCCCTACTCCACCTATGACAAGCTTTCTGAAATCGATCAGGGGGCCATTGTGGATAACAAACGTCTGGGGCGGGCCCTGGAAATGGCGCAGCTGGTCCAGGCCGAGCGGGATAATAACCGGTCGCAATCCGTACCATCCGGAGACGGCCCTTCTCGCAGGCGTAAAGCTCCCACGACGAAGAAATCCCAGCGTTCCCTGGATCAGGACGATATGTTCAATGCCCTGGTGAAACTTCAGTCACGCTCTGAAGAGATATTTGGGAAGAAACCGATTTAAAGCCCGGTAATCCATCCGGGCATGCCTGGCTGTCAGATTTTGGCCTGATTGACCCGTGCCGCGAGCTCCTGATGACTCTCTTTCCTTTCGCTGTAGCGGTCGGACAGGTAGGCTGTGTGCCCTTTCAGGAGTAACGTCATTTTGAACAACTCTTCGGTAACGTCGACAATCCTGTCATACCAGGGTGAGGGTTTCATGCGCCCTTCATCATCAAATTCCTGCCATGCCTTTGGCACTGACGACTGATTGGGGATGGTGAACATCCGCATCCAGCGGCCAAGTATCCGCATCTGATTGACCGTGTTAAACGACTGTGAACCACCACAAACCTGCATGACGGCCAGCGTTTTACCCTGGGAAGGACGAACAGCACCTTCACTCAGGGGTATCCAGTCAATCTGGGCCTTCATCACCGAGCTCATGGCGCCATGTCTTTCCGGAGAACTCCAGACCATTCCGTCACACCACCTGACCAGCTCGCGGAGTTCAAGCACTTTGGGGTGACTTTCGGGCGCATCATCGGGTAACGGCAGACCGGATGGGTTAAATATTTTCACCTCAGCCCCCATCTTTGCCAGCAACCGCCCGGCCTCTTCCGCTGCAAAACGACTGTAGGACCGCTCTCGTACTGAACCGTACAGGATGAGAATTCGCGGCATGGTTTCGTTGTTGCCCGTAAGTTTGCTGGCAAGCGCATCATCAAAATAAGCCGGTTCGATTGCTGGTAAGTCGGTCATAAAAAATCTCCATTTCATAAGCTATGCTTTAAAAGTTATCACATATGAAATACCATATGTATTGTTATTTTTTTACGAGGTTAAGCATGCTACAGCCTGTTCAGCTTTTTAAACTGCTCGCCGACGAGACCCGTTCAACTATCGTGATGCTTCTCAGGGAGTCCGGTGAAATGTGCGTCTGTGACATCTGTGCGGCAACCGCAGAGTCTCAGCCAAAAATTTCTCGCCATATGGCCCTTTTACGTGAAGCCGAGCTGGTCATCGACCGTCGCGAAGGAAAATGGGTGCATTACCGACTGTCGCCACACATGCCAGCATGGGCTGCGGGTATTATTGATACAGCCTGGAACTGTGAACGAGAAAACATACGCAACAAGCTCAGTAGCGTGGCATCTGTCTCCTGCTGATGGCGATATATATATCCGAATAAACAAATGTGAATGGAGTTTCTGATGTTACTGGCTGGTGCTATCTTTTTATTCACGCTCGTCCTGGTTATCTGGCAACCCAGAGGGCTGGGGATTGGCTGGAGTGCCTCACTGGGCGCAATTCTGGCATTGCTGACTGGCGTCGTTCATCTGGGGGATATTCCGGTGGTCTGGCAGATAGTGTGGAATGCGACCGCCACCTTTATCGCCGTGATCATCATCAGTCTTCTGCTCGACGAATCCGGCTTCTTTGAATGGGCCGCGCTGCACGTTGCCCGTTGGGGGAATGGCCGGGGGCGGCTGCTCTTCACCTGGATCGTCCTGCTTGGTGCGATGGTTGCGGCACTGTTTGCCAACGACGGTGCGGCACTGATCCTGACACCTATCGTTATCGCGATGCTGCTGGCGCTGGGATTCAGCCGGGGAGCAACCTTAGCGTTTATCATGGCCGCAGGGTTTATCGCTGACACGGCAAGCCTGCCACTGATTGTCTCAAACCTGGTGAATATCGTCTCGGCGGATTTCTTTAAGCTTGGTTTCTCAGAATATGCCGCCGTGATGGTCCCGGTTAACCTGGCCGCGATTGCGGCTACGCTGGTGATGCTGCATCTGTTTTTCCGTAAGGACATTCCCGCCGTTTACGACGTTTCTCTGTTGAAAGAACCGAAAGACGCTATACGTGATGTGAATACCTTTAAAACCGGCTGGCTGGTTCTGGTGTTGCTTCTGGTGGGATTCTTCGGACTGGAGCCGCTGGGCGTACCGGTCAGTTTGGTCGCAGCCGCTGGTGCATTGCTTCTGTTTGCTGTTGCGAAAAAAGGGCATGCCATTAACACCGGTAAGGTGCTGCGTGGTGCGCCCTGGCAAATCGTTATCTTCTCGCTGGGGATGTACCTGGTGGTCTACGGCTTACGAAATGCCGGTCTGACCCACTATCTCTCTTCCTTGCTGAATCAGCTGGCAGAGCAGGGATTGTGGGCGGCAACGCTGGGTACGGGCTTCCTGACGGCCTTCCTGTCATCAGTGATGAACAATATGCCGACCGTGCTGGTCGGGGCGCTGTCGATTGATGGCAGCACAGCGACCGGTGTTATCAAAGAAGCGATGATTTACGCCAACGTCATCGGCAGCGACCTGGGGCCAAAAATTACCCCTATCGGCAGTCTGGCAACGTTACTGTGGCTGCACGTTCTGTCGCAGAAAAATATCAAAATTACCTGGGGATATTACTTCCGGGTGGGCATTGTCATGACAATCCCCGTGCTGTTTGTCACGCTTGCAGCACTGGCGCTTCGTCTGTCTTTCACTTTGTAATGAGATACTGATATGAGCAACATTACCATTTATCACAACCCGGCCTGCGGCACGTCACGCAATACCCTTGAAATGATCCGCAACAGCGGTACAGAGCCGACCGTTATTCATTATCTTGAAACCCCACCATCACGAGCTGAGCTGGTAAAACTCATTGCGGATATGGGGATCACGGTACGAGCGCTGCTGCGTAAGAATGTCGAACCTTTTGAAGCGTTAGGGCTGGCGGAAGACCGCTTTACTGACGAGCAGTTAATCGATTTTATGTTGCAGCACCCTGTTCTGATCAATCGCCCTATCGTGGTAACGCCGCTGGGTACCCGGCTATGCCGCCCTTCTGAAGTCGTGCTGGATATTCTTCCCGATGCGCAGAAAAGCGCGTTCACGAAAGAGGACGGTGAGAAGGTAGTTGATGAAAAAGGTAACCGGCTGAACTAAACGTGTTCTTGTGACGAAGGGCGAGAGAACTCGCCCTTTTTTATTTAAGATAATCAGTGCTAACGGAGGATAAGAAGCGGTTGTTGCGTCTTTTGCAGCATTTCGGAGGTATGACTACCGATAAAGAACTGCCGCAACCTGGAATGACCGTAGGCCCCCATCACTATCAGATCGACAGCATTTTCCTCGGCGTAACGAATAAGCGCGTCCCCGACTGATTGCCCGGTAAGATGTGTTGTGCTGTTTTCTATATCCGCGTCACGTAAAATTTGCTGTGCGGTCAGCAGCTCTTCCTTCTTACCGTTTACCATGACAAGGTGGCACTCCAGCCCCCTGAGTAAGGGACTCATCGTCAGACGTTCCAGGTTACTCCTGCTTTCTTCACTGCCATCATAAGCCAGCATGACTCTGGAAGGCACTGAGTAGTTCTCCGGAACAACCAGTAGGGGTTTCTTTTGCAGACGAATAACGCTTTCCAGATGAGAGCCTACCGGATGCTGGCTACCCCGACGCCCCAGCACCATGAGACGAAGGTCGCTCAGCTCTGCCAGAACTTCATCCGGTGTACCGTGTTTTTGCATCAAAAGCACATCCGGGCTTCCCTGTTTTTGAAGCAGTTCAGCACAACTTTCCAGTATTGCTTTCCCCTGGGCCATCAGCAGGCGATTACGTTGCCCTTCAATTTCTACCAGCTCATCGGTCAGCAATTGCTGACTGTCTATGCCGAGAGTGCCGGTCAGGTCTGACACTACCGGGGTGCTGTCTTTTTCGATAACGTGCAACAGTGCTAGCTGTGATTGCAAAGTGCGGGCTGCCCACGCCGCATATTCACACACTGACCGCGTTGAAAGTGAACCGTCCACACAGGCTGTAACAGTATTATTCATAGTTTTCCCTCCAGTCTGTTAATGACCGCCCATCAGTTTTTCGACTTCTTCAGGTTTATCGTGAACACCAAACCGGTCAACGATGGTGCGGGTGGCTTCATTCATCCCACGTATTTCAACCCCGGCGCCCTCTCTACGGAACTTAATGACCACCTTATCCAGGGCGCTGACGGACGTGATGTCCCAGAAATGGGCATGTGAAACGTCTATCACCACATTCTCAATCGCTTCACGGAAATCAAAGTGGCTCGTAAAGCGGTCTGCTGATGCAAAGAATACCTGGCCGGTGACGGTATACGTCCGGCTCGTCCCCTCCAGAACTGAGGTTACACGCATGAACCGGGATACTTTAGTGGCAAAATTGAGCGAAGCAATCAGTACACCGGTCAGCACACCGAAGGCCAGATTATGTGTTGCCACCACAACCGCGACGGTGGCAAGCATGACCACGCTGGTTGAAAGGGGGTGTGTCCGCAGGTTGGCAATGGAGCGCCAGGAGAATGTCCCGATGGAAACCATAATCATCACCGCGACCAGCGCTGCCATCGGAATTTGGGAGACCCAGTTGCGCAGGAACACAATCAGGCAAAGCAGCACCACGCCCGCCGTGAGGGTTGAAAGTCGTCCGCGTCCACCGGATTTTACGTTGATAACAGATTGCCCAATCATCGCGCAGCCTGCCATTCCTCCGATAAAGGATGTGCAGATGTTCGCGATGCCCTGAGCTTTGCACTCCCTGTTTTTGTCGCTTGGCGTGTCGGTCATGTCATCCACGATAGTGGCGGTCATCATCGACTCAAGCAGGCCAACCACCGCAAGCCCCGCAGAATATGGCAGGATGATGAGCAGCGTCTGAAGATTTAAAGGCACGTCCGGGAGCAGGAAGACCGGCAGACTGTCGGGAAGTTTCCCCATATCCCCGACGGTTCGCACATCCAGATGCAGCCACATGGCAATCCCAGTCAGCACCACGATGCACACAAGCGGTGAAGGAATGGTTTTGTTGATATAAGGGAAGAGATAGATGATCCCCAGCCCTGCCGCAGTCATGGCATAAACATGCCATGTCACATTGGTCAGCTCAGGCAACTGGGCCATAAAAATCAGTATTGCCAGTGCATTAACAAACCCCGTGACCACTGAGCGTGAAACAAAACGCATCAGCCCGCCAAGCTTCAGATATCCGGCTATCAGCTGGAATACCCCGGTCAGTATGGAGGCAGCCAGTAAATACTGTAAGCCATGATCTTTCACCAGCGTCACCATCAGGAGAGCCATTGCACCGGTGGAGGACGAAATCATCGCCGGACGTCCGCCAAAGAAGGCCATAACGAGAGGAATACAGAACGCCGAGTAGAGGCCCACCTGGGGATCAACACCGGCGATAATGGAAAAGGCGATCGCTTCTGGAATGAGTGCGAGCGCGACAACAATACCGGCCAGAACGTCACCACGGACGTTACCCAGCCAGTCCTTACGCGTCGAGGACAGCAACATAGTAATTTCTCAGTTTTTAGATACAGTCAGCCCTGGAGGGCTACATTTTTACGTACGGTAAAGCACATCCGCAGACGGGATGTTATTGAGTGCGTGCTGAGGCTTGCTCAGTACGACAGAGGAAGGAAAAACTCAGGGTGGCGTAATACGCATAGCGGTTGTCAGATTCTCCATAGCGGATGTGTATATATTGTCGGCTCTGTTGTCAGGAAGAACTTACAGAACACGTCGCGTTTGAACATGAAACACTTCAAAGCAGCCCAATACTACAAATAAAGCGAATACGGGGTCAACCCAACAAGGTACTCAAACGAAGAGGTTAAGATGCGATTTTTATCCAGGAATTCAATATTATCAAAGGACATTTGAACTTTGCCCCACCCCGGACATCTCTACTTAGCTTTGACATAAGTTATTGATTCATATGTGGTTATTTTTTAACATTTACGTTTCACGTACTGATAGATTGCCTTTGAAGCCAACGCTGACCGTCATTCATCTTGATCAGGAATTTGGGCATCTTCTAAAAACACCTTTGTACGGTAATCATCTTTCCAGCCTAACCAAACTGAATCTTCACCACCGGAAGAAACAACTTTACGGTTTCCTGTGAGATTATCAGCCTGTTCTAAGCATATTGACTGCATATCAATGAGCAAATCAGCTTCTGCGACTTCCGTGCCGCCGATCGTTTCATAGCCGGAAATCAGAACAATTGCCTCAGGGTCTCTTTCGTTCAGCATGGCGATCAACTCTTTCACTTTCATTTTAAGATACCAGTAGTTTATTTGTGTGCATTGCTGATGGATTTTATAGTGCTGCCGACCTTTTTCAAGGTGCTTCCGTTGCTTCCAACGATCATGCTAACGACCTTGTTGTCTGACCTGGTATTGCCGTGGTCATCCTTTTAGAGAAATGCTCCAAAGATCAACATGGCGGCATAGGTTTTCCAGCTTGACCAATCAATCGTGGAACCAAGCAACAGATAGAATGCCAGGGCTACCAGCCCCAGCTTTACTACTAGCGCGATTATTATGGTGAAGATAGACTCATCGCGTTCGCCTTTAAGTATTTTATACCGCGTAATTAAACTGTCGTTTTTCATGTAGCATCCGTTATAGTTATTAAAGTCCTGCATTAGAAGTTGTTATTTGCCGAAGTTACCTTGTATGAGTTAACTGTGGATCCAAAAATACAAAATATAAGCTGTGCCAATTGAAAGGATTAGAAAAGCACAGTTACTAATAAAATCTACTAATGCTTGTAGCTTCTTTATTCTCACAATTGCTGGACCGTGTTCAGTAGAGGTACTACTCAGCCCTTTTGTTCTGGCACTCTCTGCTTTTCTGAAAAAATTGTAATGCAATCCTGACCGCAAGCAAAACCATGCCAAACCAGTCGTTATTACGATATTTATGTAGAAAGCATATTGAATCATTTGTTCAGTTTCGAAGCTTTCCATTGAAAACCCTTTGTTGAAATGTTGAATAAAATTATTTTTAGTAAATGTAAGCAATAAATAGAACGAATATTAATAGTGAAAGATGCAATGCCAACATCTGCTTATGATGCCTTATGAGGATTTCTTCCTTCGCATTCATTAAATCGTACATCTCATCAATATTTTTATTGCTGGTATATTCGAGACGTTCATCACGAAGTAATTTGAACTTTACCAATACGACAAGTGATTTAATAATAAAGCTCGTAAGCATAACAGTTATAGACAAAAATAAAAAATAGGCCAAATTCATATATCACTCCATGGAGATTAATAGAAAAATTTATAATAAGTAATCTCATAGAGCATTACTTGAATCTTCTTCCCATACTAAGGACTCACCGAGAAACTTAGTTAAAGATGATTTGGCATACTGTGGTTCGGAAAAAAAACGTGGGAGCCAGCCGTCAAAGCTTTGGGTACCATTGTGACGATTTTCAGGCGAGACTGATAAGCGGTACCCGTCTTCGTAAGGTGAAATGCTAAATGTGTATCCATCATCTGTCTTTGAGATCAGCGTTTTGCATGTCATATGACTGTTTGCTCACAAAGTTACTTTTCTAAGATATCGAAAAGTGTGGATTAGATCATCATTCAGATAGTCTTTTCATCACAAACTTTCCTGCCCACATTATCACAATTATAAAGGTAATAAAACCGATCTGCTCCCAACGTAAATTGGTTTGCTGTTCGGAATCATCCAAATGAATTGCATAAATGTAACATCCGAAGGTAAGCGTGAGTGGAACAACAAGCATCCCTACCTTTTTAGTAATATTTCCAATAAACCACCAATAAAGAACCCAGGAAATAATAGAAGAATAAAAAATTGCTTCTGAAACTATCATATGTAACCTCTTGAATTAGTCGATGCTGTGGGTAAATAAACCCGGACCGTCAAATGATGCAATTGCAAAATATTTAGTAACCATGAATCCTTCGGTTATCTATTTCAGCCATGTATGCAGTAGGCTTTTTTAAGAGATAGATTGGTGAAACGACATTCGTTTTGACTTTATAAGCCAGAATGAAAACACCTGCGGAGCTTGCCATAAGTACCGCAAGAAGAATAGATACCGTTAACTCCTTTGGTGTTTGTATCACCGAAAGAAGAAACAATGCGCTTATGGCTGCAAAAATCCAGCAATATAATGATGCATCCATAAAACCAGCTACAACACTCGATCCAAAAAAAAACCAAAATAAACTTATTAAGATTACTGAGTTTTCATTCATGTCTGTTCCTTGTTATTACTAATTATATTATGCTTTATAGTTGACCGTCAGACTACCCACGGGTTTTGACGAACAAAGTCACGCACTCCATTTATACATGCTTTTGAGATGACTTCAAAATAAGGATGGTTTGATGGAATCATATTCCCGGTATTATCAAGAAGCATAATAGTCCCTAAAGACCGAACCAGTTGATATTCATTGAGCTTACGCTTTAGCAAAGTTTGCAATCTATAAATTGTCTCACCGGAACTGTTACCTTCGATACCTACAACAGAGACCGTACAGTTCACTTCCTGATTATCAGATTGATAATCGAACCAGTAATTTTCGTTGCAATTTCCTTTTTGCGCATGCTCAATTTTGCCAGGCCATTTTACCCATAAAGAAGAGTTGTTTTTAGATCGTAAGATCTGCTTCAGCGTTTCCAATGGATTTTTTTCATCAACCTCAGACCAGGCCGAAATAAATTCTTTCTGCATTGCCTTAGGGTCTATAACGGCAATGAAATCAAATTCCTCTTTATTGATAGAGTTGGCTCGATCTTTGAGATAAAACAGACCGAGTTTATATCCCTTTTCACTTTTCCAGTTTGCTCCCACAGGCTGATAGTCTGTATTTATAAACGGTTTGAAAGTGTGAGTGTCGGGAGAAAAAATTACTGAGGGTGCCAGCACCCGGCCTCGGTATCGTATTGGATTTACAAATATTTTTTCCCCGTCACATAACATTTCAATAATTGCTTTTGTCACAACTACTGAAATAGAAGGTCTACATGTATTTTGATTTATTTCCCCGAGGTGCGCCAAACTTCCATCCTCACTCTTCAACACCTTTGTAAGGCAAGTCGGGCAATACTGTTGATCTCTATAATAAACAGGCATGGTTAGACGACCGGAATCGTTTAGTACCAACTGAAGTAACGGATGAGGCTCTTTCATCATGGTTATTTCTTCCCTTTCACCTTTCTGGGCTTTTCGTTTGCCTGTCTCCACTGCCATGGTGGGACAGGGTTGGTGTCTGCCCATAACCCTTTTGCCTCCTTTTGTGCTGCGGATTCATATTTGATATAGCCAGGGACAATGGCGTTATCTTCGAACCGATAAACCCACGCATATCCACTGTCCACCATAGAGGCATTGATATCATATCCATCTAACCAGATGGTACCTAACATACGGCCATAGATATCCGTACCATGGTCTATCACGGTAACGATTTTAGTTGCTATAGCTGTGGTTAAGGCCTGTTTTGCTTTTTGGCCAAAAGCCTGTTTAGATTCAGGAGCGTCTATACCATACATCCGTATTTTGATGGTTGTGTTTTGAGCATCCAACGCAGTTATGGTGTCACCGTCAACAATCTTAACCACCTTTGCCTCAAAAGTTGTTGAGTTCCCCCAGGACGCCACTGGGAATACAACAATCATGATGGGCAAAAGTAACTTTGTTAAAAAAAACATCATTTCACCTTGATTTGTTGAGTACAGACATGTATCCACAAGCCTATTTACAGGCAGTATTTTAACAAGTCATTATTTCATGGGCGGGCTTAAAACCAATCTTTTTGCAACTTAAAGGCAGAATAATCACAATAAATTTAGAACCTGAACCAAAAAATAATCCAAATTAAGCGTGTTAATCTATCTCAAAGATATTATTCCTGAGAGAGTTTGGATGAAACGTTACACTCATGATCTTGAGACAGACCTGAATGATGTGGATAAAACACCATCTCTGATCCACAAAACTTTGTTAACAGCTTCGACCATTTATGACCTGAAATATCTGGCTCAGGTATTAAATGATGAAAATGGCAGTAATTGGTCCCGTGCATCCCTTAAACGTCAGGTTACATGCATACCTGAGCATTGTGAGCTGAGTATCGCAGATGGACGCTATCTACAGACTTTAATACCTTCACGACCTGCTGATTATGAGGACAGGCACTTTAGCTTTATCGATCTGTTTGCAGGGATAGGTGGACTGCGAAGCGGATTTGATGCCATCGGTGGTAAATGTCTTTTCACGAGCGAATGGAATACTTATTCCAGCCGTACTTACCGGGCGAACTGGTATTGCGATGAGAACGAGCACCGCTTCAATTCAGACATCCGTGACATCACTCTTAGCAACCGGCCCGAGGTTACTGATGACGAGGCATACAAATTTATCGATGCCTCTATCCCGGATCATGATGTTCTTCTTGCGGGATTTCCATGCCAGCCATTCAGCATCGCCGGTGTCAGTAAAAAGAACTCTATGGGTCGCAAACACGGTTTCGAGTGCGACACTCAGGGTACGCTCTTCTTTGATGTGGCCAGGATCATCCGGGCAAAACAACCTGCAATTTTTGTTCTGGAAAACGTAAAAAATCTGAAGAGTCACGATAAGGGTAATACCTTTAACATCATCATGAAAACGCTCGATGAGCTTGGCTACGACGTCGCAAACAGCGAAAGCACGGGCGCGGATGATCCTAAAGTCATCGATGGCCGTCATTTCCGACCCCAGCACCGTGAACGTATCGTCCTTATTGGTTTTCGCCGCGACCTACGTCTGAAAGACGGTTTTACTCTGAGAGACATTAAAGACTTTTATCCGGACAAGCGCCCTTCTCTCTCAGATTTACTGGATCCGAGCGTAGATAGTAAATACATCCTCTCCCCTAAACTCTGGGAGTACTTATACAACTATGCAAAGAAACATGCGGCAAAAGGCAATGGTTTTGGTTTTGGACTAGTAGATCCTTCCAATGTTAATAGTGTCACCAGAACCCTCTCAAGCCGCTATATGAAAGACGGATCTGAAATTCTTATTGATCGGGGCTGGTCTCATGAACTGGGAGAAACTGATTTCCATAACACATACAACATGGACCGTCGGCCACGCATGCTAACGCCACGTGAATGCAGCAGGCTAATGGGCTTCGATAAACCCGGGGAAAGTGTTTTCCGTATCCCTGTGTCCAATACACAGGCTTACAGACAGTTTGGGAACTCCGTGGTCGTTGATGTCTTTGCGGCCGTCGCCAAACTGCTGAAGTCACGAATTGAATTTGCAGCCTCCCAGCGCTTGCGGCAGTTTTACGACGAAGTCAGCTGACCTGAGCTCCTTCATCAATTTAAATGCTTAAGATTGTTGTAATAATGTCAGAGGTCAACCATGACGTATTTCGAATCAGCTGAAGGTGAGACGGTATCTAAAGAACGAGCATTACAAGAACTGTCCAGGCATTGCGTTCCCGAAACAGATTTCGAAGAATTCTTTAGCGACATGGGCGTAAAGGAACAGTATGACGCTCAGGAAGTGTTGCTCTGGTTGGGATATTAAACTTCCTGTTTAGGAGACTACTATGAGCCAAAAATTCGCAGTGATGATTGCTTACGACGACGATCCAAACGTCAAAAGGTATTCACCTGACTTTCAAACGCAGGATGAGTTTGCTAAAGGGTGGCAGTCGGCTCTTAAAAAGGCACACCACACCTCAGGTCAAAAATCAGTCATCACCTGCGGATGTCGTGGAAAAGGAGAAAAGCGACTTTATGTTCGTGCTTTACCGAACGGTGATGCCTTTATTCTCGTCAAAGCCGCTAACACGGGCATTGAGCATGATCCTTCCTGTGTATTCTTCTCCCTTGATGCCCGGCATACCGGCCTGAAAGGATATGCGAGTGGTGTGGTCCGGATTACAACCGAAGGTGATATGGCTGTAAGGCTCGGTATCGGTATGACAGAGAAAGATCCTCCTGAAAAATCAGAAGTGCCTCCCCTGCCCCATGTTCAGCGACCAGAAGGAGGTCAGGCCTCAATGACCCTCCTGGGCTTGCTTAGTCTTTTGTGGACAGAGTCTGGTCTGAATGTCTGGTACCCGAAAATGGCAGGGAAACGTAACGATTCACTGGTACGGTATCGTCTGCTTGAAACCGCTAAACAAATTCGTACCGGCAGAGCCTGCATAGGTGACCATTTATTCATTGGTGTACCTGACCCGAAACAACCTGTCGCTCAGTCGCAAATTCAGCGTCTTTCATCACAGGCGATGAGTGATAAACGTCTCATGCTCCTGTCAGTTTTACCTCGCTACGATGCTGAAAAGCATGAGAAGCCACTTAAATTTTTACCCCTGCGGAATTTTGGGGGGCTACCGCTGATTTTTTTCAATTCAGAAGTCCATTGGGATAGCGTAAAGAAACGATTTTCATCGGAGTACGCAGCATGGAAATCCGGGGCGAAAATAGTTGTCTTTGCGTTGACGTCACCAGCTGCGGTAACCGGCAGAGGCCCTTCTGTAAGAGCTCATCAAATTGTGCTGATGCACGTTAGCGAGAACTGGATACCTCTGGACTCCTCCTATGAGGCGGTTGTTGCAGAAAAGCTGGATGCAGAGCACCGGCAGTACGTTAAGCCCATGCGTTATGATGCGAGTATTAGTGAGGTGTTCCCTGACTTCTACCTGCTCGACACAAAAAGCGATAAGCCGTTCCCGATGGAAGTATTTGGTATGGCCACTCCTGCTTATCTGGCCCGAAAGCAACTCAAAAAAGATTATTACAACCGTGAATATGGGCCTTATGGATGGTGGCACTGGGATGCGACCACAGCATCTGAAACTATGGTGCTGCCTCATTTTCCAGAATCACGCAAACCTCTTTCAACTGACACACCTGCTTAAAATGGAGAAAAAATGTCCTACATGCTTTCGCTAAGCGAACAGACAAAACTGAACGCTTTCCTGTCAGGGATCCTAGATGATTACAAGACTGGGGTTATCACTCAGATACAAGCTGTTGGTAGAATCGGTAACGTGTTTTCTGCTCTGGAAAGTGGAGACTCAAAAAAGGTAGTGCATTTGTTGACTGAAGGACGAAAACTCCTGCGGACGGGCTGAATGTCCGCAGAAGTTCTTATGTGCCAGGGGATGCAGAGAAGTGTATCAACCTGGCTTCATTTATCATGATGTTTTTCTGCTACGCGGCTGTTTTGACTTTCCAGTACCTCCCCCTGCCATTGCACCAGTTAATGTATCAATGGTGCCTTTCAGGGATTCTGAGATTGTTTTCTCCGCCTCCAGGGTAGCTTCCAGCTTCATTACTTTGGCCTGGAGCGTTTTGAGTTCATTGCTTTGTTCAGCCACTTCCGCTTCATAGCCCTGGCTGACCAAAGTTACTTTATTCAGGTCGGCGCTCAGCGACTCGTTTAGTTTATGGAGTTCAGTAAGCTCGGCATTCACCGCCACCAGGTCACCCTCTTTCCCGGACAGTGCACTTTTCAGCTCAGTACAAAGGTTCTGTGCAGCAATCAATTCCTGTTCAAACCTGTCCCTCTCTGCCTTTGTATCTGACACAGTCTGACTTAACTGGTCGCATTGTCTGGAAAGACCGGCGTTATCAGAACGCTGCGTGTTGATCTCTTCGTTCAGCTTTTTTTGATATTCAAGGTGACCAGCGATCTCTGTTTTACGTTCAGCCAGTTGCTGGGAGAGTGAGTCATTTGACTGCTGTGCGAGGCTCAATTCATGCCGTGTGCTATCTAACTGGTGATGGCAGGTTTCGAGTTCTGCTTCGGCAACATTCAGCCTTGTTTCTAACTCCTTGACGGTACTGTCCCGGATCTCTAATCGACCCTGTAGTGCCTGATTCTCAAGTTTCAGCTCATCCATATCGGTAGCGCTTTGCTCAAGCCGCTGTAACAGCTGCGTTACCTCCTCCTCCAGCTGCATGCTACGTGCTTCAGCTTTTTTAACACTATCATTCTGTATTGCGGTATAGCTTCTACGGTAGTGCCAGGTGATGTACGAGATAATATCGCCGAGTGCAACCTTTACCTCATCGGGTATATCCAGGTAACGGGCCTCTTCAGGAACCTCTTTAACATACTTCTGGTACTCCGCGAACATCTCCTGTGACCTTGCAAACGAGCCGCCAACAGCGTTTCTGAGCCAGTGAACTTTGAAGCTCAGATCGATATTTTCCGGGTTAATTTCTTTCTCTTTGCACAGACGTTCGATTGCATTGAAGTAATCGATCATCGCGATAGATGAGTACCTTGAACGACCCATTTCCTTTGATTTTTCAGTGGATTCGCTGCGGATGTCATTCTGCACCTCTGGCGGGGTAGCATCGTTCAGGCTTTTTTCTTTATCATTTTCAATCATCATTTTTTTCCTGCGGCCGGAAGCTGGTTTGCAAAATATATGCTGATAAGATCGTTCAGAGCATTCAGAAGCGAGATACTGTCGATGCAAATATGAACGTTTCCATTCTCAAACAGGCGACACCGCCAGCCATTCTCATCACTGAACTCGCCTGTGAATTCTGTATTTCTCATGGCCGTCAGCCTGTCGACCATACTCAGCCCACCGCCGGTTGCAGGTGTTGGAGTATCAGAACAGATGCATACAATATTCTCAAAGTCGCGTAAACAAAAGTGATTGTCCTGCGAGAAACCGTTGTACCTCAGCACGTTCACACCAGGAAAAATCCCCCGAAGAACAAGCTTTTTTGGCATTGTATATTGCCTGGCATTGCTTTTGAAACTTCGGTCAAGCTTGTTGAGAACATCAACGAAACCTTCTGCAAGGGTGTCTCGTCTGTTAGCCAGTGCATGCTGTAATGTTCCCTTAACAATCTCCAGGGAAGCGACGGGCGGATCCGTACGAAGGGATTCGTTAAAGGCTTCTTTTTGCTTATGGTTCCAGTACCGGTCCATACCTGTTTCTTCAAAGAGCCTTTTCCACGTTTTACGGTCAATTTCCTTACGCCCCTCCTCGATGGTGCGATCCAGTGACGACGGAAGACCAAATGCGTTGGGCTGCATAATTCTGCTGGTGAAGAGAGAGAGACCGCACAGTTCCGACGCTTCCGAGATTAACCGCATCCCTTCTTCGAATTTCTGCATGGCCATATCCCGGGCGCTGATGAGCTGCCCTGTCCGGCTCGCCGGTACTGGCTCAGAACCCTGGTTTTGAGTCATTTTACACTCCATTTTGGTATGTCAGAACATTTTGATTTGAGCAAAGGTAGGTGTACACAGACATTAAAGTTGTCTCCTTTAACATGAAAAAGACTTTAAAGTTGTCTACTTCTTCAGATAGACCTACTTAACAGGATACTAAGTAGGTCATCTCCTTTCTCGCGTAGCATCTCTCGACGTTCACAGCAGAGGACACGTTTCAAAATGTCATCCAAAATTTTTTTCCATTATCTGACGTTGGGTGATTTTGATGGTCAGCGAGTAGAGGCTTTAACAATGTGGGTTGCCCTGAGCAAAGTAAGGGAAGTAGATGTACCAGAAATGTACGCGTTGCCTTGCATGAAGGGGGGCATCTTAAAGCTCATTGATTAAACAAACTCACTATGCCGCTACAAACAGCCCAAAACCGTCACTTGATAACGTGTTATTTAGATAAATTAATGCTCAGGGCTTTTAGCCAAACTGTCACTTGATGTAAGAATCCAGAACCTTCAGCACAACGTCCAGGTCTTCTTCTCGTTTCTGTTCTTCACTTTCATGAACAATATGTTCAGTCAAATGTCCTTTAATCACTTCACGCAATAAACCATTCACGGCACCACGTATGGCGGCTATTTGTTGCAGTACAGCGGCACATTCGTGAGGTTCATCAAGCATTTTTTTCAGCGCAGCAACCTGCCCCTGGATCTTGCTTGTACGTGCTTTCAGTTTTTGTTTATCGCGGATGGTATGTGACATGTGGGCTCTCACTCTCCTGGATATTTTATGTAACTATACCAGCGTTATTCTACTGGGGGGTAGTATATTTTACTGGGGGGGAGTAGAATCCGGCCTACACTTAATAACCAAGAATGATTCTCATGAACGAATTTACGACACTTCTTCAGCAAGGCAACGCATGGTTTTTCATCCCCAGCGCCATTCTGCTTGGCGCGCTTCATGGACTGGAGCCCGGGCACTCCAAAACAATGATGGCAGCATTCATCATTGCTATAAAAGGCACCGTACGTCAGGCCGTGATGCTGGGTGTCGCGGCAACATTGTCGCACACTGCAGTCGTATGGCTGATTGCTTTTGGAGGGATGTATATCAGTAATAAATTTACCGCAGAATCAGCCGAACCCTGGCTACAGATGGTCTCTTCAGTGATCATCCTTGGTACGGCTTTTTGGATGTTCTGGCGAACCTGGAGCGGTGAGAAAAACTGGCTGGAGGGAATGCAGGAGAATGAACATCATCACCATGACGAAACAAGGTTGATCGATACTGGCCATGGAAAAGTTGAACTGTCCATTTTTGAAGAAGGACAACTTCCCCACTGGCGGCTACGCACTCTTAGTGGCCAAAGATGGGCTTCTGAAGATATCTCATTAACCACACTTCGGGAAAACAGTACGATCTCTCAGACTTTTGAATTTGTTGATCATGGTGATTATCTGGAGTCAACATCTCCCATCCCTGAGCCTCACAGTTTCAACGTACGTCTGTCTCTGGGACATCGTGGTCATGTCCATGACTATGATGTGGCGTTCGCTGAACACGACCATGACCATGACCACTCTGAGCTTGATGGGCTGGATGTGAATTCGAAAGAGTATCAGGACGCTCACGAACTGGCTCATGCCAATGACATAAAACGCCGCTTCGACGGGAAAGAAGTAACCAACGGGCAAATCCTGATATTTGGACTGACAGGAGGGCTTATCCCTTGCCCGGCAGCTATAACTGTATTGTTGATCTGCCTTCAGCTTAAAGCGCTTACGCTGGGTGCCACACTGGTTGTTTGTTTCAGTATCGGCCTGGCATTGACCCTCGTAACGGTTGGAGTGGGTGCGGCGATCAGCGTTCGTCAGGTCGCCAAACGCTGGAGTGGCTTCAATACCATCGCCAGAAGAGCCCCCTATATTTCAAGCGCCCTGATTGCTGCTGTTGGGATTTACATGGGTATACATGGCTGGAATGGGCTGGTGCATTAACACCGGTACTGATGACACACACTCTGGGTACTTACAAAGTACATCCTAAGCGCCACCGTTGAGGTTATGAGCAGAAAAACCCGGAATATAAAGCTGCTCTTTCCGGGACTTGTTGCTGAGGCAGGGATTAAGTAACTGATTAAATCCATTCCCATAAGACTCAATGATAAATGAAAGAATAAAAAAAACGCTCCCGGACGGGAGCGTAAGCCAGTGACTTCGGCGTCAAATGAGGGTCTAACAAGTGGAGCTGCGGGTTAATTCTGGGTGATCTGGCTGCGATGCTTTTCAGCCTGCTGCTGATGAATAACGGAAGACTGACCATTATTCGCCTTCTCGTGCACAACAGCGGCTTTTTCATGCTCGTTCATTTCTGAAAATGACGTTGCTGATTCGTTGGTGGCCCCTGGTTTGCCTTTCATCATTTTTTTATGCATCTCCGCCATGTCCTGGTGGGCAGAAGCGTTGCCGTTTTGCATCATTTCATGGGACATTGCAGCCTGATCGTGTCCGCTCATATCCATCATTGTCATACTGTCTCCCTGAACAGCGCTTTTTTCAGAGGTTGACTGCATCTGATGGGCGGGTGCCTGGGCATTATTTACCTGGTCATGCATGTTCATTGTCTCTGCAGCCATGGCGGATGAAGCGACAGCCATAATGGCAACAAATGATACAAGGATCTTTTTCATGGTTGGGTCTCCGGTGTTTTCATACCCAAACAATCAACGGCTTATAACAGAGAAAGCATTTGATCTCAGGGCGGGTTATTCATCACTCCAGGAACCAGGCGATTGCGTTATCACTCTGCTCCTGATTTATGTATGATTATAAAAAACCGCCTCTGTTTATCGCGTGACTGAATGATGACAATTTTGTCACCTTCCAGGTTTCTCCTGAAGAACGGGATTAATCCATTAACAGGCGCACACTGAACACAATTTCCCGCCCCTGCTGTTCTGCTGACAGCTCGCCGCCATGAGCATGAATGATCGACCTTGTAATTGATAATCCCAGCCCCGCGCCTTCCGTGTTGTGGACCCTTGATGAATCAGCTCGATAGAACCGATCAAACAAACGTTCCAGATTAGCGGGAACCTGGCCGGACATCGTATTCGTAATCATCACGTTCACACAGTCACTGTCACGCTCAAGGTGTATCGCTGTACAGGTGTTATCGGGAGAATACTTGATTGCATTGGAAAGCAGGTTACTGAAAGCACGTCGCAGCATATCGCTGTCTCCGGCAACAACGCCCTCTCCTTCAACGGTGATTGTCTTTCCTGTTTCGTCTGCCAGAGGCTCGAACAGCTCACGTAATTCATTCAGTTCGGCGGCCAGATCCACATCATGTTTATCCAGCTGCAGCAGACCATGCTCTGAACGTGCCAGAAAAAGCATATCACTGGTCATTCGTGACAACCTTTTCAGTTCTTCCAGGTAAGCGAATAAGATTTCGCGGTAATGCGAAACATCCCTTTCCTTAGCCAGTGCAAACTGCGTCTGCATCATCAGATTACTGACCGCTGTGCGCAGCTCATGCGCGATGTCAGACGAGAAATCTGACAGTTTCCGGAATGACCCCTCCAGGCGATCGAACATGTTATTGAACTCCTGCATGGTCTCAGAAATTTCCGGCGGAGCCAAATCGGGATTAAGACGCTGATCCAGGCTGTGTACGGTCATGGAGGAAGCCAGACTGGTCATTTCCCGTAGCGGTTTCAGACCAATACGTGTGGTCAGCCAGCCCAGAAAAACAGAAATAAAGACCAGACCGATATTGAACCAGAACAGCCAGGTACTGAGCTTATCCATAAACAGGGTGTGATACCCAGTATCCGTGGCAACCGTAATGATGACATGTTTGCTTTTACCCTGTTCCGGCGTCACGGCAACCCGCCGCGAGATACTGCGGTACACGGTGTTATTTTCTTCCGTCTGGATCATATAGTCGAGAATATCACCCGACTTATTAAGCAGGACCGCTGGAACAACAGAATTTTTGGCATAGAGTTCAACAATTTTTTCATTTTCCATGTTTTTTATAGAAATGAATAAACCATTGTGCCCTACCATCGCATCGTTTATTTTTTCTGATAATGACTTAATATCCGTTTTGTTCCGGAACGTCTCTGTTTTAAGAAACTCTTCGGTGAGCTGAAGTTTACCTGTCAGAAAATCGCGGTCCTGATTATCGAAATAGCCATTAAGGGTGCTAATCAGGATAAAACTTGATAACCACCATACCGTAAGCATCACCGCGGCTTTGTTGAATAAATCGAACTTTTGCTGAGTTGAAGGATCAGATCACGCATCTTCCCGACAACGCAGACCGTTCCGTGGCAAAGCAAAAGTTCAAAATCACCAACTGGCCCACCTACAATAAAGCCCTCATGGTAATGACTCCAACTTATTGATAGTGTTTTATGTTCAGATAATGCCCGATGACTTTGTCATGCAGCTCCACCGATTTTGAGAACGACAGCGACTTCCGTCCCAGCCGTGCCAGGTGCTGCCTCAGATTCAGGTTATGCCGCTCAATTCGCTGCGTATATCGCTTGCTGATTACGTGCAGCTTTCCCTTCAGGCGGGATTCATACAGCGGCCAGCCATCCGTCATCCATATCACCACGTCAAAGGGTGACAGCAGGCTCATAAGACGCCCCAGCGTCGCCATAGTGCGTTCACCGAATACGTGCGCAACAACCGTCTTCCGGAGCCTGTCATACGCGTAAAACAGCCAGCGCTGGCGCGATTTAGCCCCGACGTATCCCCACTGTTCGTCCATTTCCGCGCAGACGATGACGTCACTGCCCGGCTGTATGCGCGAGGTTACCGACTGCGGCCTGAGTTTTTTAAATGGCGGAAAATCGTGTTGAGGCCAACGCCCATAATGCGGGCGGTTGCCCGGCATCCAACGCCATTCATGGCCATATCAATGATTTTCTGGTGCGTACCGGGTTGAGAAGCGGTGTAAGTGAACTGCAGTTGCCATGTTTTACGGCAGTGAGAGCAGAGATAGCGCTGATGTCCGGCAGTGCTTTTGCCGTTACGCACCACCCCGTCAGTAGCTGAACAGGAGGGACAGCTGATAGAAACAGAAGCCACTGGAGCACCTCAAAAACACCATCATACACTAAATCAGTAAGTTGGCAGCATCACCCACGACGATTTCCGGCAGTTTCTACACATATATTCGCAAGATGTGGCGTGTTACGGTGAAAACCTGGCCTATTTCCCTAAAGGGTTTATTGAGAATATGTTTTTCGTCTCAGCCAATCCCTGGGTGAGTTTCACCAGTTTTGATTTAAACGTGGCCAATATGGACAACTTCTTCGCCCCCGTTTTCACCATGGGCAAATATTATACGCAAGGCGACAAGGTGCTGATGCCGCTGGCGATTCAGGTTCATCATGCCGTTTGTGATGGCTTCCATGTCGGCAGAATGCTTAATGAATTACAACAGTACTGCAATGAGTGGCAGGGCGGGGCGTAATTTTTTTAAGGCAGTTATTGGTGCCCTTAAACGCCTGGTTGCTACGCCTGAATAAGTGATGATAAGCGGATGAATGGCAGAAATTCGAAAGCAAATTCGACCCGGTCGTCGGTGGCACTGTTGCAAATAGTCGGTGGTGATAAACTTATCATCCCCTTTTGCTGATGGAGCTGCACATGAACCCATTCAAAGGCCGGCATTTTCAGCGTGACATCATTCTGTGGGCCGTACGCTGGTACTGCAAATACGGCATCAGTTACCGTGAGCTGCAGGAGATGCTGGCTGAACGCGGAGTGAATGTCGATCACTCCACGATTTACCGCTGGGTTCAGCGTTATGCGCCTGAAATGGAAAAACGGCTGCGCTGGTACTGGCGTAACCCTTCCGATCTTTGCCCGTGGCACATGGATGAAACCTACGTGAAGGTCAATGGCCGCTGGGCGTATCTGTACCGGGCCGTCGACAGCCGGGGCCGCACTGTCGAT
Organism: Enterobacter cloacae complex sp. 342H5; assembly: GCF_050030905.1. Classification (NCBI taxonomy): domain Bacteria; kingdom Pseudomonadati; phylum Pseudomonadota; class Gammaproteobacteria; order Enterobacterales; family Enterobacteriaceae; genus Enterobacter; species Enterobacter cloacae complex sp. 342H5. The sequence goes on from NZ_JBLGVB010000002.1 coordinate 53,296, forward strand.
TTTTATCTCTCCTCCCGTCGTAACAGCAAAGCTGCATACCGGTTTCTGGGTAAAATCCTCAACAACGTGAAGAAGTGGCAGATCCCGCGATTCATCAACACGGATAAAGCGCCCGCCTATGGTCGCGCGCTTGCTCTGCTCAAACGCGAAGGCCGGTGCCCGTCTGACGTTGAACACCGACAGATTAAGTACCGGAACAACGTGATTGAATGCGATCATGGCAAACTGAAACGGATAATCGGCGCCACGCTGGGATTTAAATCCATGAAGACGGCTTACGCCACCATCAAAGGTATTGAGGTGATGCGTGCACTACGCAAAGGCCAGGCCTCAGCATTTTATTATGGTGATCCCCTGGGCGAAATGCGCCTGGTAAGCAGAGTTTTTGAAATGTAAGGCCTTTGAATAAGACAAAAGGCTGCCTCATCGCTAACTTTGCAACAGTGCCTTCTACGGCACGTTTGAAGGCGCGCTGAAAGGTCTGGTCATACATGTGATGGCGACGCACGACACCGCTCCGTGGATCGGTCGAATGCGTGTGCTGCGCAAAAACCCAGAACCACGGCCAGGAATGCCCGGCGCGCGGATACTTCCGCTCAAGGGCGTCGGGAAGCGCAACGCCGCTGCGGCCCTCGGCCTGGTCCTTCAGCCACCATGCCCGTGCACGCGACAGCTGCTCGCGCAGGCTGGGTGCCAAGCTCTCGGGTAACATCAAGGCCCGATCCTTGGAGCCCTTGCCCTCCCGCACGATGATCGTGCCGTGATCGAAATCCAGATCCTTGACCCGCAGTTGCAAACCCTCACTGATCCGCATGCCCGTTCCATACAGAAGCTGGGCGAACAAACGATGCTCGCCTTCCAGAAAACCGAGGATGCGAACCACTTCATCCGGGGTCAGCACCACCGGCAAGCGCCGCGACGGCCGAGGTCTTCCGATCTCCTGAAGCCAGGGCAGATCCGTGCACAGCACCTTGCCGTAGAAGAACAGCAAGGCCGCCAATGCCTGACGATGCGTGGAGACCGAAACCTTGCGCTCGTTCGCCAGCCAGGACAGAAATGCCTCGACTTCGCTGCTGCCCAAGGTTGCCGGGTGACGCACACCGTGGAAACGGATGAAGGCACGAACCCAGTGGACATAAGCCTGTTCGGTTCGTAAACTGTAATGCAAGTAGCGTATGCGCTCACGCAACTGGTCCAGAACCTTGACCGAACGCAGCGGTGGTAACGGCGCAGTGGCGGTTTTCATGGCTTGTTATGACTGTTTTTTTGTACAGTCTATGCCTCGGGCATCCAAGCAGCAAGCGCGTTACGCCGTGGGTCGATGTTTGATGTTATGGAGCAGCAACGATGTTACGCAGCAGGGCAGTCGCCCTAAAACAAAGTTAACTCGAGGGAGAAATCGTGAAGTTATCACTAATGGCTGCCAAGTCGAAGAACGGTATTATCGGTAATGGACCAGATATTCCATGGAGCGCCAAAGGCGAGCAACTTCTATTTAAGGCAATTACATATAATCAATGGCTTTTAGTTGGACGCAAAACTTTTGAGTCAATGGGCGCTCTCCCAAATCGAAAGTATGCAGTTGTAACTCGCTCTAATTTTTCTACGAATGATGAGGGTGTAATGGTTTTCTCCTCAATTCAGGATGCCTTAATAAATTTAGAGGAAATCACGGATCATGTTATCGTTTCTGGTGGTGGTGAAATATACAAAAGCTTGATTTCCAAAGTAGATACTTTGCATATTTCAACAGTCGACATCGAGCGAGATGGAGACATAGTTTTTCCTGAAATCCCAGATACATTCAAGTTGGTATTTGAGCAAGATTTCGAGTCTAACATTAACTATTGTTATCAAATCTGGCAAAAGAGTTAACAAGCGCCTGCAATCTGACCTCCGGTTACTGTCACCTTTTTTTGCGGTGGAGCTGCAAAAAAGGCGCCATTAACCTCCGGCAGTTGAGGCGGGCGTTAGACATCATGAGGGTAGCGGTGACCATCGAAATTTCGAACCAACTATCAGAGGTGCTAAGCGTCATTGAGCGCCATCTGGAATCAACGTTGCTGGCCGTGCATTTGTACGGCTCCGCAGTGGATGGCGGCCTGAAGCCATACAGCGATATTGATTTGTTGGTTACTGTGGCCGTAAAGCTTGATGAAACGACGCGGCGAGCATTGCTCAATGACCTTATGGAGGCTTCGGCTTTCCCTGGCGAGAGCGAGACGCTCCGCGCTATAGAAGTCACCCTTGTCGTGCATGACGACATCATCCCGTGGCGTTATCCGGCTAAGCGCGAGCTGCAATTTGGAGAATGGCAGCGCAATGACATTCTTGCGGGTATCTTCGAGCCAGCCATGATCGACATTGATCTAGCTATCCTGCTTACAAAAGCAAGAGAACATAGCGTTGCCTTGGTAGGTCCGGCAGCGGAGGAATTCTTTGACCCGGTTCCTGAACAGGATCTATTCGAGGCGCTGAGGGAAACCTTGAAGCTATGGAACTCGCAGCCCGACTGGGCCGGCGATGAGCGAAATGTAGTGCTTACGTTGTCCCGCATTTGGTACAGCGCAATAACCGGCAAAATCGCGCCGAAGGATGTCGCTGCCGACTGGGCAATAAAACGCCTACCTGCCCAGTATCAGCCCGTCTTACTTGAAGCTAAGCAAGCTTATCTGGGACAAAAAGAAGATCACTTGGCCTCACGCGCAGATCACTTGGAAGAATTTATTCGCTTTGTGAAAGGCGAGATCATCAAGTCAGTTGGTAAATGATGTCTAACAATTCGTTCAAGCCGACCGCGCTACGCGCGGCGGCTTAACTCCGGCGTTAGATGCACTAAGCACATAATTGCTCACAGCCAAACTATCAGGTCAAGTCTGCTTTTATTATTTTTAAGCGTGCATAATAAGCCCTACACAAATTGGGAGATATATCATGAAAGGCTGGCTTTTTCTTGTTATCGCAATAGTTGGCGAAGTAATCGCAACATCCGCATTAAAATCTAGCGAGGGCTTTACTAAGCTTGCCCCTTCCGCCGTTGTCATAATCGGTTATGGCATCGCATTTTATTTTCTTTCTCTGGTTCTGAAATCCATCCCTGTCGGTGTTGCTTATGCAGTCTGGTCGGGACTCGGCGTCGTCATAATTACAGCCATTGCCTGGTTGCTTCATGGGCAAAAGCTTGATGCGTGGGGCTTTGTAGGTATGGGGCTCATAATTGCTGCCTTTTTGCTCGCCCGATCCCCATCGTGGAAGTCGCTGCGGAGGCCGACGCCATGGTGACGGTGTTCGGCATTCTGAATCTCACCGAGGACTCCTTCTTCGATGAGAGCCGGCGGCTAGACCCCGCCGGCGCTGTCACCGCGGCGATCGAAATGCTGCGAGTCGGATCAGACGTCGTGGATGTCGGACCGGCCGCCAGCCATCCGGACGCGAGGCCTGTATCGCCGGCCGATGAGATCAGACGTATTGCGCCGCTCTTAGACGCCCTGTCCGATCAGATGCACCGTGTTTCAATCGACAGCTTCCAACCGGAAACCCAGCGCTATGCGCTCAAGCGCGGCGTGGGCTACCTGAACGATATCCAAGGATTTCCTGACCCTGCGCTCTATCCCGATATTGCTGAGGCGGACTGCAGGCTGGTGGTTATGCACTCAGCGCAGCGGGATGGCATCGCCACCCGCACCGGTCACCTTCGACCCGAAGACGCGCTCGACGAGATTGTGCGGTTCTTCGAGGCGCGGGTTTCCGCCTTGCGACGGAGCGGGGTCGCTGCCGACCGGCTCATCCTCGATCCGGGGATGGGATTTTTCTTGAGCCCCGCACCGGAAACATCGCTGCACGTGCTGTCGAACCTTCAAAAGCTGAAGTCGGCGTTGGGGCTTCCGCTATTGGTCTCGGTGTCGCGGAAATCCTTCTTGGGCGCCACCGTTGGCCTTCCTGTAAAGGATCTGGGTCCAGCGAGCCTTGCGGCGGAACTTCACGCGATCGGCAATGGCGCTGACTACGTCCGCACCCACGCGCCTGGAGATCTGCGAAGCGCAATCACCTTCTCGGAAACCCTCGCGAAATTTCGCAGTCGCGACGCCAGAGACCGAGGGTTAGATCATGCCTAGCATTCACCTTCCGGCCGCCCGCTAAATATCTCCTTTTGGGTTGTTAATAAAACATCCAATAAGTTGACTGTGCGTGAAAAAGAAAGTTTTGTGTGATGGCGTTGAAGATCGCACCGTTAAGCTCTTATGTGGGATGGTGCAGAGCTCGACGACTACCGATAAAACGCAACCGCCGCAAACAGACAAGAAAAAGCCCCAACTGATAACAGTTGGGGCTTCAGTATTGTGATTGGTGGAGCAATAGCACCCTGAACCCAAAACCTTCTCGCTCAACCGGTAGTGGCTGATAACAACTCGTGAGGGCTATTGCGGGTTAAGCATTTAGCGATGTCTAGGGCCAGACTGGACGTCTGAACGCAAGCCGCTGATACTGTACATAACCACAGTATCAGCGGAGGATACCCATGTCGCTGGCAAGGAACGCCACGGCGAGTCAATCGCCCACTCAAACAAACGGTTACGAACGCCACCAACCCGACCAGACGCTGCTCTACCAGCTGGTTGAGCAGCACTACCCAGCCTTCAAAGCCTCACTCGAAGCCCAAGGTCAACACCTGCCTCGCTACATCCAACAAGAATTCAACGACCTCCTCCAATGTGGCCGTCTGGAGTATGGTTTCATGCGGGTTCGCTGCGAGGATTGTCATCACGAGCGTCTGGTCGCCTTCAGCTGTAAACGACGCGGCTTTTGCCCTAGCTGCGGTGCCCGCCGGATGGCCGAGAGTGCGGCGCTGCTGATAGACGAAGTCTTCCCCAAGGAGCCCATTCGCCAGTGGGTGCTCAGCTTTCCTTTCCAGCTACGCTTTTTGCTGGCTCGCCATCCCCAGCTGATGGGCCAGGTCTTGAGTATCGTCTATCGTACACTCTCAACTCATCTGATCAAAAAAGCCGGTTACACCAAAGCCTCTGCACAAACTGGCTCAGTGACTCTTATCCAACGCTTTGGCTCCGCGCTAAATCTCAATGTCCACTACCACATGCTGTTTCTCGATGGTGTCTATGCCGAAGATGACTATGGCAAGCAACGCTTCCATCGTGTCAAGGCACCCACTTACGATGAGCTGAATACGCTCGCTCACACCCTCAGCCATCGCATCGCTCGCTGCATGGAAAAGCGTGGGATTTTGGAGCGTGATGCCGAGAATACGTGGTTGACACTGGAAGAGGGCGAAGACGATACGCTGACTCAATTACATGGTGCTTCGGTTACGTATCGCATTGCCGTCGGCCCCCAGCAAGGGCGCAAAGTCTTCACCCTGCAAACCTTGCCAGGGCGTGAGGATAAAGCCGACTCAAGCAGTCGAGTAGCCAACCATGCTGGTTTCTCGCTACACGCCGGTGTGATGGCCGAAGCGCATCAGCGGGATAAGCTTGAGCGCTTGTGTCGCTACATTAGTCGGCCAGCGGTTTCAGAAAAACGTCTGGCATTAACCGCCAATGGGCAGGTGCGTTACGAGCTCAAAACTCCGTACCGCAATGGCACCACCCATGTGATCTTCGAGCCGCTGGACTTCATCGCCAAACTCGCTGCGTTGGTACCTAAGCCGCGAGTCAACCTCACACGCTTCCACGGCGTCTTTGCACCGAACAGCAAACACCGAGTTCAAGTAACACCCGCCAAGCGGGGCAAGAAGCCCGACAAATCGGAAGGTCTCGATACTAACTGGCGTGACAAGAGTCCTGCAGAGCGCCACCGCGCCATGACCTGGATGCAACGCCTCAAGCGAGTCTTCAATATTGATATTGAAGTCTGCGAACACTGCGGCGGTCACGTCAAAGTGATTGCCAGCATCGAAGATCCGAAGGTCATTGAGCAGATTCTCAAGCATCTGAAACAGAAAACAGCCAAGGCGAATGCCGCCAAGCAGCGTGAGCTGCCACCAGAACGAGCGCCGCCACTGACTCCCAGCCTGTTCGATCCATCACAGAGTCGTCTCTTTGACTGACGACCCCAAATCCAACACTGCTCAACACTGCCAACTTTTAAACGGGGCGGTGGGGCAGTTTGTATCTCTCGAGCTATCAGGCTAGAGATTTTACCGCCAAATCGAACCTTATTAGAGCGGTTTAGGCTGGACCGGCAGTTAAAATTGGGGCTTGAGCGGTAAACGAGTGAGGGAATTTCAGGTAAGATACTTCGGATGAGGAGCAAAAAGGTGGTTTATACTTCCTATACCCGTTAGCACCCTCCCTGATTAAAGGAAGCCGTATGGATATTATTGATAAAGTTTTTCAGCAAGAGGATTTCTCACGCCAGGATTTGAGTGACAGCCGTTTTCGCCGCTGCCGCTTTTATCAGTGTGACTTCAGCCACTGTCAGCTGCAGGATGCCAGTTTCGAGGATTGCAGTTTCATTGAAAGCGGCGCCGTTGAAGGGTGTCACTTCAGCTATGCCGATCTGCGCGATGCCAGTTTCAAGGCCTGCCGTCTGTCTTTGGCCAACTTCAGCGGTGCCAACTGCTTTGGCATAGAGTTCAGGGAGTGCGATCTCAAGGGCGCCAACTTTTCCCGGGCCCGCTTCTACAATCAAGTCAGCCATAAGATGTACTTCTGCTCGGCTTATATCTCAGGTTGCAACCTGGCCTATACCAACTTGAGTGGCCAATGCCTGGAAAAATGCGAGCTGTTTGAAAACAACTGGAGCAATGCCAATCTCAGCGGCGCTTCCTTGATGGGCTCAGATCTCAGCCGCGGCACCTTCTCCCGCGACTGTTGGCAACAGGTCAATCTGCGGGGCTGTGACCTGACCTTTGCCGATCTGGATGGGCTCGACCCCAGACGGGTCAACCTCGAAGGAGTCAAGATCTGTGCCTGGCAACAGGAGCAACTGCTGGAACCCTTGGGAGTAATAGTGCTGCCGGATTAGCTCGAATGCAAACACAAGAGGCAAATATCACTTGAGTTCCGCGCTACAACAAGGCAGATTCTGCTATAGCAGAGTATTACCGCCGGAATGCCGTTTCTCTGCTGCCGCAGCCGACGTTATACCTTCCCTTCAAAGGAGGCATTATGAAGACTCAACTGCCCTAAAGAAAAACTTACAGGTGGATTATGGTCAGACGTTATCTCCCCCTTAACCCGCTGCGCGCCTTTGAGGCCGCCGCCCGTCATCTCAGTTTTACCCGCGCGGCGATTGAGCTGAATGTCACCCATGCCGCCGTCAGCCAGCAGGTCAGGGCGCTGGAAGAACAACTCGGCTGTGTGCTGTTTACCCGCGTCTCGCGCGGGCTGGTGCTGACCCATGAAGGTGAGGGATTACTGCCGGTGCTCAATGAGGCGTTTGACCGGATTGCGGATACTCTGGAGTGTTTTTCTCACGGGCAGTTCCGTGAGCGGGTGAAAGTCGGTGCGGTGGGAACATTTGCCGCAGGCTGGCTGCTGCCGCGTCTGGCCGGATTCTATGACAGCCATCCGCATATTGATCTGCATATCTCCACCCATAACAATCATGTGGACCCGGCGGCGGAAGGGCATGATTATACGATCCGTTTCGGTAACGGCGCGTGGCATGAGTCAGATGCGGAACTGATTTTCAGTGCACCACACGCTCCGCTGTGCTCACCGGCCATTGCAGAACAGTTACAGCAGCCGGATGATGTTCACCGCTTTACCCTGCTGCGCTCATTCCGCCGGGATGAATGGAGCCGCTGGCTGGATTGTGCGGGCGGCACACCGCCTTCCCCGTCACAGCCGGTAATGGTGTTCGATACCTCACTGGCCATGGCCGAGGCGGCACAACTGGGTGCCGGGGTAGCGATCGCACCGGTATGTATGTTCAGCCGCCTGTTACAGTCAGGCGCACTGGTACAGCCGTTTGCCGCAGAAATCACCCTCGGCGGCTACTGGCTGACGCGGTTACAGTCCCGTACGGAAACCCCGGCCATGCAGCAATTCGCCCGCTGGCTGCTGAATACGGCGGCGGCGTAAAACTCACTCACCTTCCAGGCTTTTTACCCGCAAATCATCACCTTCACTGATGCGCAGCCGTTCACTGCCGCAGTGCGGACAGCATCCGGCGTGCTGCATGATTTCGGCCTCACGGCTGCAATCCCAGCACCATGCCTGTGCCGGGATAACATCAATATGCAGTGTGCAGCCCTGCGCCACGGTATCACGGCAGGCGATATCAAAACAGAAATGCAGTGCACTCTCCTCAACATCCGCCAGTGCGCCGACTTCCAGCCAGACATCCGTTACCCGCGCAATGCCGTGCTGTTCAGCCTGTTCGCGGATAATGTCCGCCGCACCGAGGGCTTTACTAAGCTTGCCCCTTCCGCCGTTGTCATAATCGGTTATGGCATCGCATTTTATTTTCTTTCTCTGGTTCTGAAATCCATCCCTGTCGGTGTTGCTTATGCAGTCTGGTCGGGACTCGGCGTCGTCATAATTACAGCCATTGCCTGGTTGCTTCATGGGCAAAAGCTTGATGCGTGGGGCTTTGTAGGTATGGGGCTCATAATTGCTGCCTTTTTGCTCGCCCGATCCCCATCGTGGAAGTCGCTGCGGAGGCCGACGCCATGGTGACGGTGTTCGGCATTCTGAATCTCACCGAGGACTCCTTCTTCGATGAGAGCCGGCGGCTAGACCCCGCCGGCGCTGTCACCGCGGCGATCGAAATGCTGCGAGTCGGATCAGACGTCGTGGATGTCGGACCGGCCGCCAGCCATCCGGACGCGAGGCCTGTATCGCCGGCCGATGAGATCAGACGTATTGCGCCGCTCTTAGACGCCCTGTCCGATCAGATGCACCGTGTTTCAATCGACAGCTTCCAACCGGAAACCCAGCGCTATGCGCTCAAGCGCGGCGTGGGCTACCTGAACGATATCCAAGGATTTCCTGACCCTGCGCTCTATCCCGATATTGCTGAGGCGGACTGCAGGCTGGTGGTTATGCACTCAGCGCAGCGGGATGGCATCGCCACCCGCACCGGTCACCTTCGACCCGAAGACGCGCTCGACGAGATTGTGCGGTTCTTCGAGGCGCGGGTTTCCGCCTTGCGACGGAGCGGGGTCGCTGCCGACCGGCTCATCCTCGATCCGGGGATGGGATTTTTCTTGAGCCCCGCACCGGAAACATCGCTGCACGTGCTGTCGAACCTTCAAAAGCTGAAGTCGGCGTTGGGGCTTCCGCTATTGGTCTCGGTGTCGCGGAAATCCTTCTTGGGCGCCACCGTTGGCCTTCCTGTAAAGGATCTGGGTCCAGCGAGCCTTGCGGCGGAACTTCACGCGATCGGCAATGGCGCTGACTACGTCCGCACCCACGCGCCTGGAGATCTGCGAAGCGCAATCACCTTCTCGGAAACCCTCGCGAAATTTCGCAGTCGCGACGCCAGAGACCGAGGGTTAGATCATGCCTAGCATTCACCTTCCGGCCGCCCGCTAGCGGACCCTGGTCAGGTTCCGCGAAGGTGGGCGCAGACATGCTGGGCTCGTCAGGATCAAACTGCACTATGAGGCGGCGGTTCATACCGCGCCAGGGGAGCGAATGGACAGCGAGGAGCCTCCGAACGTTCGGGTCGCCTGCTCGGGTGATATCGACGAGGTTGTGCGGCTGATGCACGACGCTGCGGCGTGGATGTCCGCCAAGGGAACGCCCGCCTGGGACGTCGCGCGGATCGACCGGACATTCGCGGAGACCTTCGTCCTGAGATCCGAGCTCCTAGTCGCGAGTTGCAGCGACGGCATCGTCGGCTGTTGCACCTTGTCGGCCGAGGATCCCGAGTTCTGGCCCGACGCCCTCAAGGGGGAGGCCGCATATCTGCACAAGCTCGCGGTGCGACGGACACATGCGGGCCGGGGTGTCAGCTCCGCGCTGATCGAGGCTTGCCGCCATGCCGCGCGAACGCAGGGGTGCGCCAAGCTGCGGCTCGACTGCCACCCGAACCTGCGTGGCCTATACGAGCGGCTCGGATTCACCCACGTCGACACTTTCAATCCCGGCTGGGATCCAACCTTCATCGCAGAACGCCTAGAACTCGAAATCTAACGTCCGTTCGGGCATCGAGGTCCATGTCGGGGTGGGACGGGCCCGTGGCTTCAAGATCACTTGCAGTCCGACCGCGATGTCTTGGTTGCGCGAGAGGTTGTCGATATCCTCCACTTCCATCATCAACCCTGGATAATGCCGCCGCCGTCATCGCCGCCGACGCCCGTGCCGGGCTTTTCGGGCCTGTCAGGCTTGCTCGGCCTTCAGCCTGCCTGGGCGAGATCTCCGGCGGACGGATTAACGGCGGAGCTTCGCCGCCTTTCGTGCGTGTGAAGGCCGAAGATAGTTCTCTCAAAAACATCCGTTTATGAGAGATACCAAATGTCATTTTCAGAAGACGACTGCACCAGTTGATTGGGCGTAATGGCTGTTGTGCAGCCAGCTCCTGACAGTTCAATATCAGAAGTGATCTGCACCAATCTCGACTATGCTCAATACTCGTGTGGGCTCTGTTGCAAAAATCGTGAAGCTTGAGCATGCTTGGCGGAGATTGGACGGACGGAACGATGACGGATTTCAAGTGGCGCCATTTCCAGGGTGATGTGATCCTGTGGGCGGTGCGCTGGTATTGTCGCTATCCGATCAGCTATCGCGACCTTGAGGAAATGCTGGCGGAACGCGGCATTTCGGTCGACCATACGACGATCTATCGCTGGGTCCAGTGCTACGCCCCGGAGATGGAGAAGCGGCTGCGCTGGTTCTGGCGGCGTGGCTTTGATCCGAGCTGGCGCCTGGATGAAACCTACGTCAAGGTGCGGGGCAAGTGGACCTACCTGTACCGGGCAGTCGACAAGCGGGGCGACACGATCGATTTCTACCTGTCGCCGACCCGCAGCGCCAAGGCAGCGAAGCGGTTCCTGGGCAAGGCCCTGCGAGGCCTGAAGCACTGGGAAAAGCCTGCCACGCTCAATACCGACAAAGCGCCGAGCTATGGTGCAGCGATCACCGAATTGAAGCGCGAAGGAAAGCTGGACCGGGAGACGGCCCACCGGCAGGTGAAGTATCTCAATAACGTGATCGAGGCCGATCACGGAAAGCTCAAGATACTGATCAAGCCGGTGCGCGGTTTCAAATCGATCCCCACGGCCTATGCCACGATCAAGGGATTCGAAGTCATGCGAGCCCTGCGCAAAGGACAGGCTCGCCCCTGGTGCCTGCAGCCCGGCATCAGGGGCGAGGTGCGCCTTGTGGAGAGAGCTTTTGGCATTGGGCCCTCGGCGCTGACGGAGGCCATGGGCATGCTCAACCACCATTTCGCAGCAGCCGCCTGATCGGCGCAGAGCGACAGCCTACCTCTGACTGCCGCCAATCTTTGCAACAGAGCCTCCGTCGCCATGCTCACCTCGCTTTGGTGCACACGAGTATTGAGCATAGTCGAGATTGGTGCAGATCACTTCTGATATTGAACTGTCAGGAGCTGGCTGCACAACAGCCATTACGCCCAATCAACTGGTGCAGTCGTCTTCTGAAAATGACACATGGCATCTGACATCAAGTTAGGGTATGCCTCAATCTGACGGCTGCGAACCGCCAGGGACAGGCGCAATGTCAGATTCTGTCGCGGCCTTGGCGCGTGCCTGGAAGCGTTCATAGCAATCCAGCCCGCAGAAATGTTCGACGTATTCCGCGCCTTCCGGGGTGAAGGCGGCATCGAGCGGAATTTCTTTGCAGCATACGCAGCAGGTGGTGCAACTGGCAGTGTTCGGGGCGTTTGCGTTCATGGTGGTACTCCTCCAGATTGGTAGCGAAGCTCAAAGCTGCCCACTCTCGGCTGGCTGGGAAGCGGTCATGATCTTCCCTTGAAGGCCCGCAGCAGCCGCGTCACAGACAGGACAAACAAGCCGGTCAGCGTGAGGGCTGCAATACCCCAGTGCTCCCCGATGAACGCGCCGGCCGTCGTGCCGGCTAGCACAATGGCGAGAATCGGCAAATGGCAGGGACAGGTGAGCACGGCCAGCGCGCCCCACAAGTAGCCGGTGATCGGTTTGTGCGTCTCAGACGGCAAGTGCTCTGGGCTGTTCATGGCAGACTCTCCGCGTGCTGTGCCGGTTCGGTTGGCATGGCGGCCAGTTGCATTTCGAGGCTGGCCAGGGCCTCGCGCCGACGCTCGACGAGTTGCCGCAACACGGCAAGCTGCGCAGACGCACCGTCACCGTCCGCAGCATCCAGCGCCCGGCACAGCCGCGCCAGTGCGTCCAGGCCGATACCCGCTTCGAAGGCAGCCCGTACAAAGCGCAGCCGTTGCAACGCGGTGTCATCGAACAAGCCGTAGCCGCCCGTGGTGTACGCGACCGGCCGTAGCAATCCGCGCAGCAGGTAGTCGCGCACGATATGCACGCTCACCCCGGCATCAAGGGCCAGCCGGGACACTGTGTAGGCGCTCATTGAACACCTCCTTTTCCTCATCCGGCGCAGCACGAAAGCTGCTTCACGTCCTTGCTGAAGGTCTGCGCCGCGAGCTTCAGCCCTTCGACCATGGTCAGGTAGGGGAACAATTGGTCGGCCAGTTCCTGCACGGTCATACGGTTGCGAATGGCGAGCACCGCCGTCTGGATCAGTTCACCCGCTTCCGGGGCCACCGCTTGCACGCCGATGAGCCGTCCGCTACCTTCCTCGATGACCAGCTTGATGAAGCCGCGTGTGTCGAAGTTGGCAAGCGCACGCGGCACGTTATCCAGTGTTAGCAGGCGACTGTCGGTCTCGATCCCGTCGTGATGTGCTTCCGCCTCGCTGTAGCCCACGGTGGCGACCTGCGGGTCGGTGAACACCACGGCCGGCATTGCGGTCAGGTCCAGGGCCGCATCGCCGCCAGTCATGTTGATCGCCGCACGAGTGCCGGCCGCTGCCGCCACATAGACGAACTGCGGCTGGTCGGTGCAGTCGCCGGCCGCGTAGATGTTCGGGCTACTGGTGCGCATGCCCTTGTCGATGACGATGGCCCCCTGCGCATTGACGGCTACCCCCGCCGCTTCCAATGCCAGGCTGCGCGTGTTCGGTGTCCGGCCGGTGGCGACCAGCAGCTTGTCGGCGCGCAATTCACCGTGCGTGGTGGTCAGCACGAATTCACCGTCCATATGGGCGACCTGGCTGGCTTGCGTGTGCTCCAGCACCTCGATGCCCTCGGCACGGAAAGCGGCTGTCACCGCCTCGCCGATGGCCGGGTCTTCACGGAAGAACAAGGTATTGCGCGCCAGGGCCGTGACCTTGCTGCCCAGCCGGGCAAAGGCTTGCGCCAGCTCCAGCGCCACCACCGACGAGCCGATTACGGCAAGGCGTTCGGGAATGGTGTCGCTCGCCAGGGCCTCGGTGGAAGTCCAGTAGGGTGACTCTTTCAAGCCCGGAATCGGCGGGACCGCCGGGCTGGCACCCGTGGCGACCAGGCAGCGGTCGAACATCACGACGCGCTCGCCACCCTCGTTCAAACTAACGATAAGGCTCTGGTCGTCCTTGAAACGCGCTTCACCGTGCAGAACGGTGATGGCTGAATTGCCGTCCAGGATGCCTTCGTACTTGGCATGACGGAGTTCTTCGACACGGGCCTGCTGCTGGGCCAGCAGCCGCTCGCGCAAGATCGTCGGCGGTGTGGGTGGCATGCCGCCGTCGAATGGGCTTTCCCGGCGCAGATGGGCGATGTGGGCGGCGCGGATCATGATCTTGGACGGCACACAACCGACGTTGACGCAGGTGCCGCCGATGGTGCCGCGCTCAATCAGCGTGACCTGCGCGCCTTGCTCGACGGCCTTCAGTGCTGCCGCCATCGCGGCTCCACCGCTACCAATGACGACGACCTGCAACGGGCGTTCGTTGCCACTGGGCTTATCAGCGGCCCCTATCCAGCCGCGCATCTTGTCGAGCAGGCCGGCGCGGTTGTCCGTCGGTGGCGCATCGGCAAGCGTTGCCTCGTAGCCCAGTCCGGCCACGGCGGTAGTCAGCGCATCCGATGACGTGCCCGCCTCAATGGCGAGTTGCGCTGTGCCCTTCGGATAGGACACCAGCGCCGATTGCACGCCGGGCACTTTCTCCAAGGCTTCCTTGACGTGAGCCGCGCACGAGTCGCAGGTCATCCCGGTGATTTTCAGGGTGGTCATGTATTTTTCCTTTTCTGTGGTGGCTACGGCTGTTGCCGTCAGCCACGTTGTTCTGGCAATTCACAGCTGTCCGGCCCGCAGCGGCGATGTGCTGGCGAGATGAAATCCCAGACCGACACCCCAACCATCAAGGCCAGGCCGACATAGAGCAGTCCACCGCTCTGCCAGCCGTAAGCCCGCATTAAAAACACCGCTGCCAGCACCAAGATCGGGCCTATCGTGCCGAGCGCCGTGCGTCGCCACTGTCGATGATTGAGCCAAGCGATAGCATTGGCGAGTAACGCGATGCCGGCGAACATCGGCAGCAGGATGCCAATGAATAGCCCCTCGTACTGGCTCAAGAAGCCCAGTCCGATGGCCGCGCCAAAGCTGGCGATGGCAGGAAAACAGGCGGCGCAGCCCATCGCGGAAACGACGCTGCCGAGCGCGCCGGTTTTGCCAGCGATGCGCGTGATGAGTCCCATGTGTCGCTCCCGAGTTCGGTTAACGGATCAGCGTTTGAGGCTGGACGGATAGCCCGCGTCCTCGGTCGCCTTGGTCAACTTCTGGACGTTGGTCTTGGCATCGTCGAAGGTGACGACGGCCTGGCGCTTGTCGAAACTTACGTCGGTCTTGCTCACGCCCTCAACCTTGGAAAGCGCGTGCTTGACAGTGATCGGGCAAGAGGCGCAGGTCATGCCAGGCACGGACAGCGTGACGGTCTGGGTGGCGGCCCACACGGGGGCAACAACGGCAGCGAGGGCGAGGGCGGCAAACAGTTTTTTCATGATGAACTCCTGTGATTAATAGAAAAATGGCATGACGTAGGGAAATCCGAGCGAGACCAGGACCAGCGCGGCCACGATCCAGAAAATGAGCTTGTAAGTAGCTCGCACTTGGGGAATCGCGCAGACCTCACCCGGTTTGCAGGCTTGCGCCGGGCGGTAGATGCGCCGCCAGGCGAAAAACAGCGCGACCAGCGCTGCGCCGATGAAGATCGGGCGATAGGGTTCCAGCACCGTCAGGTTGCCGATCCATGCCCCGCTGAACCCCAAGGCGATCAAAACCAGCGGCCCCAGGCAGCAGGCCGACGCAAGAATGGCGGCCAGCCCACCGGCGAAGAGCGCGCCGCGCCCGTTTTGTGGTTCAGACTTTTGTGGTTCAGACTTTTGTGGTTCAGACTTTTGTGGTTCAGACATACGCTTGTCCTTTCAAATTTGGTTTGGATAGCTTAAGCTTACTTCCGTAGTTATGTACGGAGTCAAGCGATATGCAAATTAATTTTGAGAATCTGACCATTGGCGTTTTTGCCAAGGCGGCCGGGGTCAATGTGGAGACCATCCGGTTCTACCAGCGCAAGGGCCTGCTGCCGGAGCCAGACAAGCCCTATGGCAGCATTCGCCGCTATGGCGAGGCGGATGTAACACGAGTGCGGTTCGTGAAATCGGCCCAGCGGCTGGGCTTTAGCCTGGACGAAATCGCCGAGCTACTGCGGCTGGAGGATGGCACCCATTGCGAGGAAGCCAGCGGCCTGGCCGAGCACAAGCTCAAGGATGTGCGCGAGAAGATGGCCGACTTGGCACGCATGGAGGCCGTGCTGTCTGAACTGGTGTGCGCCTGCCATGCGCGGAAAGGGAACGTTTCCTGCCCGCTGATTGCGTCACTGCAAGACGGAACGAAGCTCGCTGCATCGGCGCGGGGGAGTCACGGGGTGACTACGCCTTAGCGTGCTTTATTTTCCGAATTCTGAGACGACCCCTGTGTGTTGAAAGACAAGATGAGAACCATGATGTGTACGTAGGTAAATTCATCCAGTTACATGTAGCCGCTAATAAGAGCCTTAAGATCGTCGAAATGGGCGATGTGAAACTGGTGGCCATAACCAGCTCGATTCCTACCACTTTTAATGGTGGGATAAAGAGATACAAAGGGGTTACGTATGTGTCACTTTCCCAAACAGCTCAAACCACTATCGACTTCCCGAAGCGTATCTACAAAGAGGGCCAGGAATGTACTTCTGTCACCAGTCCTGACCAAGGTCCTTTCGCCCGGGATGTTAGGTTGAATTGCTACGGGCGATGTGTTGTCACCGGCGTAAGGTCCCCCTGGCGTACTGAGGCCGCGCACTTAACGCCACGTCATGAAGAAGGCATTCCCGACGTAACGAACGGAATTTTACTTCGCCGTGATATCCATACACTGTTCGACAATGACCATTGCGCCATAAACCCTGACACTATGAAAATTTACTTCAGCCGGGAGGCCCGGGAGTTGGATGATGATCTCCTGAAATGGCATGGGAATGAGATAGAGACGACACGCATGCAGGTTCCGGTTAACATCGAAAACCTTCGGATACGATGGCAAAAATTTAAGGCTAAGGATCGTCAGCGTAAATAAAGCCATAAGCTGAACCACGGCGAGGATTAGTCTTGTTCACTAAATGACAGCGAGAGATTAAATGCAAACCCAAAAAGATATTACAGTTGGCCAGATCTGGGAAGAAGTGGATCCAAGACTGATCCGGAAAGTGCGAGTTGTTGAGGTGGCCTCGTTAGAAGGGCCCAAAGGCATCCTAATCGAAAACGTGGAGTCTGGTCGTAAGAACTGGGCGTCGTCATCCCGCTTTAATGGAAAGCGTGGAGGGTATCGTCTTATTTCCTGAAGGTTTTGCCAATATGGGAAACTGAAGAGGTTGAAACCATCCCGGTGAGGGAGCATATCTGGTAAAGAAGAGTCTTTAAAAAGGTTTTACGCGACCTGGGATAATAAACGGGAAAACGATACCCAAAAAAAGAATACAGCGATGATAACGATAAGGAATGGTAAGGGCTTCAATATTTTGAGAAATGACCTGGCTTACTTTGCATCTGCATTTCTAATCAAACTGTCCACATAGGGATCACAGCTCTTAGGTTCTGAATTTTTCATATGTTCTGTACCTGAAATTGATTCCGTATGAGAAAAGGCCACCGAAGTGGCCTCTATCAAAACTGGTGGCAAAAGTTAGATCAGGAAATCATCAAGACTTTTACCGGCTGCAATTTGTTCTGCCAGAGCTTTGGGGGTACGGCCCTGTCCAGTCCACGTTTTTGTTTCGCCATTTTCATCAGTAAATGAGTATTTGGCCGGGCGTGGTTCACGGCTTTTCTTGGTAGCCGTAGATTTGGCCTGGAATGAGCCAAGCAGC
Source organism: Enterobacter cloacae complex sp. 342H5 (assembly GCF_050030905.1). Taxonomy (NCBI): domain Bacteria; kingdom Pseudomonadati; phylum Pseudomonadota; class Gammaproteobacteria; order Enterobacterales; family Enterobacteriaceae; genus Enterobacter; species Enterobacter cloacae complex sp. 342H5. The sequence goes on from NZ_JBLGVB010000002.1 coordinate 70,653, forward strand.
TCTTCCGGGTTGATACCATCTTCTTCCATTAACTTACGCAGGGCGTCAAGTTTCTCCTGACGAGCTTGCAGTTCGGCAGCTTTGGATGATTCTTCCTGACGACGCTCATCAACAATGACATTAAGCTTTTCGAGGATTTCCTCAAGTACTTCTAAAGGCAGCTCGCGGCCCTGGGCGCGAAGAGTACGAATATTGTTTAACGATTTGAGTGCTTCAGACATACGACCTCACTTTCTAATTCTTTGATAAGGATTTACTTAATCATAATACACTCTATAAGGAAAAAGATGCCAGCTTTATGTCTTCAGGTACAAAGATATCTTGCTAAGAATACTCCTTATCTTCCTTGTGCAGACTGTTTCGTGCTTTCGATGTTGTTCATGAGTCTTAAAATCTGCTCACTGTTTAGGGTACTCATGCTGTAAATCATCAAGAAGGAAGCGCAGAACAACATAAGCAATCGGAAAAGGAAACCATGCCAGTGACAGGCCATATATGGCGGAGATAAACATAGGGTAATTTAACTCACTTACAAAATTCGCTTCATTGTATTGTTGAATCGAAATGGCAGAAGCAAAAATTATAATTAAAGTAAGAAAAATCCACTCTAGCCATCTCTTTTTATAACAAGCATAAGCGAAAGCTGTAGGGTAAAAAATAAAGCAAAAAATTCCAGCTGCAATTACGTTCATAAAAGTAACTTTCCTGATAGCGCAGTTATTTTTCGAATGCAGCATCATGAACAACTGCCATAACATTGATGATTGGCTTTCTTTTTCTGAAGAACCTTCCGCGCGGCAAAGTTTCTCCCGCTTTGAGACGATAAAGCCAGAAAACATAAGCCGGAGGAACATTGCTGTCAAAAATATCTGAACAAGTTTGAACTGTGATGCCTACTGTATTGTCTTTCCTCATCTCTTTAAAAGTGCCTTGCAATGCAGCGGATAACGTCATTTTTAAGAAACCTTTTTCTGTTTGAACGGATAGACTTGACTTAGCTGGCTTGACTGTAATGTTTGCCACTAAAGATCCCTCGTTCTGAGGATGCAGGCACTACAAAGTTACCGTCAGGTCTAATCATACGAGTTTGGATGAAATTTTTGCCGGATTTGGTTTTTTCAACCTGGTGCTCGATCTTCCATTCTTCTTTGACGGGACCGGATGACAAATGAACTAGAACCGGTACTTTTTTACGTGTTCTATCCAGAACAATACAATTTGATTTATCCGTATCAACGCTTCCCTGAAGAGTATTCAAAGAGCAATTATCATATCCCTCAACCGGAACTGCATTACCTTGGATATCAATTTTGAATCCTCCAGCTATTACAATTTCGGGTGCATTATCATTTAAAGTCTCGTCATAGGCAGCATCAACTACATCGCAAGCAGTAAGAGTAAGTGACGATGCCACAGCAAGACACAATAAAGAAAATCTGTTTTTGAGCATATTTGAGACCTTTTATAAAAATAAAATAACAGGAGAATTGTATCATTAACAGTCTAGTTCTAACGACTACCACTTTTAAGTATGTATTGAGCCAGTTTTATATTCAGGCACACCATATTGCACTCTAGCTCTTTCATCATCCTAGAAGAACTCTTAATTAAGTATTCTTCAAGTGGGCCAGCATATGCCCCTGATGTCACGATCGTTAGTTGCGTAAGAGGATGAGTCAAACTCTCAATGCCCTTCAGGATGTCATTCTGGACAGCAGAAATATAAACAGGCGAAGCCGCAATCAAATATTCATCATTCGGACTGGACTGCATTAACTGGCTTATAGTTGCGCAACGGTTATGCTTTCCTAGTGATTTTGTGATGGCTTTCCACCAGAGATCATGCCTGAATGGTACTTGATGAAATGTCGCCTCGTAAGAGGGCACCCGATCTCGACTATTTAAAAACCCCATCCCGGCAGAGATTATCCACAACTCCAGATTTCTGGTTGAGTTTAAAATTTCCTTTGCCGTAGACCAGTGATTACCTGAATACAAGGACAATGCCGGTACCGCCTGATTACTTCTGGCGTCGTCTACAATGTTACTCCAGGCATATGCTGCGTCGTCCGGGGTTTGTTTTGGATCTATGTCCAATGTCGGCCAGACGTGGCCCTGATGATTCTTGCCCTTTGTACAGGAAGTGATTAAGTGTACTGAGCGTTCAGAGAACATTATCTTCCTTACATACCCATAGAACAGCTTTCTAAGAACGGTGGGCTCGCCTGAAAATTACAAATCAGCCCCTTTCACGGCATCATTTTGATTCTTCGCGTCTGCCCCCAGTAAGATGACCGGTTTTCTGCATGACAGTGTTATTCCTAACAAACGCAACACAAAACCACGCCAGCCAGAGCAAATTTTTTCATTTGCTGCGTAAAGCCTATTGTTTTCTCTTTTAAGCTTCGCCCACTCGTTACAGAGGGTAACATCATCAAGCGCTGTTATATGCTTCGCCTCACCTTCGACGATAACGGTATGGATACCGTATGCTGTAAATCTCATACTATTTTCCAGAACCCAGTTGCGGTATTCGTTGAGTCCACCTTCGGAACCGGTAGCTCTGCGCCACATTTCAATTTGCTTGTGTGATGGGTCAAGTGTACTTGTCATTGAAGCCTCGTCTCAGCGATAACGCTTGAAATAGCCCGCTTTGGTCAAAATGAAATTAGCCATCTGACTGGCGATTTGATTGTATCTTACTCATAGTGCCCAACCTATAGGTTAAAAAGGGGCATTTTCGCTTTATAGCGTGTTCAACATCATCAATCATCCCAAGAAAGGCTGGCTTATTAAGCCGGTCCATCATTTTCTGTATATCTCTCATCAATTTTTATATCCGGCCTGAAGTGCACCGTTCAAGCACACCGATCAGGCAGTTAGTCACTAGTTAACTCTTTACTAGAGACTAAATTCCATTGATTTACGTGACAACGTCACGTCATTAAGGTTTGCAAATGCCTAATTTTCATACTATGGGATTTAATTAGGAGTAAATCCCACAGGTTTACATAAAGCTGACATTTAAAAGTGTTAAAAATCAATCAGATAGAAAGAAAAGGCTCTCCGGAAGAACTCTTCTCATTATTTCGCCGCCCGGGGTTATTGCTGACAGATCTGAAAGTGCTAATATGTTAGTCATTAGTAATTAGTAAAGCCTTTACTAAACGCGTTTCTACGTAAATTCTATTGGTTTTAGAGGGTCCTACTGTCCGAAGACAATAAAGTTGTACACAAAGCACTAAAGTTGTAACCATTCTCAAAAAACGACGCTAATGTTGTATGCTTACTGAATGTGTGGTTATAGGGTTGGAGACTATAAAATGCACATATAGGTACGTATCAATGTCGTTTTTTGGGTACGATCATGGGTAGGGGTAGGCGTCTCAAATCCTATTTGGATTATGAAAATGCGCTAGGTGACGGCATAGGAGTGGGCTATGGCCAAAGTTATCAGCCCTGGCTTAGAGCTCAGGACGTTAAATCCCGTGGAAACCGTTCGATAGTCTTTGGCCTTAAGACGTTTCGAAACCATCATCATGGGGTTTGAGGGCCAATGATGTAAAAAACCACGCTAAGGAGATAATTCATTGTTTAAATTGAGATTTAACGGCCTCAATTCCCCCTTCATAATATCCTCCGGTAGTGTGAACGTATAATGTCCCAGCATGTTGATATGACCGTGCATCAGAGGCGAAAGCCGCGCGATATGTTCATCCTCTGGCCCTTCCCCGATGCTGCGCAGGTGCGACAAGGCTTCCTGCATATAAAGCGTATTCCACAGCACCACTGCGTTTGTCACCAGACCCAGCGCACCCAACTGATCTTCCTGCCCCTCGCGGTAACGTTTTCTGATCTCGCCACGCTGACCGTAGCAGATGGCTCTTGCAACGGCATGGCGGCCTTCACCCCGGTTCAACTGTGTTAGGATCCGGCGACGATAGTCCTCATCATCAATATAGTTGAGAAGATACAGTGTCTTGTTAACTCTTCCGACCTCCATTATTGCCTGAGCAAGCCCTGACGGTCGGGTACTTCTCAATAGCGATCGAATGAGTTCTGACGCATGAATAGTGCCCAGCTTCAGCGAACCGGCAACCCGCATCATCTCATCCCAGTGGCTTTCGATTTTAGAAAGGTCAACACAACCCCGCGCCAGTTTGTCCAACGCCCCGTAATTCGCTGCTTTGTCGGCCCGCCAGAACACAGCCTCACCCGCATCCGCCAGACGAGGTGAAAATTGGTATCCCAGTAGCCAGAACAGGCCAAAGATAATGTCACTGGTACCTGCTGTGTCCGTCATGATTTCAACCGGGTTTAGTCCCGTTTGTTGCTCAAGTAGCCCTTCCAGCACAAAGATGGAATCCCGCAGTGTTCCAGGAATCACTATGCCATGAAAACCCGAATATTGGTCAGAGACAAAGTTGTACCAGGTGATGCCGCGCCCTGAACCAAAGTATTTTCTGTTGGGGCCAGAATTCACCGTTTTCACTGGCGTGACAAAACGCATACCATCAGCGGAGGCTACCTCCCCGCCCCCCAGTATCCTGCCAACGCTAACGAGGACTGAAAATCAACCAGCCGCGCATTGGCGCTAACCAGCGTTTCTGCTCGGATGTAGTTCTGTTTCACCCAGCTCAGACGATGGCGAGTCAGTGCAGGGATATTGTGCTTGATCAGCGGCTCATGTCCGATATTGCAGGCCTCAGCCAGCATCACCGCACACAGGCTTATATGCAGATCCTGCGCACGGGCACCTGACTCGCTGACATGGCTGAATTCACGGGTGAAGCCAGTTCTGGCGTCAATCTCGAGCAACAGTTCTGTCAGGTCAACGGGTGGAAGCAATTGTCTGACTCGGCTGCTCAGTTGTATCAGCGCCGGTGGTTCATCCAATTTATCCAGGCTGCTGATGGTCAGCGAAGGATGTTTACCTTCATTGCAGATGTCCACGGCGGTATTGCGATCAAAACGTGATGCCACCGTTTTCCAGGTTTCATCTAACTGAGCGGCCAATTGCTCCGATGCTTTACTGCCATTAGTGGGGTGACCCAATGCCCGGCAGACTGGAACCCGCTGCGCCTGCCATTCCTCCCCCTGAAGAAGTTTTTGGCGCGGATCACCCCAACGATCGCTGTTTTCCAACCAGATGTCACGACGGCGTAGCGCATCCTGAAGTCGCTCCAGCAGACACAACGAGTAACCTGCTCGCTGTATCCGACCGTCAGCATCGTACACCAGGCGTTTCCAAGGGCCTGAAATGATATGTTCAGGTGCATCGTCCAGGATCCGTTTTTTCGAGCCGTTTAGCTCTGCCAGGTAATGGATGGCAGCCAAGGTATGTTCACCGTCTGGGGCCGCACGGAAGTGCAGATCGCGCAGTAGTGCGGGCAAAAAACGCCTTACCCGTCCGTATTGCTCCACCATTTCATCCTGAAAGTTTGTATCCTGGGGGCGGGCCAGTTCATTCACTTTTTCCACGGACTCTGCCAGTCTGGCGACAGACACACTGCTGAATATGGTCTTTCGCAGCAAATCATCGGCGGTATCTTCATCAAGTAAAAGTGCGCATGCCCGCGCCAGCAGCAACGCCGCGCGGTCAAGATCCTTGAGCGTCCTAAGTCGCTTTTTCTGCCCGGTTTTCTTCGCCTCCCGGGTAATATTGAGGATCAGCATATCCAGCACGTCAACGGCCTCGTCCAGCGCCGAGATTTCTTGCGCTTTCACGAATGCGGTAAGGATCGCCAGCCGCCGTTCTTCTGGCATTCTGCTGATATATTTCACCGATGCCATTCCGGCATAGCGTGCCAGATTGCGGAGCTGTATGGCGGGCAGCCCAGTGAAATTCAGACAGGAAAACTCCAGGCTGCGCAGGCGAGTGTAACGTTCAAGTGCTTCAGTGAACGCGGGGCCGCTGATAGTGACAGGGCCTCTTTTTAGGTGCTCCATCACTGAGAGTCGCTGTCCTTCGGGGATTTCAAGTAACCCAGCCAGTTGTGCGGTCTGCCAACGGTTTGGCAGCGCGGCCAATTTTCGCCACAAGCGGCGGGTCGCACGCTCACGGATTTCACCAATGACTCTCGTCAGGGTGGATGCGGCTGGCAACAACACTTTATTTTGAAGCAACCACGCGGTGGCAAAATCGAACATCAGTCCGGGGCGTTCATTACTGAGCCATGCACGGGTATACAGCAATCGCTTCAGTCTGAACGACCACGGGAAATCACCGAAATCATGATAGCTATAGTGCTGCCTGATAAGCCCGTGGTGCTCCCAACGTGTGTTTTCCCTTTGAGCATAGCGGGAAATGATCTCTGGATAGCGGATGTTAAGTTGCCTTGCGACATAAAACTGGACACCGGGCGGTATTTGCATGAGATCGGACAAGAAGGTTCCCAGAAAGCGGGCAGTTGTGAGTTGAAGGGCAATTCCCAACCGGTTATGCCTGCCCCTACGCAGGTTGATGAAAGGGCACTGTTGCAAAGTTAGCGATGAGGCAGCCTTTTGTCTTATTCAAAGGCCTTACATTTCAAAAACTCTGCTTACCAGGCGCATTTCGCCCAGGGGATCACCATAATAAAATGCTGAGGCCTGGCCTTTGCGTAGTGCACGCATCACCTCAATACCTTTGATGGTGGCGTAAGCCGTCTTCATGGATTTAAATCCCAGCGTGGCGCCGATTATCCGTTTCAGTTTGCCATGATCGCATTCAATCACGTTGTTCCGGTACTTAATCTGTCGGTGTTCAACGTCAGACGGGCACCGGCCTTCGCGTTTGAGCAGAGCAAGCGCGCGACCATAGGCGGGCGCTTTATCCGTGTTGATGAATCGCGGGATCTGCCACTTCTTCACGTTGTTGAGGATTTTACCCAGAAACCGGTATGCAGCTTTGCTGTTACGACGGGAGGAGAGATAAAAATCGACAGTGCGGCCCCGGCTGTCGACGGCCCGGTACAGATACGCCCAGCGGCCATTGACCTTCACGTAGGTTTCATCCATGTGCCACGGGCAAAGATCGGAAGGGTTACGCCAGTACCAGCGCAGCCGTTTTTCCATTTCAGGCGCATAACGCTGAACCCAGCGGTAAATCGTGGAGTGATCGACATTCACTCCGCGTTCAGCCAGCATCTCCTGCAGCTCACGGTAACTGATGCCGTATTTGCAGTACCAGCGTACGGCCCACAGAATGATGTCACGCTGAAAATGCCGGCCTTTGAATGGGTTCATGTGCAGCTCCATCAGCAAAAGGGGATGATAAGTTTATCACCACCGACTATTTGCAACAGTGCCCGTTTTATCGGTAGTCGTCGAGCTCTGCACCATCCCACATAAGAGCTTAACGGTGCGATCTTCAACGCCATCACACAAAACTTTCTTTTTCACGCACAGTCAACTTATTGGATGTTTTATTAACAACCCAAAAGGAGATATTTAGCGGGCGGCCGGAAGGTGAATGCTAGGCATGATCTAACCCTCGGTCTCTGGCGTCGCGACTGCGAAATTTCGCGAGGGTTTCCGAGAAGGTGATTGCGCTTCGCAGATCTCCAGGCGCGTGGGTGCGGACGTAGTCAGCGCCATTGCCGATCGCGTGAAGTTCCGCCGCAAGGCTCGCTGGACCCAGATCCTTTACAGGAAGGCCAACGGTGGCGCCCAAGAAGGATTTCCGCGACACCGAGACCAATAGCGGAAGCCCCAACGCCGACTTCAGCTTTTGAAGGTTCGACAGCACGTGCAGCGATGTTTCCGGTGCGGGGCTCAAGAAAAATCCCATCCCCGGATCGAGGATGAGCCGGTCGGCAGCGACCCCGCTCCGTCGCAAGGCGGAAACCCGCGCCTCGAAGAACCGCACAATCTCGTCGAGCGCGTCTTCGGGTCGAAGGTGACCGGTGCGGGTGGCGATGCCATCCCGCTGCGCTGAGTGCATAACCACCAGCCTGCAGTCCGCCTCAGCAATATCGGGATAGAGCGCAGGGTCAGGAAATCCTTGGATATCGTTCAGGTAGCCCACGCCGCGCTTGAGCGCATAGCGCTGGGTTTCCGGTTGGAAGCTGTCGATTGAAACACGGTGCATCTGATCGGACAGGGCGTCTAAGAGCGGCGCAATACGTCTGATCTCATCGGCCGGCGATACAGGCCTCGCGTCCGGATGGCTGGCGGCCGGTCCGACATCCACGACGTCTGATCCGACTCGCAGCATTTCGATCGCCGCGGTGACAGCGCCGGCGGGGTCTAGCCGCCGGCTCTCATCGAAGAAGGAGTCCTCGGTGAGATTCAGAATGCCGAACACCGTCACCATGGCGTCGGCCTCCGCAGCGACTTCCACGATGGGGATCGGGCGAGCAAAAAGGCAGCAATTATGAGCCCCATACCTACAAAGCCCCACGCATCAAGCTTTTGCCCATGAAGCAACCAGGCAATGGCTGTAATTATGACGACGCCGAGTCCCGACCAGACTGCATAAGCAACACCGACAGGGATGGATTTCAGAACCAGAGAAAGAAAATAAAATGCGATGCCATAACCGATTATGACAACGGCGGAAGGGGCAAGCTTAGTAAAGCCCTCGCTAGATTTTAATGCGGATGTTGCGATTACTTCGCCAACTATTGCGATAACAAGAAAAAGCCAGCCTTTCATGATATATCTCCCAATTTGTGTAGGGCTTATTATGCACGCTTAAAAATAATAAAAGCAGACTTGACCTGATAGTTTGGCTGTGAGCAATTATGTGCTTAGTGCATCTAACGCCGGAGTTAAGCCGCCGCGCGTAGCGCGGTCGGCTTGAACGAATTGTTAGACATCATTTACCAACTGACTTGATGATCTCGCCTTTCACAAAGCGAATAAATTCTTCCAAGTGATCTGCGCGTGAGGCCAAGTGATCTTCTTTTTGTCCCAGATAAGCTTGCTTAGCTTCAAGTAAGACGGGCTGATACTGGGCAGGTAGGCGTTTTATTGCCCAGTCGGCAGCGACATCCTTCGGCGCGATTTTGCCGGTTATTGCGCTGTACCAAATGCGGGACAACGTAAGCACTACATTTCGCTCATCGCCGGCCCAGTCGGGCTGCGAGTTCCATAGCTTCAAGGTTTCCCTCAGCGCCTCGAATAGATCCTGTTCAGGAACCGGGTCAAAGAATTCCTCCGCTGCCGGACCTACCAAGGCAACGCTATGTTCTCTTGCTTTTGTAAGCAGGATAGCTAGATCAATGTCGATCATGGCTGGCTCGAAGATACCCGCAAGAATGTCATTGCGCTGCCATTCTCCAAATTGCAGCTCGCGCTTAGCCGGATAACGCCACGGGATGATGTCGTCATGCACGACAAGGGTGACTTCTATAGCGCGGAGCGTCTCGCTCTCGCCAGGGAAAGCCGAAGCCTCCATAAGGTCATTGAGCAATGCTCGCCGCGTCGTTTCATCAAGCTTTACGGCCACAGTAACCAACAAATCAATATCGCTGTATGGCTTCAGGCCGCCATCCACTGCGGAGCCGTACAAATGCACGGCCAGCAACGTTGATTCCAGATGGCGCTCAATGACGCTTAGCACCTCTGATAGTTGGTTCGAAATTTCGATGGTCACCGCTACCCTCATGATGTCTAACACCTGAGTTAAGCCGCGCCGCGAAGCGGCGTCGGCTTGGACGAATTGTTAGGCCGCATATCGCGACCTGAAAGCGGCACGCAAGACCTCAACCTTTTCCGCCCCGAGTGAGGTGCATGCGAGCCTGTAGGACTCTATGTGCTTTGTAGGCCAGTCCACTGGTGGTACTTCATCGGCATAGTAAAAGTAATCCCAGATGATCGCCTCCCAGCTGTTACAACGGGCTGGCCGCCCGGCGATGACGCCCTCAGCCGCCTCTGGGCACGAGCCCTGCGGAGCCTCCGCGATTTCATACGCTTCGTCTGCCCACCAAGCAGGTTCGCAGTCAAGTAACTCATCCCCGATCTCCGCTAAGAATCCATAGTCCAACTCCTCCATGACGCGCCCGCCGAGCATTTCAACTATTGCCTCGAGCTCGCCGCGCCTCTCGCCGGGAAACGTCAGATCAATATCATCGTGCTTGCGTGTTACACGCCCTAGCCGTGCATCGATCGCCCAGCCCCCACCGATCCAGAGCGGCAGATTTCGCTCATCTGCCGCAGCTAGAATTTTGTGTATCAATGTGACCTGCGTTGTGTCCATGCGGCCTAACTTTGTTTTAGGGCGACTGCCCTGCTGCGTAACATCGTTGCTGCTCCATAACATCAAACATCGACCCACGGCGTAACGCGCTTGCTGCTTGGATGCCCGAGGCATAGACTGTACAAAAAAACAGTCATAACAAGCCATGAAAACCGCCACTGCGCCGTTACCACCGCTGCGTTCGGTCAAGGTTCTGGACCAGTTGCGTGAGCGCATACGCTACTTGCATTACAGTTTACGAACCGAACAGGCTTATGTCCACTGGGTTCGTGCCTTCATCCGTTTCCACGGTGTGCGTCACCCGGCAACCTTGGGCAGCAGCGAAGTCGAGGCATTTCTGTCCTGGCTGGCGAACGAGCGCAAGGTTTCGGTCTCCACGCATCGTCAGGCATTGGCGGCCTTGCTGTTCTTCTACGGCAAGGTGCTGTGCACGGATCTGCCCTGGCTTCAGGAGATCGGAAGACCTCGGCCGTCGCGGCGCTTGCCGGTGGTGCTGACCCCGGATGAAGTGGTTCGCATCCTCGGTTTTCTGGAAGGCGAGCATCGTTTGTTCGCCCAGCTTCTGTATGGAACGGGCATGCGGATCAGTGAGGGTTTGCAACTGCGGGTCAAGGATCTGGATTTCGATCACGGCACGATCATCGTGCGGGAGGGCAAGGGCTCCAAGGATCGGGCCTTGATGTTACCCGAGAGCTTGGCACCCAGCCTGCGCGAGCAGCTGTCGCGTGCACGGGCATGGTGGCTGAAGGACCAGGCCGAGGGCCGCAGCGGCGTTGCGCTTCCCGACGCCCTTGAGCGGAAGTATCCGCGCGCCGGGCATTCCTGGCCGTGGTTCTGGGTTTTTGCGCAGCACACGCATTCGACCGATCCACGGAGCGGTGTCGTGCGTCGCCATCACATGTATGACCAGACCTTTCAGCGCGCCTTCAAACGTGCCGTAGAACAAGCAGGCATCACGAAGCCCGCCACACCGCACACCCTCCGCCACTCGTTCGCGACGGCCTTGCTCCGCAGCGGTTACGACATTCGAACCGTGCAGGATCTGCTCGGCCATTCCGACGTCTCTACGACGATGATTTACACGCATGTGCTGAAAGTTGGCGGTGCCGGAGTGCGCTCACCGCTTGATGCGCTGCCGCCCCTCACTAGTGAGAGGTAGGGCAGCGCAAGTCAATCCTGGCGGATTCACTACCCCTGCGCGAAGGCCATCGGTGCCGCATCGAACGGCCGGTTGCGGAAAGTCCTCCCTGCGTCCGCTGATGGCCGGCAGCAGCCCGTCGTTGCCTGATGGATCCAACCCCTCCGCTGCTATAGTGCAGTCGGCTTCTGACGTTCAGTGCAGCCGTCTTCTGAAAACGACAAACGATGTCAGAATAGAGTTAAATTTCCTATTGATTGACATATTCCGTCAAAGGTAATAGATTTCATCCTGACACTTTTGCCTTTGGAGGCATCTTGCAAGGTCAACGCATCGGCTATGTCCGCGTCAGCAGCTTCGACCAGAACCCGGAACGGCAATTGGAGGGTGTTCAGGTGGCGCGGGTGTTCACCGACAAGGCTTCTGGCAAGGACACCCAGCGTCCCGAGCTGGAAAGGCTGCTGGCCTTCGTCCGCGAGGGCGACACCGTGGTGGTGCATAGCATGGACAGGCTGGCACGCAACCTTGATGACCTGCGCCGCATCGTCCAAGGGCTGACACAACGGGGCGTGCGCATGGAGTTCGTCAAAGAAGGGCTGAAGTTCACCGGCGAGGACTCACCGATGGCCAATCTGATGCTGTCGGTCATGGGAGCCTTCGCTGAGTTCGAGCGCGCCCTGATCCGCGAACGTCAGCGCGAGGGAATCGTGCTGGCCAAGCAGCGCGGTGCCTACCGGGGACGAAAGAAATCGCTGAACAGCGAACAAATTGCCGAGTTGAAACGGCGAGTTGCGGCAGGCGACCAAAAAACCTTGGTGGCCCGTGACTTCGGCATCAGCCGCGAAACCTTGTACCAGTACCTGCGGGAAGACTGACCATGCCACGCCGCTCAATCCTGTCCGCCACCGAGCGCGAAAGCCTGCTGGCACTGCCAGATGCCAAAGACGAACTGATACGGCACTACACGTTCAACGAAACCGACCTGTCGGTGATCCGTCAGCGTCGCGGCGCCGCGAATCGATTGGGCTTCGCTGTGCAGCTTTGCTACTTGCGATTCCCTGGCACCTTTTTGGGCGTCGATGAGCCTCCGTTTCCGCCCCTGTTGCGCATGGTGGCCGCGCAACTCAAGATGCCAGTGGAAAGTTGGAGCGAGTACGGCCAGCGCGAACAGACACGGCGGGAGCACTTGGTCGAGCTGCAAACGGTTTTTGGGTTCAAGCCCTTCACCATGAGCCACTATCGGCAAGCCGTGCATACATTGACCGAGCTGGCCTTGCAGACCGACAAAGGCATCGTGCTGGCGAGCGCACTTGTCGAGAATCTGCGGCGGCAGAGCATTATCCTGCCCGCCATGAATGCCATCGAGCGCGCAAGCGCCGAGGCCATCACCCGTGCCAACCGACGCATTTACGCGGCGCTGACCGATTCTTTGTTATCACCCCACCGTCAGCGCCTGGACGAACTTCTCAAGCGCAAGGACGGCAGTAAAGTGACGTGGCTGGCATGGCTGCGCCAGTCGCCTGCCAAACCGAACTCTCGCCACATGCTCGAACATATTGAGCGCCTGAAATCCTGGCAAGCACTTGATCTGCCCGCAGGCATCGAGCGGCAGGTTCACCAGAACCGCCTGCTCAAAATCGCTCGTGAAGGTGGCCAGATGACGCCTGCTGATCTGGCAAAGTTCGAGGTGCAACGACGCTATGCCACGCTGGTAGCGCTGGCCATCGAAGGCATGGCCACCGTCACCGATGAAATCATCGACCTTCACGATCGCATCATCGGCAAGCTGTTCAACGCGGCCAAGAACAAGCATCAGCAGCAGTTCCAGGCTTCCGGCAAGGCGATCAACGACAAGGTGCGGATGTATGGGCGCATCGGTCAAGCGTTGATTGAGGCCAAGCAAAGCGGCAGCGATCCGTTCGCCGCCATCGAGGCCGTTATGCCCTGGGACACCTTCGCCGCCAGCGTCACCGAAGCGCAAACATTGGCGCGGCCTGCCGACTTTGATTTCCTGCACCACATCGGTGAAAGCTATGCCACGCTACGCCGCTACGCGCCGCAGTTCCTGGGCGTGCTCAAATTGCGGGCTGCGCCCGCCGCCAAGGGTGTGCTCGATGCCATCGACATGCTGCGCGGCATGAACAGCGACAGCGCGCGCAAGGTGCCCGCCGATGCGCCAACCGCATTCATCAAGCCGCGCTGGGCAAAGCTGGTTCTGACCGACGACGGCATCGACCGGCGTTACTACGAGTTATGCGCCCTGTCGGAGCTGAAGAACGCGCTGCGCTCCGGTGATGTCTGGGTGCAGGGTTCTCGCCAGTTCAAGGACTTCGACGAATACCTGGTGCCGGTCGAGAAGTTCGCCACTTTGAAGCTGGCCAGCGAATTGCCGCTGGCAGTGGCCACCGACTGCGACCAATACCTGCATGACCGGTTGGAATTGTTGGAGGCGCAACTCGCCACAGTCAACCGCATGGCTGCGGCCAACGACTTACCGGATGCCATCATCACCACCGCGTCAGGCCTGAAGATCACGCCGCTGGACGCGGCAGTACCAGACGCCGCGCAAGCCATGATCGACCAGACAGCTATGCTGCTGCCGCACCTCAAAATCACCGAGTTGCTGATGGAGGTCGATGAATGGACGGGCTTCACCCGCCACTTCACACACCTGAAGACCAGCGACACGGCCAAGGACAAAACCTTGCTGTTGACGACGATCCTGGCCGACGCGATCAACCTGGGTCTGACCAAAATGGCCGAGTCCTGCCCTGGCACCACCTACGCCAAGCTGTCTTGGCTGCAAGCCTGGCACATCCGCGATGAAACCTATTCGACGGCGCTGGCCGAGCTGGTGAATGCGCAGTTTCGGCAACCCTTCGCCGGCAACTGGGGTGACGGCACCACGTCATCGTCGGACGGCCAGAACTTCAGAACCGGCAGCAAAGCAGAAAGCACTGGTCATATCAACCCGAAGTATGGAAGCAGTCCAGGACGGACTTTCTACACCCATATCTCCGACCAGTACGCGCCCTTCAGTGCCAAGGTGGTCAACGTGGGCATTCGTGATTCAACTTACGTGCTTGATGGCCTGCTGTACCACGAGTCGGACTTGCGCATCGAGGAACACTACACCGACACGGCAGGCTTCACCGATCACGTGTTTGGCTTGATGCATTTGCTGGGATTTCGCTTCGCGCCGCGTATCCGTGACTTGGGCGAAACCAAGCTATTCATCCCCAAGGGCGATGCCGCCTATGACGCGCTCAAGCCGATGATTAGCAGCGACAGGCTGAACATCAAGCAAATACGCGCCCATTGGGATGAAATTCTGCGGCTGGCCACCTCCATCAAGCAAGGCACGGTAACGGCTTCGCTGATGCTGCGCAAACTCGGCAGCTACCCGCGCCAGAACGGCTTGGCCGTGGCGTTGCGCGAGCTGGGGCGCATCGAGCGCACGCTGTTCATTTTGGATTGGCTGCAAAGCGTGGAGCTGCGCCGCCGCGTCCATGCGGGGCTGAATAAGGGCGAGGCGCGCAACGCGCTGGCCAGGGCGGTCTTCTTCTACCGATTGGGTGAAATCCGCGACCGCAGTTTTGAGCAGCAGCGCTACCGGGCCAGCGGCCTCAATCTGGTGACGGCGGCCATCGTGTTGTGGAACACGGTATATCTGGAGCGTGCCACCAGTGCTTTGCGTGGCAACGGCACGGCGCTGGACGACACATTGTTGCAATATCTGTCGCCGCTGGGGTGGGAGCACATCAACCTGACCGGCGATTACCTATGGCGCAGCAGCGCCAAGGTCGGTGCGGGGAAGTTTAGGCCATTGCGACCGCTGCCACCGGCTTAGCGTGCTTTATTTAATGAGATGGTCACTCCCTCCTTCCCGGTACTATGCTGAGGACAGGCTTTCATTCGGAGAACTATCATGGAAAACATTGCGCTCATTGGTATCGATCTGGGTAAAAACTCTTTCCATATTCATTGCCAGGATCGTCGCGGGAAGGCTGTTTACCGTAAAAAATTTACCCGGCCAAAGTTGATCGAATTTTTGGCGACATGCCCCGCTACAACCATCGCAATGGAAGCCTGTGGCGGTTCTCACTTTATGGCACGCAAGTTGGAAGGGTTGGGGCATTCCCCAAAGCTGATATCACCACAATTTGTCCGCCCGTTCGTTAAAAGCAATAAAAACGACTTTGTCGACGCCGAAGCTATTTGTGAAGCTGCATCGCGTCCGTCTATGCGTTTTGTGCAGCCCAGAACGGAATCTCAGCAGGCAATGCGGGCTCTGCATCGTGTCCGTGAATCCCTGGTTCAGGATAAGGTAAAAACAACCAATCAAATGCATGCTTTTCTGCTGGAATTTGGCATTAGCGTTCCCCGAGGAGCTGCCGTTATTAGCCGACTGAGTACCATTCTTGAGGATAATAGTTTGCCTCTTTACCTCAGCCAGTTATTGCTGAAATTACAACAGCATTATCACTATCTTGTTGAGCAGATTAAAGATTTGGAATCCCAGTTGAAACGAAAGTTGGACGAAGATGAGGTTGGACAGCGCTTGCTGAGCATTCCCTGCGTCGGAACACTGACAGCGAGTACTATTTCAACTGAGATTGGCGACGGGAAGCAGTACGCCAGCAGCCGTGACTTTGCGGCGGCAACAGGGCTTGTACCTCGGCAGTACAGCACGGGAGGTAGGACGACATTGCTGGGAATTAGTAAGCGAGGTAATAAAAAGATCCGAACTTTGTTGGTTCAATGTGCCAGGGTATTCATACAAAAACTGGAACACCAGTCTGGCAAATTGGCCGATTGGGTCAGGGATTTACTGTGCCGGAAAAGCAACTTTGTCGTCACTTGTGCTCTGGCAAACAAGCTGGCCAGAATAGCCTGGGCCCTAACGGCACGACAGCAAACTTATGTAGCATAACGGCAGAAATACACCGGTTTAAAGAATTACTGATCTGGTTTTGCGAATACTGATATTGATGATACTAACGGCCCACCGGCCTGTTGAGGAACCTGTAAAACGGAAAGGCTCATTGAAGCCGTATATTTTCTGGAGGTTCATCAGGCGCGGAACTCATCAAGGCGCGGGAATAAAATCCCATTCAGACGCCGGATAGATTCAAGCAAGCCAACTTGTCGTCAAAATCGGTGTTGCAAAAACGGGAGTGACCATAGATTCCGTTTTCTGACACGACCCCATCTACGTCAGGTTTCCGCTTTGGTTCGCTGGTGGCCGTCTCAGCTTGTTTTAGGGTGGAACGTGGATAGGCCAGGTTATATGCTGCGCCTGTGGTCATTTGCTCGATGACCGCAGGTGCATAACCTTCTGCTTCCAGCTTACGATATGCAGCCCGGTAGTCTCTTTGGGTTTTCAGCGGGTATATCTTTCCGCCTTTACCATCGAAAGCGATAAACCAGAAATCGTCCGTGCCAGTTTCCAGATTTCTGCAACGTTTCAGATGCCATCCGCCTTCTCTCGCCCAGATGGTACGGTTATTTCTGGCATTCGTTTTGTCATAACCGTTCTCGTCAAGCCAGCTATCAAAGCTGGTCAGCCCCAGATCCTGAACCTCCAGAGAAGGCACTCGAATGACCTGCAAGGTATGGCGGGGTCTTGGCTCTCTCATCTTGATCTCTTCCTAGCGCTGGTCTGGGAAATACGGATATTGCGGGCCATATTCATAGTCATGCGGGCCTGGCTCAACTTCCCAGAATGGACGGCCGCTAATTGTCTTTGGACCGCGCTCGTTTACGATGTCTTCTACATCCTGAATATTAAATGGCATCGTTGCCAGTAACAGCTGATCTTCGGGTGTCAGCGTCACAGTTGCACCGTCGATACGGCTGTAAAGGTCGGCAAACTGTTTACCTGCACCGTGCAACCGGTGCTCCGCTACACTTCTGATTGCGTGTAAGTCCAGCTCCGCCGCTTCCATGCGATCCACGTATAGTTTCATTTCTTTACGCAAAGCGCTCAGCTCACGGGCTTTAATAAACCCGCAGGCGTACCCACCCAGGGCGATAACTGCAATGATTGCTAAAATTGCCATTTTTTTCTCTCACGTGATTGCGGCCGTTACTCTAGTCTTAATGTGAAGTCTGGGAATTCGCTGGATGTTAAGTACGTTTTCATCCCCAGACTGACAGATGCTAAGGCGCGATCCCAACACTCCATTTGTAAGTATCAGGCCCATCTTCTCCGCTGGTGGCATCTGCTACAATCTGTGCATAACGTTCTCCAGCAAGTTCTCTTACCATCTGATCCACGACCCATTGCAGATGATGCATTTCATCGGTTCCGCCGTAACGACAAGCCAACTCAATAGCCCGCTCTATTCTTTTTTGTTCTTCAGTCATACTGAATCCTCACGCTTACATCAGCTATTCTGAAAACATGCACACTATAAATTGCGGCTGTCATTTCTCAGCCAGGCGCCTGCATTGCTGCCTCATTCCATCAAAAATACTTTCCGCAAGCTGCTGGGGGAACTGGTCCGGAAGAAGCCCGCTAACACGTTCAATGACACCCGGGGTTCTGGCGATGATTTCCTCTATCATCGCCTCTGTCTGCTGTTTACTCAGGCCGGTTATCTCACCATGCCTGATCCAGTGGCGTCGTTGTATTCGATATATCTGGTAATAGTTGCTACTGCCACGTACGGCCATCGCCAGTTTGCACTTCTGCCAGGATATCTGATTGTTCCCATGACCGATCACCGGCCATGCCGACAACACATCATAGAGTGGTGTAAGGTGATAACGTCCCTGTGGCCCAATAGAAATACTGAAATTTTTAGCGTGGCCATCTGTTGCGGCCATCATCCAGAAAACTATCTGCGTCATAAAAAACTGCGCTTTGTCACGCTCAGCACGGTCTGAATTACTCAGAACTTCCATAATTTCCGATATACCTGGCCCGCCGTCCGCCTGATATTTTCGTAATGGCGAAATGCCCAGGGCCTGACACATATCCTCCTGGGGTAAACGAATGATCCATTGTCCGTTTCCTGACCATTTTCGGTCAAAACGTTCTACCACCAGCGCTTTCTGATCTTCAAAGTGAGCAATCTGCGTTCTTGCCACGGGGAGCCCGTACTGTTCGAGAAGTACCGAGCAGAGCCATTCATTTTCAACCGACGAGCGCATGTCGGCTTTCATGTTCCCCACAAGTCCGAGCGGTAGCTTGAATATATGCGTCGTTGGTGTATTACCCTCCGGCATACACCACCGATCTTCATGCCACAGTAGGGCTGTTTTCTCCTGAGCACCGGCAATAGATAAACGTAAGTCGTCGTTATCTTCTGGCCTGCCCGGTAGCAATGTCTCCGTGGTATTACGCAAAGTTGCCGCAATTTCTGATTCAGTAAGCGGGTGATACTTCACGGAATATAAATCTGTGGGTTCATCTCCGTCATGAAGCAGCTGTATCGCGCCCACGCAGTCTTTTCCCAGCTCCGTCAGAAGATCAAAAGGCTCCAGGCTATCGGCCTTGTAACGCATTGCCAGACGTCTGCGTATGCCTTCGCTGTCCGGGAGTAAATTATCAAAATAGTCACGTACCACATTTCCACGCCAGACCTGGTTCCCGGGAGTAAAAGGAAGGGACAATGACAGCGGCCTTCCCTGTTCGTCTGCACTCCAGTCAGGAAGGTATTGTAAGCTGTCTACCCCTTTACTTTTTTCCCAGTATCCGACTTTGATTCCGTTCATCCAGATTGCCAGACGCTGCTGTTTCCGGCTCATATCGTTACCATTTCTCCTGTCGTGCAGGTGAGTTTGATTTAAGCATTTCTTCCGTCTGCTTCCCCTCTGAAGAGGCGGTTGTCGAGGAGAAGCTGATTTTTACGCCCAGGATAGAAAACACCTTGAATAGCCGTTCAATGCTCGCACTGGCAGGGTTGGCTTCCAGACGTGAGTATGTCTGTTGAGTGACCCCTAACCTTTCGGACAGGTCTTTTTGCGTCAGGCCATTCGCCTTGCGAAAACCAATGAGCAAGGGACGCAACTGGTTGAGCGTGTTTAACGGGTAATCATTATTGATCATAAGCTGGCCTCAGTAGTTCCTCTGATACACCTTGTACGCTGTTTTCTAAACATACACCCTAAAAGCTGTAATATCAAATTAACAGCCTAAAAGCTGTTAAATAGAGAGTACAACCTTTAGGCTGTTACTAAGTGGCAGCATAAATCTTTATGAGGTTTGATATGAGAGAACTATCAATAATAAGCCGTTACGCTCGTACAGCATCCGGTAAGAGAGCTGACAGATCAGGATCATCGGTAAACGAGAAGCGGAGTATCTTATGGCCCTGTTGTGAGCTGTATAAATAACTACGAGCTACTCTCTGCCTCGGGGAGGAGGCAGAGAGAGTATTAAAAGCAAAGGCAGACATTTTTAGCAGCTGGTGGGCTATGGGGTTCCGGAGGTGCTCCGGTGAATGTTACTTGACTGGCAAGTTTCCTGCTATGATGGTCAATGCCTCGATGCTGTCTATATTGTTCTGAAGCCGTTCCAGTTCTGCCTTTTCAATACCGGCCCAAAGCTTTAAGTGTCGCTGATAAAGGGACCACTTGAGTGAGTGAAAACCATTCCAGGCCAACCCCATCCAGGAGGCGTAATTCGCATTGAGAATATTGCCGGTGATATACATTTTACCTGCGTTAACAGCACTGGAAGTTCCATAACCCAGGGCAAGCATCATCCGGAAGCGTGGATTTAGCCGCAACGGCATGGTATCCAGTAAGGTCTCCCCAAAAGCTCCTTTTCCCAGCGATACCTGTTTCGCCACATAGAAAACCCGCATCAAAACTTCCATTATGCTCATCGGAATACTTGTCACGATAAACTGACGAAAGTCATACCCGTTGACATACATGTACTCTATTTGTTTGCCGAAGTTAGAACTCCCCACAGGGATCCCCTCAAGCATACGAAGTAGCCCCATAAAAGGAGCCGGTAACCCCATGCCACGGTTTCCTTTTGCTGAGGGGGCATTAACATCCGATGCCAGGTGTCCAAACATTCTGGCGATGAGCCTGAAAATATTGGTTTCGTCTGTAACGCCTTTACTGGAAGGATAAACCACGATCTGTCCATTCTGAACCACCGTACAGGTCCCGTTCAGCATATCCTTTATACCGAAAATAATGCCCAGTACGGGATCGTGTGACAAAGCTCTTAAGCGGTGATTTGTGGGAGACAAAACGCCACCGGCCGCACCCACTAAATCGCTGCTGATCGAACTGTCTGGTGCCCCTATAGGGAACAAATCTGAGAGTTTTGTACTCAGGTCCTCCGGCAAAATGGCATTGAAGGCTTTCTGCACCTGTTTATTGAAAATACCATCCACTTCTGCCGTAAAGCTCACCGTAGGTTTTGGCGGGGCTCTGACGCAAAGTAAATCCAGCATGGATGCTATGAGCCCGCATCCGCAGGCAATAGCATAATCCCAGGCGTCGAGTGCGTAGCGATCATTAAATTCTTTAATATGATTCTGGATCCGGGCATCTACAACAGCCAAGTCATCCGTGGAGAGTATTGTGGCCAGTCCAATATCACCGCATACACGCTGGTTAGCCTCGCTATATATAGTCTTGAGACCAGTAGAATGCATGGCAGTATCTGAAGGGGTCATTTCTCGCAGATGATGTTCTTTAAGCGCCAGATGCTCCGCTTCATCAAGTTCAGTGCCGCTGATTAGCCCGGTCAACTGTGCCTTAAGGCTCTCTATATCACTGTTAATTGTCTCGTGAGCGTTCGCGATATCCTGACCACGGAGCTGAATATAACGGATGGCCCTGAACTCATCATCATAAGGAGACTGACTCATGTGTTTACCTCACCGCGACCAGGCTACCTTTTGGAGCTTTCTTAGTAAGCATGTCGATTGTTGCCTTGATGCCAGCAATTTCTGCCTTAAAATATTCCGCATTCGACATCAACCTTTCCTGAACTTCGTAGAGCTTTTGGATGGCCTGACTAAGGGCGGCTGTCAGTTTCGCATTTTTTTTGTGTTTCACTATCGCGTACCCGCCAATCCCTAACACAGCTACAGGTGCGGCCAATACCGCAATGCCTGCAACCATACCGCCACCGACGATAGACCCTGCTGTAGCGAGCCCGGAGGTTATGCCTGCTGCTGACACTCCCGTTGTACCAAGCGTATAGAGAGCACCGAAGGAAGCCGCTGCGCCTACGCCTGACCCCGCCAAAGCTGCTGCGCCCTCAGTAATACCCGGGAACTTATTTTCAAGCGCCTGAAGAGCACTTGTAACTTCATCCATTGCCTTCTTGCGAATTTTTTCGAGCTCTTCAGTTTCGGTAGCGTCCATTACAGGCCTCGTATTCATAACTTGCTGTGTGATAGGTGAAAAAGAGCACCATAAAAGTGATGAAGAAATCATGACTTACTATTGTGGCACTTTCGAGTTCATGTTTGTCAGTTTCAATGCTGTTGCTGTTAGTAAGGGCAGACGCCATATCGGGCAGACCCAAAATAACTATCGTGCCAGCGTCATTTTGGAACTGACTTTGCTAAAAATCAGTAGCGGACTGAACAGACATGTGTGGATTTGAATCTGGGCAGGTTCCAGACATTATTCCAACCAGACTTCCAATGACAAAATGCTCGTCATTCTCGGAGACGACATAGGGTCCACCAGAGCAACCATCGGTGTTGAAATGTGCTATTACAAAGCGAGTTGTGAGATGTTGGGGAGAATGATTTGAGCAATTTAAAGGCCAAATGCCTGAAACTTCACCAGGGAATGTCGAAATTGTTGTCTCATTCATTGGATATCCGACACCCAATGTACCCATGCCAGCTGCGGGAGCCAGGACCTTAAAGTAACTACTTACAGGCTGTTGTATTCCAGCTGGTAATACGATTTCTGCACTGTCAACAAACGGAATGCCGTCTTTAAAGTCTGCCCTGTCATTAGCCTCATTGAGAATGAAATCGACTAGAACAGGCTCTTCGTTCACCAGTCCTTGATGGTTAAGAAATTTGACGTAAAGTTTAAGTGTATTGCTGACGGGATAAATTTTTCCAAGAGCATTGGTAACAACATGGGCTGCGGTGAGAATCTTTTGCTGCTGACCATTATCGAAACCAAACGCAGTTGCTTCGAGATGGCTACTAAAATGAGGATCATTGCTTACATAGATTTTACAAACGTAGTTTTCAAACATTATTTCCTCCTTTTGCCGGTACCTAATCAGTTACACGGCTGCATGTTATAAACAACTAAACTCGCTTCCTGATATTTGAGTTTGTATGTTTTGCCAGGCACCAGCTCACCTCTGAAACACGGTTAGTCTCCTCCATGACATGGTTATGGCGATGGTCAGAAACTGTTATCGACGAAAGGCTGGAATTCCTTTAATGGCATTATCCATTTCAAGTCGTATGTCCTGAACGGGAGCGTATATTTTTATGATTCCAGATCTTAACCCTGAAACATTCCCCGTATCAAAACTGACCCGTTACAGATAAGTCACCACCGGTGCTGTCGATTAATTTAGTGAATTGCATGTCCTCATCCCATAAAGGGTAGGGCCTACCCCCGGCATCGAGCAAACCTGACCACCCTGCCCTTATTAAGACCCCACATGCGGCAATGGTGCCCTGTCCACGCCGCCCGCGAACTTTGAGGAAATGGGGAGAAAATAAAAAGAAAACAAAAAGTTATCGGCTGAAGTACCGGCGCAGATCGGGAATCAGGCGAAGCCTGACAGCACGTTAGGGCCTGGCAGGGGGCTTGAGGGATGAGGACATGCAATTGTGATAACCTTCCCGCCACGGGGTCGGTTAAATTCGTATCCTGCCGGTGCAATTCCAACGGCCGCGTTACCAGTTCGCCGGGTAGCATGGCCAGCAAAGCCAGGCATCGAGCACCCGGGTTTCACTGACGGCCGCTGCATAGACGCCGGTATCCGGGAAGAAATAAACCGGGGTGGCGTTGTTCAGCTGGTCGCCTTCATCGGCCAGAGCGCCGATCACCTCATGAGGCTTAAGCAGCATATCCGTTAAATATTCATCCGGGTGGATGGCATTCAGCGATATGGCCATCTCCAGAAATTCATCCAGGGTATGGCGGGTACGATACCCCCGGAAAACCTCGTATGAAGGCGTGACGCATTCACCATCCAGGGAACAGGCATCGTAACCGGCCAGCTGCTCTTCGGTGAGTCCGGAGGCATGCTTTGCCACAAGATTCGTAAATTGCTCTTTATCGTCCATCACAATCCTTACGCTGTAGGGGCCTGTTTGTGTTATCACTGCTTCCGGTTTTTACTTCGCACAACCCGGCAGGTATCCGGTCGCCCGGGCGTCCTTTGCGGTCTTGTTCGCCCTTCGCCTGAATTACGTCAAATCCCTTTCACTACCCGGCCGCAGGGTGACACCTCCCCTTTTCTCCGGAAGCGAAAGAGGAAGAACAGTTTAACAGCCCGGATCCTCAATAATTTTCGCGTAACGGACTAAATAACCGGTTTATGCAGCTTCTGATAACCACAGACCGCGATAGAATAAAACGTCTGGTGAGGAACCGGAGTGTTATGTAAGCGGGGGGTTTAACTGGGTATCTGTGTAGTCCTATTTAGCCAGATATCCCGAATAAAAACCTCAACGATTAGGTAAACGAAATGGATGGATTCTGGTCGATGTTCTGTTTGTTTGTCGTGGTAGTTTCACTGCATAAAGCCCTTTCTGTAGCAGCAGCACGAGCAGACGCAGCAAAATTAAATATGCTTCTCAGAATGAGAAAGTTTAAAAAGTAGCTTTCAAGACATCTGAGAATTCTTTTAAATCCTCAGAGGAAGTTATATGTTTAGGCTATTTGCAAACTAAGGTTGGAATTCCATCATTCTAGCCTTAGATCTTTGATCAAGTGAAGTTGCTCACTTGGTTGGATTTTACCGTTTCCTGACGGCTTTTCAGAAGCGAGGGCTGGTTGGAATGCCTTCCAGCTAGAAGTCTTGCAGATGCTCTCCGGGCATTAACTCATTGTCGAATCTGCACCAGTATCACTAGGTTGTTGAGCGGGCGATTAGCTTTTTCACTGAGCCGCTGTACACTCGACTGCTTCAAGAAGCACTACTTACCATTTGCCTGCCGTAAGGTCTGTTCTTAGCTGGATTTTTTTGGGAGGATACGCAGTCATGACAACTCAATCCAGCTCAATACAATACGCTTACGCGCTAGACGGCGAGGGCACCCTCACGCACATTGGCGCTGCCCTGCGCTCACATACTTACACCTGCCCAGGTTGTAAGAGCCCCCTGACCCCGGTAATGGGCGAGTTCAACGCTAAGCACTTTCGCCATTCGGAAGAATGCTGTGCCCTTGAAACCTATCTTCACAAGTGCGGCAAAGAAGCATTCTTCTATCGCTACCAACAAGCTCTCAGCCGTGAAATGCCTATTAGCCTTGAGCTGGAGCGCCGGGTTGCCTGTAATGGTTCTCGTTTAGCCTTGGTTAGAGACGAAGCACGTCAGTGCGTAAAATCCGTGCCTGCACGCTACAACTTGACTCAATTTTTCGATCAGGCAGAGCTGGAAAAACACGATAAGGTCACAGGGCTGCGACCAGACGTGATGTTGTATGATACGACTGGCGAAAGGCGTTGCTACGTAGAGATTTGTGTCACACACCCCTGCTCTCAAGACAAGATCGAAGCCGGTATCCCGATTCTTGAGTTTAAGGTCCAATCTGCCTCTGATATTCAGATGTTGCTTACCGGGGCCTACTCGATCAAGGAGAAGATCCTGAGAGTATTCAACTGGCTTCCCCCGTTTCAATCTGTGGACACCTGTAGCGGCGTCTGCTCAGTAGGTAACGTGGATATGTCTGTCTGGAGTTTAAGTGGTTCCGGCCGACTCAACGAACAAACGATGCCGCTCGCTGAAGTGGATTTAACAATCAATTCTGACGTGAACACATGGCCTAGATCGTTAGGGGCCGCTGAGCTGGCTGATAACTTACGAGCTTTTATCCGTCACGCCGATCCTCATTCACTATTTCCCAACTGCATTATGTGCGAGCAAGCAGGCCGATGGGAGGATGGCTATCTGCAATGTCACAGTAAGGCAAAGATCGTTCCCTACACCGAGGCCCGTCAGTGCGCCAATTACAAGGTTAAGGCATGACCAAAAGACTGACTTGGGAGCAGAAAAGTATTGTCAGCCATGACACCGGACATGCGTTGGTAAAAGCCGTACCTGGTAGCGGGAAAACAACCACACTTGTAAAGCGCGTTGAGCGGCTGGTCAAGACGGGAACTGATCCTCGCTCCATTCTGATCCTGATGTACAACAAGTCGGCGCAGGTGAGCTTCACGGAGAACTTGAAGACGGCACTGATGTCGAGCGTGATTCCAGAAATCCGCACGTTCCACAGCTTGGCCTTAAAGATTGTTGGTTACGGAGAACGCCAACAGATAATCAAGAAGAAAGACCTCATTACTCCAAGCGACTACCGCTATGAGCAACTGGTAAAGCAAGCCTACCGCTATGGCTTTGACCATGAGGCGAATTATATTGACCCCAATGAAATTGAAAACTTCGAGCTGTTTATTGCTCGCTGCCGGGCGGCGGCCGTAACTCCTGTTGATGCTGCCAATGATCCAACGTTCAGCAACATCAAACGGGAGTTTATTCACGCCTATGGCCGCTATTGTGAGCTGCTGGAGGAAAACAGTCTGCGAACCTTTGATGACTGTTTGATTGAGGCTGTCGCACTGTTGCGTAATGACAGCAGCCTTGGTGCCCACTTCAAGCACATCATTGTTGATGAATATCAGGACGTTAACCTGATACAGCATGACATGACCCGCTTGCTATCTAAGTCGGATACGTCGGTTATGGCTGTTGGTGATGTTAACCAGTGTATTTATGAGTGGCGTGGTGCTCGACCAGACTTTATCGGCGGACTGTTTGAAAGGCACTACCCGAATACGAAGGTGTTTCAACTGTCATGCACGTTCAGATTTGGCCATGAGCTTTCCTTGATGGCTAACTCGGTAATTCGGCGCAACTCTACAAAGCTGACCAAGCTTTGTGTCAGTCATCCTAGCACCCCCAAAACAGAGGTCAGATTGC
This sequence comes from Enterobacter cloacae complex sp. 342H5, assembly GCF_050030905.1. Lineage (NCBI taxonomy): Bacteria > Pseudomonadati > Pseudomonadota > Gammaproteobacteria > Enterobacterales > Enterobacteriaceae > Enterobacter > Enterobacter cloacae complex sp. 342H5. The sequence continues at coordinate 97,086 of NZ_JBLGVB010000002.1, forward strand.
ACTTTGATAACTGCCTATCCAAGGTGCTATCAAACCTCTCGGTGAGCAGTGGAACACAAGCCATATTGTCCCGCACTAAGGCGAACCTTGCTGAGGCGGAAATTGCTTTACGCCTGTGTGGGCTACCTTATCGCTACCTCAATGGTTCAAGCTCATTACACACCCGCACCGAAATCGGGATACTGGTAGTTGGCGTCTTGCTGTCTGTGTACGGCGATCTGCGGCTACTGGAAAACCATCCCAACAAACAAGCGATTGTTTACGGCTTTCTGAAGGAGGCTGGTTTTAGATGGCAGAAAGGGCAATTCAAAGCGGCGCTCAGTGGATTGATGGCTCCGCACGCCGACCTATGGTCTGCTCTAGGTCAGTTATTCGAGGGCGCACAATACCAAAAAGATCGGCTGGGCAGGCTCGCCACTATCTGCCAGAAAGACGGAGAGGAAACGCCTGCTATCGATGTGTTACGACGCCTGAGTATGGAGGGTTTCATTGATAGTGTTGGCTCTGAGGGTGTAACTCGCACTGGATCGAACGACCAGCAACGAGGGGTCGTGAGGATCGGGGAGCTACTTGACTCCAGTAAGATCGATTCCCGCACGTTTTTAAACCTTATCTTGAATCCAGGCGAGGCTGCTACTGACTGCGATCCCTTCATCCTTTCCACACTGCATGGTTCCAAGGGGCTGGAGTGGGATAACGTAATACTGATCGGGCTGAATGAGCAGGAATTTCCTGGCGGCAAACCCGATGATGTTTACAGCGTTCGCACATCGATGAACACCCCTCCGGCCGAAGAGGAAATCGAGGAGGAACGTCGGCTGTTTTATGTCGGTATCACTCGCACAAAACAGCAGCTAAATCTGGTGGTCCCTCTTGATGAAGGGCTTGCGCGGTGGCTCAAAAACCGCTGGGATAGCACCCCGAAGAAGTCACCGATAGCTACTCGCTTCGTCTATGAGGCTGGCTGGACTGCTTGTGCGGTTACCAGTGATGCGATCTATAACAGCACGGTAGAGAAACAGAAGGCTGACTTCAGCAAGTTTCACCAATGGTATCTAAGAGATCTTCAGCGGCTAAAAGTCTAGGGCTACCGATACTTTTCGATTTCAGACAGGTGCTCGTTATCCAGATCAATTGTGGCTTTTCTTTCAGAAGCGAGCTTCTTCGCTCGCTTTGCATACTGAAGCCCCTTGGCTGGCTGCTCTCCGCGTAGGATCTGTTCAGCCTGCTTGCTCGTGCTGTGCCCCAGAAAGCGTTCGTACTGCTCGTCAGATACCTCAGTGCCGATCAGTCGTTCGATCCAGCCGCTTTTCGGCGGGTAACTTACGCCCAGCGCAAGCAACTGCCTTTTCTGTACCCACTATTTCCGGCGCGGCCGGCTTCAATCAAGGCTTTGGTTAGAACTACAGCCATTTGGGGACTCTCATACACAAACCTGAACCATGCGGGTCTGATTGGCGGTCAAGATAGCAGCGCATCGAAATCAACACTGAACTCTGCTTCTAAGAACTCAATCGTGGCTGGTTGGCTATCGAGCGATGCTTCCCGTGTAGACTCCAGTGCGCACTCCAATCGACGCAGCAGAGTAAACGGCAAAATGATCTTGCCGAAGTCGGTATGCTTGAAATCCCCCCCCACAGGTCTTCCGCGTTCTTCCAAATGAAATCAGCTTGCGAAGCAGCCGAACCTACGAACTCTGCCATCTTGGCCTCCAACCAACTTTTGCACGAAACGGCACATCTTCCAAAAGAGGGTTGTCAACCAAGTTTTGCACAAAACGGACTTTGATCCATTTCTAACTAAAATCTACAATCCAACCTCAGATTGCAAATAGCCTATGTTTATTACAGATGGTATGGTTCGTGTTTTTGTTTATTCGATGGCAACTGTACTCTTTCTGCCGCTTGGCTTGTTGAAAAGCACGTGGTGGTTTTCACCATTGTTTGCGATAGCTGCTATTGATTACTTAATGTTTCTGCGTCGACAAGGCTAGTTGCTGAACCTCATACCTCAGAGCAATCTGTATGTTTTTTACACCACTGGTTAAAAGGTCAGGCTACGTTCCTGACGTTTTTTAAAAAACAGTTTTATGTTTGATGCGTTACTGGTCTGTCTGGTAACCCAGTGGTACATTACCATTATTAAGGCTGGCTGGCGGTGGTGCATCATGCTTAAACGACCCTCTCTGAGCGTACTTTCCGACAGTCCTGTGCACCGCACCACTTACCCGGCAGGCCTATGTCTTGGTTATTCTTCGTTGTACCTTTTTCTTCAGCTTTATCCCTGACATGTCTGTCTGAACAGTTCTAAGCAAACCGGAATGTTGTCATGGCCAAAGTACAAGGGCTCTTTGTTGGATACCGAAAATTCGCTGTTGATCGTGACTGGCTTCGTCAGCAGGAAGAACAACGTTATCGGGATCGCCAGCGACAATTTGATGAATGGTCCAGGAAATGGGTCACTGTAACCAGGCTCAAAGAGACTCGTTTATGGACTGACGGAGCCATCAGGCGATGGTTGGGTGAACCTCAGCAGCAGGGTAAATATAAAGTTTTCCCCGTTGAAGCGGTTTTGGCTGCTGAGAAGTTGAATGAGTTTCGGCTCTGGCTTAAACCCCGACTGGAAAAGAAACGTGCCCAGCACCACCACTTTTTAATTCCATTTCTGTAAAGTAGAAACAACGGCAGTTCCGGCCGCATTCAAGGCTTCGGCATCTGGTCAGAAATAAAGCGCCATTTTTCAGTATAAGGGAGGTTAGATAGTGGAAGGTATTGAGACACTGAGTTTGCAGCTTGATGAGAATGAAACTATGGCCCTTGCTCAATTAGTTAAACGTCTGAGCTGGAGCGATCTTCGTGGCTGTGCTGTGAGTGACGAAGAAGCCTGGGTAATGAAAAGCGCAATTGAAAAATTACAACAGGCGTTAAGGGAAGAAGGTTATGCGCCTCGATGAGGCTGGCTTCGTTCTTTATTCCGATAACAAATTTGCTTAAGGACTAACTATGAGCCAGCACTGGTATGAGGTGAAAAGCAATCAGGGAATTGTTCAGGTGATTGTTGGGAGAAGATATTAATGTAATGCGTTTCTGCATTACATCAAGCAGATTAGCTTTTTCTGGTCAAAATAGACGATGTGATTTTTCTTTAGCCGAAGTCCATCCGCTCCCCACGCAACCGGTAAAGGTTCGCAGGTTTAATAAAGATAGGTTTCGTATCTCCCTAAGGGTGGGATAGGTAAACTCATAATGGCATCTGTGTTTACTATGTAAGTATTCGGGTAAAATTCATCTAATACAGTAAAGTTTAGTTTCTTACAAAAGCTTAATAAATATGGGTTTTTCACGTCTTCTATTACAACATCGCACCAGGGATTCGATTCACAGCAAAGCTTCAGAAAAGACTTAAACCATCCCTTGTTTTGTATTTCTTCCGGAAGCCGTACCACATGTATGGTCAGACAATCTCCATGATAACGATTAGTACTTTGTCTAAGCCCTACAACAATCCCCTTTTCTTGAATCTGTACACCTGCCTGATGCTCTTTCATGTCGGGCGTATAGTGCCTTGCTCTGTTTAACCAGGCCACCAGCTGCTGAGCCGTACTTGGTGATTCTTCAGCTATCCATTTCAGGTACTTGATGCGGTCCATATGCGCCTCCCTGTACGATTTCCAATGAACAAAGGCTCTACAGTATTAAGCTGCTGTAGAGCTCATTCAACCAAGCTCAAACTGTGCGTATTAAAGGATGCCTAACCTTTTTGTTTCATCGATCCACGGTCTGAATTCTTCCAGTAGATTATCATATAACTTTTCATCGCTAATCGAACCGAAATCATCCATGGCAAAGAAGTGGGTGTTATCAACCCGGCGGTCAGTAAAGTCATCCAGATTTTTGAGGATACCGTAGCTTGAACCACCCAGGCCGACAAACTTCCAGAAGATGGGGTAGTTGGCAGAACGCCGGATTGCATCTTTAATCGCCCGGGTCTTGCTGATCCCGCCATCGGTAATAAATACAACATACACCGGGATTTTCGAGTCCTTAAAGTAGTCGACTATTTCTTCCATCACAGGAGGCTCGTTGTTTGTCCCTCCGAGGCCCGGCAGGTTCTCCCAGGCTGAACGCTTTCCAGCCCCGCGAATGGACTGAATATATGTGTCCAGGTTGTCCAGTGTGACGTTTGGATACTTCTTATGCTTCTCTCCAAATCCCCAGACATCCATTTCACCGTCGTCGTCGAACTGGGCGGCAAGAACGGCGATGCGGTCCAGCACAGACTGAACGTTACCCTTACTGAACTGGCCACTCATTGAGCCGGATGCGTCAAGTACAAATGCAACCGCTGCCTCAAGGGTGTCCAGTTTATTTTTAGTAAGACTGACCGAGGCTTTTTTAGCGAGGCTTACAAGGCGCGGAGATCTGGTTTCCAGTTTCTTTTCCAGACTGATACGAGCAGGCTTTGCTGGCTGCGGAGCTGGCTGTGCGACATCAACGCCATAGCTAATGGCCAGAGGCTCAAGACCACCGTTGAAACCCTGCCCGAGCGCACGAAGCTTCCAGGCGCCATTGTGCCGATATACTTCACCCAGGATAATTGCTTTCTCACTGCGGCCCTGAGTCTCAGCCTGGAACTCAGCGATTCCTTGAGCCTGCATGCTCAACGAACTGAGCCCACTGATGGTATCTTCACCATCAATGACAACTGTGATTGCAATTTTACTGATGTTCGCAGGAACACGATCCAGTGCTATCTCAATGCTGGACTGCTGAGAACCGGTAACGAGCTTTACTGCCCCTTCAGGAGAAGACAGATTATTGTAAAAGATAAAGTCAGAATCGCCGCTGACCTTTCCCTGAGCATTAAGCAGGAACAGGCAGGTATCGGGTTCGCCTTTAAAGCCGGATTTGGTAGGGTACTGAAGATTCAGCCTGATCGCAGATTGCTGAAGTGGTATGTTTTGTCCGGATTGTAGATTCACATTAACTCTCCTGATTTTTGATTATTTTAAAGCGCAGCGTTTATATAGGTTCCCCTGGCTTAGTTCAGGACGCTGGATTTCTGGTGAGGCGTATATATGGTGTGACACCATATTTCATCACGTTGAAGTTTCTATACCTGTTGAATTGGAATTTCCATTGGTCGGGTATTTTATCTTCCAGAACCCGTGCCTTCATAAGTCGCAAACGTAACATATATCAGAGGGGCATGCTGTTGATATAAGGCACGGAATACAGGCTTTAACCAGCAACCAGAGAAAAATCCGTTTCCTGCCTTTAAAAGGCTCACGTCAGAATTAACATCTCTCTGCTTTCTGAGATTCCCGAACCCTTTCTGCCCCCCCCCTCCTGATAGCGGATCGCAACCAAAAAAAACCCCGGCATTGCCGGGGTATGATTCAGCGTTATTTTAGATGTTAACGCCGTGCTGGGAGGCAAGAGCCGCCAGGCCACCGGCAAAGCCCTGACCGACAGCTTTAAACTTCCACTCAGCGCCATGACGATACAGTTCACCGAAGACCATAGCGGTTTCGGTTGAGGCATCTTCAGACAGATCGAAACGGGCAATTTCCGTGCCGTTGTCGTTGTTGTAAACGCGCATGAAGCTGTTGCTCACCATGCCGAAGTTTTGTTTACGCGCTTCTGCATCATAGATGGTAACGGCAAACACCAGTTTTTTGATATCTGCTGAGACTTTGGTCAGATCGATTTTGACCTGCTCATCGTCGCCGTCGCCTTCACCGGTACGGTTGTCGCCCTGGTGCTCTACCGCGCCATCAGGGCTGGTTTTGTTATTGAAGAAAATGAAATGCGCATCTGACAACACTTTACCGTCTTCGCCTACTGCGAACACGGAAGCGTCCAGGTCAAAACCCTGACCATCGGTTACACGGGCATCCCAGCCTAGGCCAACCATAGCAACATTCATGGTTGGTGCTTCTTTGGTCAGAGATACATTGCCGCCTTTTACGAGAGAAACTGCCATTTTTAGCTCCTGCAAACAGTTGAATGAGGGCTGCATTAACAGCCCCGGGTAGAAAAGTTACTTTTTGATCAGGACGCGTTAATGCCGTACTGAGCACATACAGATGCCAGACCACCAGCATAACCCTGACCTACTGCGCGGAATTTCCACTCACCATTGTGGCGATACAGCTCGCCGAACAGCATGGCAGTCTCAGTGGACGCATCTTCGGTCAGATCGTAGCGAGCAACTTCAGTCTGGTTATCGTCATTAACCAGACGAATAAACGCACCGGATACCTGACCAAAGCTCTGGCGACGAGCCTGAGCATCGTGGATGGTCACAACGAAGATGATCTTGTCAACTTCAGACGGGACGGCGTCCAGTTTAATTTTCAGCGATTCATCATCACCATCGCCCTCACCGGTGCGGTTATCGCCGGTGTGCGTTACGGAACCGTCGGATGACGTCAGGTTGTTATAGAAGATGAAATCTGAATCGCCGCGCACTTTGCCGTTTGAGGCCAGCAGGAATGCTGAAGCATCCAGGTCAAAGTCCTGACCGTCTGTTGAACGCGCATCCCAGCCAAGGCCCACCAGGACGTTTTTCATTGACGGAGCTGCTTTACTTAGGGAGACGTTCCCGCCTTTGGAAAGAGAAACACTCATAAAATAACCTCTTCGATTAGTAATTGTTCAGGTTAACACTTAAGGGGATTAACTCCCCTTTTCCTCAGATTCAGGTTTGCCCGGGAACATGACGCTTGCGAGAATGCCCAGCGCCAGTACACCCAGTACAACATACAGGCTGGTTGTTGCCGCGATGCTGTAACCATGATGCCAGATGTGATCGGTCGCATTCAGGCCGAGTTTTGCCGCGATGAAGAACAGCAGCACGATAACGGCCTTCTCCAGATGAACCAGGTACTGTTTCAGTGCCTCAAGGACAAAGTACAGAGTACGCAGGCCCAGGATAGCAAACATCATGGCACTATAGACGATAAGCGGTTCACGACTGACGGCAATGATTGCCGGTACCGAGTCAAACGCGAACATTACGTCCGAGAGTTCAACCACAGCCACACACAGGAACAGCGGGGTCGCATACAGCGCCGCTTTTTTACCACGGCCAATGGTGACATCGCTGTTTTCTGGTTTCGCCAGTTCAGCATCCACTTCCTTCTGGTTAAGCAGGAAGGCATGCCCTCTGAGCTTCGGCCAGATAGGGAAGAAGCGTTTAACCATGCGGTAAGCCAGATGCTGGGAGTAATCCTCAATTTCATCATCGTCATCACCGCTTTTAAGCATCATGACCGCTGTCCAGGCAACGATAATAGCGAAGACAACTTCAACATACGGCCCCAGACTCAGCAGGCTCGTACCGATGGCGACAAAGATGCCCCTGAAGACAATGGCACCAATGATCCCCCAGTAGAGAACACGGTGGCGATAACGATCCGGAACGGCGAACCAGGAGAAGATGGCCATCATGACGAACAGGTTATCGACCGACAGCACTTTCTCCAGCGCATAACCCGTAACAAACAGACTGGCAACCTCAGCACCGTGGTGGATATAGAGGAAACCGGCAAATGCCATCGCAACCACAACCCAGAATACGGACCAGAGCGCCGCACTCTTCAGCGAAATAGGCTTGTCATCACGGTGCATAAACAGGTCAATAAAGATGGCACCGACTGAAAGCGCAATAAAAACAATGACCGTTTCAGTCGGGAAGCCGATGTGTGTGGAAACCATATTTTACCCTTAGGGATGTGGATCAGAGGCCAAATTCAGCCGGGTCGAAGCCCAACGCGATAGCGATCTCGCGGGAGGCCAGTTTCTCGTCCTGATCGAAGTTACCGTCACTTTTCGCAACGGCAATACCAACACGTAAGGCCAGCTGAGCGGCCTCAGGCTGATCTTTCAGCGCCAGGATGTATTTCATGGTTTCGCCCTTGCCGATTTCAACATCGAAATCGAAGCTTGAAACCAGTTTATTGAAGAACTCAATCACCTCATTGGTATCGAAGACCTTCAGCTCTTCTGAAGAGCGCAGAAAGCCCATCATTTTCTGCTTTTCTTCCGAACTTACGCCGTCACTCGATACGGCAATACGGGCACATACAGCAACGGTGCCCTGCATGAATTTTTTGTTTTTGAAACGGCCAACCTGGCGGGTCAGTTCGTCACGGCCTGAGTTAATGGCACCTTTAACTTTGTCGAAAAAGCTCATACCTGTTTCCTTTGTTGCTGTGTTATTTAGAACCGGCGCTCCAGCGAAATCCCCAGCCAAATGCCCGGTCCATTTCGTCCTGGCCTTTGAAGTACTGGTTAATTCGCTCGACTTTAATTGCGCCGTTTTCGTTTACGAGTCTGGCAATGGCGCACAATGTGCGACGGTTTTCACCTTCGGTCAGGCGGGTCTCAATGGGCGGTTGATCCGGCACATGAATGGTGACCACACCATCAGTCTTGTCCCAGCTGGGAACACCTTCATAAATAAAGGCGTAAATCAGCACTTCGCGGATATGCTTCCATTCACGTCCATTGATATGCAGCCACTCGCCGTCTGATACATCACCCGTCCGGTCATCGCCCTTGAGCTGAACATACGGTTCATCGCGATAATCACCGAATGCATTACCGAGCGCCTGAATGACCGATTTATACCCGTCCTGAAGCTCAACAAAGGCCCCCAGATCCAGGTCGATTCCTTTGGAGCCGAACATGCCTGCAAAGCCTGATTTGCCGCTGCCCCGGTGCCAGTTCAGGTTGATCCGGATTTCACCGAAGTTATCCCGTTTGGTCAGGCTGATTGCAGGCTTCTCTTTTGTCAGCGATACCTTGCTCAGGCTGATTTTTGTCTCAACTGGCGGAGGGGTTACAACCGGAGGAGTCGGGGCTGCGGGAGCCGGTTCGTCGGCAATATTTACGCCGAAATGCTCTGCCAGCGGTTTAAGTCCACCGTTGAACCCCTGCGCAACGAAGCGGAATTTCCAGTCATTATTACGACGGTAAAATTCACCCAGAATTAAGGCTGCTTCCTGACGGCCGCTCAGTTCGACACTGCCGCTAACCAGGCCGGTAGCCCCTTGCTCCACGTCGATGGAAAGATTACGAAGACCGGACGCCGTCTGCCCACCGTCACAGGTCACGGTGAACGCAATTTTCTGGACATCAGGTTTCAGCCGGTTGAGCGCGACAGTAAAGGTTGAGTACTGGCCTTCACTGACCAGGCTGACGGTACCATCATCGTTACGTGGCTGACCATAAAACACCATGTCCGCATCACCCTGCACCTTCCCGTCGGCATACAGGCGAAACGCCGAAGCATCCACCTGGCCGCCCGAGGTGATCCGGACCCGCAACTCCTGGGCTGGAACGGGGGCATTGCCCCCCGGCGTCAGGTTCATTAGCGAATAACCGCTGAAACGATATCGGAGTGCATATCGTCAATTGTGCGGCCGCGACAGGCATGGCCAAGGGCGGTAAAGTCCCAGTTGCCGTTATTACGGCGCAGCGAAGAAATAACGATCCCGGTATGTGAGCCCTGCTCAGTCAGCTTGTAGCGAGCCAGCTCTTTGCCGGTTTGATCGACAACGCGGCAGAACGCGTTTTCGACGTCATTGAACGACTGACCACGGAAGCTGTTTACCGTAAACGCCAGGTATTCAACGTTTGCAGGCAGTCGGGAGAGGTTGACATTAATCACCTCATCGTCACCGTCACCTTCACCGGTCAGGTTATCGCCACTGTGCACAACAGCGCCGCAGGTGGATTCCAGTTTGCGGAACCAGATGGTGTCAATTGTTTTACCGGTGCTGTCCATTAATACGCAGCCAGCATCGAGATCGATTGAGTCGTTGCCTCCAAACAATCCTCCAAGAAGACCTTTTTTCTTAACCGGATCCCAACCGAGACCGAAATGAAGCTGGCTTAATGCAGATGATTCTTTGCTGAGTGATACCGTCTGGTTCTTAACTAATGAAACCATGTTTTATTCCTTAAAATGGTAATGACCGAGACAATCAAAGGTATATTTAGTAACTGACGAAGAAAATCATATCATGATGAAGTTCTCTGACAAGGGAAATTTTGGTAGTTTTCTGTAAAAACACAAAAAGAAATCCTTTTCAGGGTGTTAATTTTCTAAGTTTAATTTAAATATCAATGTGTTATCAGGAATCCAAAAAACCTGACGCACTCCATAACCACAGGAGTTATTAATCATATTATGATTGACATGTAGCTTAGACACTCATAGACTCACTTCTCAATCATAAATTTGCATGGCGTTCCGGATAATTAAAAAAAATGAACAAGAAAATTTGGTTTATGGAAGGTTTATCCTCCCAGCGAGATATTATTCAGGGGGTAAAATCATTTGCAAAAAAAAATAATTTTGCCATTACCGTTTTTGCCTCCCACCGTAACGAAAGAAATGAAATCCTTTCCGTTGCCGACTATTCTTTGACTGAACCTGAAGATCCTCAAAAACGTCTTCAGTTTATCCAGGAAACCATTCAGTCCTACGGCATCCACCATATTCATACTGGCCGTAACAGCCAGTGGTTTGAAGAACACCGTTCAGCCATTGAATCGACCGGTGCCACCCTTACTACCGGTGCAACGGGCGTCGACTGGTTAACTCTGGCTGACGAAAAAGTTACTTTTGCTCAGTTTATGGAGCAAAAGGGTCTCCCGGTCGTACCATCCTGGCGGGTGAATACGCTGGCAGAATTAAAAACACACCTCGCGGCCCCGCCGTTCACTGACAGCCCGGTATGCGTGAAGCCGGTGACGGGTATCTATGGCATGGGATTCTGGCGCTTTGATGACAGTGCTTCGCCTATGGCCGTCTTTAATCATCCCGAACATCGTCTGGTCAGTCCGCAACAGTATATTGCAGCAGCATCAGCTGCTGAGTCGTTTAAACCCCTTGTTTTGATGCCGTACCTGCCAGGCCCGGAATTTTCCGTCGATATCCTCGCGGATAAGGGCGAAATACTCGCAGCCGTGGGACGCCGTAAGGAAGGGGTTATCCAGTATCTGGTAAACGAAGGAAGCGCCTGGGAACTGGCGTGTGACTGCGCCAGGGTTATGAAGGCCGACGGGCTGGTGAATGTTCAGACGCGAAACGATGTGAATGGCAACCCGGTGCTGCTTGAAACCAACATGCGTCCGTCAGGGGGGGTGGGTTATACCCTTCACAGCGGGGTGAACCTTCCTGGGTTATTTGCTGCCTTTAAGCTCGGTCTGATGTCTGAAGATATGGTGCGCCAGAGCGCTAAAAACACCTTTTCTCCGGTTGCGGTGAGATCCATTACGGATGTAATTGCATACCCGGAATCACTCTCTAACCTTCTGAATTAAGGCGTATTTATGTCTGATATCCTCGAAGATATGATTTATCGCCGTACCCTCTCATGCGGTACGATTCAGGTAACCCGCGACCAGGGTGAAGTTTCGCTCGATGACCTGTTTGACATCGCTGAAAGACGTAACCCGAAACGCGCCTTTCTGTTTGTCAGCAAAGTACTCGGCAGGCACATTCCCGTGCCACCCTCAGTCATGCGGCAGGCCTACAGACAGCTTGCCAGCCAGTTCCCCTCGACACTGACAGGACCCGTACTGTTTATCGGTATGGCTGAAACCGCCGTTGGGCTTGGGGCCGGTGTATTTGATGAAGTGCGCCACCAGCATCCTGAATCTGTCTATCTGACCTCTACCCGTCACCCGGTTGATGGCACGTTGCTTTGCGAGTTCAAGGAAGAACACAGCCACGCCACCGATCATCTGATCTATCTGCCAGATGATGAAGAGAAAAGACGTCGTGTTACCAACGCACGAACGCTGGTTTTGATTGATGACGAGGCAACCACCGGTAATACCTTTATTAACCTGCTTTCAGCCCTGCGTAATACCGGCAAGCTTCAACATATTGAACAGGTTATAGCCGTTACGCTTACCGACTGGAGTGGCAAAGCCTTGTCCGAGCGCAGCACCTTACCAGTCACTTCGGTTTCTCTTGTAAGCGGTAAGTGGGGATGGACCCCATTACCTGATGCACCTGTCCCGGACATGCCGAAAGTCAACGTAACTTCACGAGGAGAATGGGACATCCAGGGAAAACAGTCCTGGGGCCGACTGGGGATGCTCGCACCTGCGGCCGATCTCGGCCATGAGGTCTCCGTCCACAAGGGGGAACGTATTCTGGTTCTCGGGACCGGGGAATTCGTCTGGGAGCCGTTCCTGCTTGCTGAACGGCTCGAAGCTGCCGGAGCACAGGCATTTTATGGATCGACCACCCGCTCCCCTATCGCCGTTGGTTATGCCATTGAGTCCGCCATTTCCTTTACGGATAACTACGGGCTGGGCATCCCCAATTTTGTCTATAACGTCGCCCACCAGCAGTTTGACCGCATTCTTGTGTGTACTGAGACACCCGCAGAAAGTATTGACACGCAGCTTCTTAAAGCGCTGGCTGAGGTTGCGGCCGTCGTGGAGATTGTTACCTATGAATAAACCCGTTGTTCTGAGCGACCTTGACGACACGCTCTTTCAGACCCGTCGTAAAATGGTGGACGAGCTGGCCCTGGAGCCATTCCGTACCGGTGCCGTTGATCGCACCCTGAATCCACGAAGCTTTATGACGGAAGAACAGTCCATGTTGGTGGACTGGCTCCTGGAGCAGGCTGAACTCATACCCGTTACCGCACGGGGAACTGAAGAAATCAGCCGCGTACGGATCCCTTTCCACTCCTGGGCAATCACCACTCACGGGGCCGTCATTCTCACGCCAGAAGGCAAACCCGACGAGGAGTGGAAGGCCCATATGCTCGGCCAGCTGGCTCCCTATCAGGAAAAGCTGACATCGATGCAGCGTCTGATCACTGAAATGATGGACGCAAAAGGGATCAATGCCTGGGCAAGGCTGAACTTCGAATACGGTGAAACGGCGGTTTATATGGTGATGAAGCACCGCGACAGCACCCGCCTTGACGAGCTCAATGCCATTGCAGATGAGATAGAAACGGTGTTTCCGACCGAGGGCTTCTACATCCACCGCAACAGTAATAACGTGGCCTGGCTTCCCACCGCGGTTGAGAAAGGGCTGGCAGTCAGATGGCTTCTTGAAAAACTTCGGGCTGAACGCGGAGTCTTCCCCGTAATTGGTCTGGGCGACAGCCTGAGCGATCATCGTTTTATGAAACTGTGCAGCTGGTTTGGCATCCCGCGTCAGAGTCAGTTTGCAGATGCCATTTCACAGCGAATTTTTGGAGAAAATTAAAATGCAGCCACATGACACATTTACCGGCTCATACCAGCCCGGTGACGTGGAATTTCTGCTAAAGCCGGTAGTCATTGAGATGACGCCGGTTGAGCAAAAAGAAGAGCTGATTCAGTCAGGGAAGAAACATTATTCGGACATGCTCAGTCAGGAGCCAGCGCCAACACAATGGCATCTTGATTTGTTTCACCGGGCGCTGGATCGGGGCGCAGAGAGACTTGCAAAAGAAGTCACACAGCTCGCTATTGCTCTGGCCGAACGCTTCGGTGATGAGCCCATTGTACTGGCCAGTCTCGTCAGAGCTGGCGTGCCGCTCGGCGTTATGCTGCACCAGGCCCTGCGTGACATGGGGAAAACCTCATGGCATTACGGTATCAGCATTATCCGGGATCGTGGAATTGACGGTGCAGCCCTCGACGTCATTGAAGAGCGCCATGGTACCAGCGGTATTGTCTTTGTTGACGGATGGACAGGTAAAGGCGCAATTACCGGAGAGCTTGTACGCGCACTGAAAGATCGCCCGGGCTATCCTGAGCAGCCGCGACTGGTTGTCCTGGCCGATCCCTGTGGCTGCTCCTGGCTTGCAGCCAGTGATGATGACTGGCTCATTCCTTTTGGCATCATGGGTGCGCCGGTATCAGGCCTGATCTCCCGGTCAGTATGGTCCTCTGAAGGATTACATGGGTGCATGGTTTGCGAGCATCTCAGTGAATTCGAATGCAGCCGGATGCTTGTCGATACCGTCGCCCATTTCCGTAAGAAGTTAACCCCGTCATCCCTCGCTACCCTGAGCTGGAATATGGAGTCAGCCCGGGTCTTATGGCAGACAAGTCGCGACGTTATCGCGTTCCTGGCCGATGAATTTAAAGTGGACAGCGTCAATCGTATTAAACCCGGTATTGCTGAAGCAACCCGGGCTGTATTACGTCGGGTACCGGACCATGTATTTGTGCGTTCTATTGACGACCCGGACGTTGCCTTGCTTGTAGGGCTTGCTCGTGAAAAGGGAATAGTTGTTACAGAAATGGGGGGAACCCTCGGCCAGTATCGGGCTGTAACCATTATCAAGAAGGTACTCTGATGAAAAATCGTCTTTCTCCCTGGAATCTGGGAGCCACGCTATACATGCCTGCAACACGGGAAGATATTGCTGATGCCGTCCTGCACGGGAAAATCCCGGGTTTGCGCTCTCTGGTGATTTGCCTGGAGGATGCTGTCAGTGAAGCAGACATCCCCATCGCCCTCAAAAATCTGGAGCACCTGCTGCACGAGCTCAGTAACAGCATGCGTAGCCTGGGTAAAAATGACTGGCCTCTGGTGTTCATTCGCCCTCGGCATGCCGAAATGGGCAGATGGTTAAAAGCGCATTATGATCTTTCCGCTGTCGATGGGTTTGTGTTGCCGAAATTTACCCTCAGTTCGTTAGCTGAATGGTGGGATATCATGGGCGGGACTCACCTGTGCATGATGCCAACGCTGGAAACAGAAGACGTCTTTGACGTGGTTCAGATGCGCGAGCTGGCCACTCGCCTGGTGGAACATCCCTGCCACGACCGCATTATTGCGCTTCGAATCGGCGGCAACGATCTTATGAACGTTGTGTCGCTTCGCCGCCCCCGGGACCTGACGCTGTATGACAGCCCGATGGGCTACGTCATCAAAATGCTCGTTTCAGTCTTCGGCCCGCGTGATTTTGCCCTGACCGCGCCCGTATGTGAGCATATTGACGATCATGCCGTTATGGCCAGAGAGCTGGCTCTTGATATGGCACATGGGCTTGTTGGGAAAACGGCCATTCACCCGGGTCAGATAGAGGTCATTCAAAACGCGCTGATGGTCACTCAGGGTGAGTATTCTGACGCTCTGCGGATCCTGAACTCTACCCAGGCCGTGTTTAAGTCGCAGGGAGCAATGTGTGAACCCGCCACACATCGCCGCTGGGCGGCTGGCATTCTGGACAGAGCTCGTTTTTATGGGTTACAGAACGAGCAAAGCGCTGATGGAATCAGATTACTTACCGTGACCCAGCATCATTAAGGAAATCATAATGGGGTTCAGGTTCAGAAAGTCGATCAACATTATTCCTGGCGTTCGCCTCAACCTGAGTAACGGTGCACCGAGCCTGAGTGTCGGGCCGAGAGGTGCTTCCGTTTCTTTTGGTAGCCGGGGGACCTATGCCAATCTGGGCTTGCCCGGTACCGGGCTGAGTTACCGTACCCGGCTTGACCGGGCCGCGCGTTCCGGAGGTGGAAACCGGACGGCAACCGACCCGGGGCTCAGACAGGCGCTTGAGCAGGAAGCCGCTGAACTCATGTCAGCGGTAACCGCAATCCGTAATATTCACGAGCTGACGCCGGATCCAAAAACAGGCATCAGCTGGGCAGAGCTGGAAGCAGTATACCTGCATAACAGAACGTCGCCTTTTCAGGTTCCGGCACCGGTGCGTCCAGAAAAGCCAGACTACCTTGCATTGCCGGAAAAGCCTGCCGAGAGCGAAGGCATTAGTTTTCTGGGTAAATGGTTTGAATCGGAATCAGCTAAAGCTGAGCGCCACGCCGAAAATCTTCGCCGGTGGCAGCAGGAGCTGATTGATGTGGAGCGTGAGAATACCCTTCGACAGCACCGGTACCAGCAACAACGGACGGCCTGGGCCGAACAGTATGCAAACTGGAAGTTTGAAGCAGAAGAACATGAAAAACGGCTCGCCACGGCTCAGGCAGATGCCCGGCAGCAGTTCCGGACAGACGCCGCGTTTTTCGAATCATACCTGGCGGGTGTGCTGGCAGAAACTGAATGGCCGCGTGAAACGATTGTTGCATTTGAAGTAAAGCCGGAGCTATCAGCAGTCCTGCTGGACGTTGATTTAGCTGAGATTGAAGATTTCCCTGATAAGATTTACGGCGTTAATGCCCGGGGCACGGAGCTGACGGAAAAAGCCATGACGCAAAAAGCCGTACGCGAAAACTATGCCCGCCACGTCCATGGCTGCTTGTTCCGCCTGGTCGGTATCGTTTTACATACGCTACCTTTCGACAACGTGATTGTGTCAGGCTTTACGCAACGGGTCAGTAAGCGGACCGGCTATCTGGAGGATGAGTATATCCTGTCCTGCAAATGCACTCGCAGCCAGATGTCGTCAGTAAATTTTGCAGGCATAGAACACATTGATCCGGTTGAAGCGTTAGGCGATCACCCGGTTATTCGAAAGATGAGCAGTACCTTCATTTTTCAGCCTATTGAACCACTAACCCTTTAAGCAGGCTAAATCTTACGATGCAATTAAATACCAGACAGGCCCGGATTTTTAAGCTTGCCAACTTACTGGGCACCGGCAAGCCCGTTTCCGCTGCCGACATTATAACCAGTCTGGAATGCTCAGAGCCGACATTAACCCGGGCCCTCAAAGAGCTACGCGAGTCATATTCTGCGGAGATCAAATACAGCAAGGCAGGTCATTCCTACCATCTCGTTAATCCGGGCCAGCTGGATAAAAAGACCCTTCGCCGGATGAATGAAGCGCTCGCACAGAATGCTGAACTGAAAACCGGTGAGTCTACAGGGAAGGTCGTACTCGATAAGGATAAAAAAACAGCCGTGTCCTTATCGCTACGCATGCGGATCTTAAGAAAAATTGACCGTCTGGCTGCGCTGAGTGGCTCGACCCGAAGTGAAGCGGTAGAGAAGCTGGCTCTGCACTCCGTTGACGAACTGATAAAAGAATACAGCGCTAAAAAGTCCTGACGCTAAATCTCAGACCGGGGTGAAAACCCCGGTTTTGTCATATTTTACCTCTGTATTGGCGTGACGTAGTTTTGATCTATTCTCCTCCCGCAATGCCAGCAGCGCCTTACTGACTACAAAACCTGGTGTCTTGACATCCTCTTGTGCTACACATCAATCTTTGGGCGTTTTACACTCCATTCATGCAGATCTGTGATGTATGATGAATTTCATACATAAGACAGTTTATTTGTCCGAGTTTTTTCAGAAATCTTATATTCCAGTCCGGTCTGAATTATTTTTCTGTTGATAAGAGGCCATTCACATGTCGGTAATTCTATGGTGGTTAACTTATTTCTTTAATGCCGCTTCTGAGTATTTAATCTCCACCCGACAGATGTCGTGCCGTTTTATCAAATCAACAAACCCTGGCCTCTTCCTGAAACTACTCTCCTCTTCCGATCTCTTAAGAAGGAATTACATTTGAGACGCTTACCCGTATATCTGCTACTCGACACGTCCGGCTCTATGCACGGAGAGCCTATCGAAGCGGTTAAAAATGGCGTTCAGACGCTGCTTACCACGCTGAAACAGGATCCGTATGCACTCGAAACGGCTCACGTGTCAGTGATCACCTTTGATTCTTCAGCCCGACAGGCAGTCCCCCTGACAGACCTCCTGAGTTTCCAGATGCCAGCACTAACAGCCAGCGGCACCACGTCTCTTGGCGAAGCGCTTTCCCTCACGGCCAGCTCCATTGCCAAAGAAGTACAGAAAACGACGGCTGACACTAAAGGTGACTGGCGTCCCCTTGTATTCCTGATGACGGATGGAAGTCCGAATGATGACTGGCGTAAAGGCCTGAATGACTTTAAAGCGGCCAGAACCGGCGTTGTTGTGGCATGTGCAGCCGGGCATGATGCCGATACCAGCGTCCTCAAAGAAATCACTGAAATCGTGGTTCAGCTCGATACAGCTGACAGTTCGACGATTAAAGCTTTCTTTAAATGGGTCAGTGCGAGCATTTCGGTAGGCAGTCAGAAAGTGGAGTCCAGCAAAAAAGAAGTGATCGGTCTTGAAGACCTGCCACCGCCGCCGCCAGAAGTAAATGTGGTCTTATAATTTTATTGATTAAGGGGATATCATGTCTGTCAGTCTGAGCAAAGGCCAGGGCGTAAGCCTGAAAAAAAATGAATACGATCTCTCGTCCGTTACTATCGGCCTCGGTTGGGATATTAATGAGGAAAAGAAAGGTTTTCTCGGCGGGATCTTTGGTAAAAAAGAAGAAGAATACGACCTTGATGTGATCGCTTTCCTGTGTAATTCAGCCGGAAAGGTGACCGATCTCGGCAATGTGGAAAATGGTAAACCAACGCTTGTGAATGGCGATATCATCTTTTTCAACAGCCTTCGCCATAAGTCAGGCAATATCTGGCTGACGGGCGATAACCGAACCGGAGCCGGTGACGGTGACGATGAGCAAATTATTGTGCGCCTGAATTCCCTTGACGCTCAGTACGAGAAAATTGTGTTCATCGTTCAGATCTACAATGGTGAAAAGCTCCAGCAGCACTTTGGTAAAGTTCAGAATGCCTTCATCCGGGCAGTAGATGCCCGTAATATTGAAATGGCACGATTCGATCTTTCTGGCGGACCCGCCTTCGCCAGCCAGCGCTCCATGGTCTTTGCCGAGCTGATACGCGAGGCTACAGGCTGGAAACTCAGGGCAATTGGTGAGCCTTCAGAATCAGATTCGTTTGTCTCGCACCTGAGGAATTACATGTGATGCGCCGCCTGCCTGTTTACCTTGTTATCGACACATCCGGCTCGATGCGCGGTGAGTCAATCCATTCCGTTAACGTTGGAATTCAGGCGATGCTTAGCGCTCTTCGCCAGGATCCCTACGCCCTCGAAAGCGTTCATATCTCCATTATCACCTATGACAATGAGGCGCGTGAGTTCATTCCTCTCACGCCGCTGGAAGACTTCCAGTTTTCTGACATCGTTGTGCCAAGCGCAGGCGGGACGTTCACCGGTGCTGCCCTTGAATGTCTGATGCAGTGTGTTGAACGGGATGTACGTCGCTCAGATGGTGATACCAAAGGAGACTGGCGTCCTCTGGTATTCCTGATGACTGATGGAACCCCTTCTGATGCCCTGGCGTACGGTGAAGCGGTAAAAGCGATTCGCGGCCGGGGATTCGGATCCATCATTGCCTGCGCCGTTGGTCCTAAAGCAGGCCATGAGCACTTAAAACAGCTCACCGATAAGGTTGTGTCTCTGGAGACGCTAGATTCAACCGCGTTTGCAGGTTTCTTTAAATGGGTATCGGCCAGCGTGTCTTCCGGCAGCACAAGCGCGGGGATTAATAACGGAACTGATACCCTTCCCCCTCCTCCACCAGAAATCCAGCTGGTGCTCTGACAGACAGAAAGGTGCTGTTTCCGGGCAGCACCTTTCTGTACAGCAACGTTTTCTGCTGGCCGTACCAGCCGTACGAGGAAAATTATGAGACGCCTTCCCGTGTTTTTTGTCCTGGACTGTTCAGAGTCCATGATTGGTGAAAACCTGAAAAAAATGACTGATGGTCTGCAAATGATCGTCGGAGATTTAAGAAAGGATCCACACGCACTTGAAACAGCCTGGGTCTCGGTAATCGCATTTGCCGGTGTAGCCCGTACGATTGTACCTCTTCACGAAATTGCCTCGTTCTACCCTCCCCGCCTTCCCGTTGGCGGCGGTACGAGCCTTGGAGCTGCATTGCGTGAGCTGACCGTGCAAATTGATACCCAGGTCAGAAAAACCACTCATGAGGCTAAAGGCGACTGGAAACCCGTCGTGTATCTCCTTACCGACGGACGTCCGACTGACGACACAACCGCAGAAGTGAAGCGCTGGAAGGATCACTACGCGAGTAAAGTGAATCTCATTGCCGTTGGCCTGGGGCCGTCAGCGGACCTGAATATCCTGCGGCAACTGACAGAGAATGTCATGCTGTTCACCGAATCTCAGGAAGGGGACTTTACCCGCTTCATCAAATGGATCACGGCCTCGGTTACGGCGCACAGCCGCAGCGTCGGGGACGACAAACAACCTGAGCTCAGCCAGACTGAATACATAGTCCGGCTGGCCAAGGACGAGCCAGTAAAAGCGTACGACGAAAACTGCGTTACGCTTACCGGCCGTTGCAGCAAGACCCGTCGTCCGTACCTGATGAAGTATGAACGGCCACCAGCAAGGGTTTCCGGGCTCGATTTCAGTCTGAACCTGAACAGCTTTAATATTGCCGGATGCTATCCCATCGATGAGGACTATTTTGCGTGGTCAGATGCCACCGCTACCGGTTTGCAGGTAAATACCAGCGAACTGCATGGCGTACCGGGTTGCCCCCACTGCGGTAATGCCAGTGCGTTTGCCCTGTGCTCATGCGGAAAGTTGCTGTGTATTGACGGCCCGGATGACGTGATCTGCCCGTGGTGTGAAACAGGCCTGTCATTCAGCAATGATGGCGGAAACACTAACTTCGACGTAAACAGAGGGAGAGGTTGATGTCGCAAAATGCTTTACTTGAAGAGAAGATTATCCGCTTAGTTCTGTCTGAGCTGGGCCACCCTGTTGAAGGTGAGCGGCTTTTACTTCTATCGCAGGACCCATCCCTTACCGAAGAAATTATGCGGCTTAAAGAGCGGATTGAGAGCCTTGCACAGGGTTTATCTGCGCGGGTTAGCGAAGGTGATAACGACGCAGAGATTGCCGCCTCGTCAGCATCCAGTCTTTCCGATCAGCAACAAACGGTCGTAAGTGTTGCTGATAACCCGGGCATTGACGCTACCGATACATCAGCACTGCAACCCCTGCCAGAAAATGAGCCTCATCCTCCGTTCTGGAAGCTGATGCCTTATTACGAATTTGATAAACCAGCACAGAGGGAAGACGAAAACCTGTCTTCCCTGGTATTAAAACCCGGGCAGATACCGACAGGCCAGCAGCGGGCCAGCTTAGCTGTGCCACCTGCCGTTCCCCCGAGAGCTAAAATAACGATCCCCAACGCCCGCGCAGGCGAACGTTTCTCTTCGCCGGTTGCTATCGTTCTGGGTGAGGGCCAGCAGGCTACTGTCAGGGACGTTGTCTTTCCCCGGAACATTGGCCTGTCTTTTGACAAAGAACAGGAGTTGCTGACAGGTACTCCCACCGAAAGCGGCGATATAGAGCTTTCAGTAATCTGGTCATGCACGTCGCACGACGAATGTGAAACAAAACAGCTATTTATAATCAATCCCGATCCGAGAAGCCTGTGGAAGGTGGTAGAGCCACCAGCAGACGCTCCCTACCCTAAGTCCCATCTGGACGCTGCTGGCCTGGTCAGGGGTGATATACGTATTGCTGCCGCCAGTCGCCGGGGACGCTCTCATGAGCATGCCGGAAGCTTCAGAGATGACGACTTCTACATCAACCACTGCCAGGAAACAGGATGGTCTGTCATGCTGGTCGCAGACGGAGCCGGTAGTGCGGTAAATTCCCGGGAAGGCTCCCGGATTGCAGTCAAAACGGCTGGCGATTACCTTTTAAATCAGCTCAGTGGTGTGAAAGGCGTCCATTTAAAGCAGCACATCACGGCGTGGGAAGGGAGCGATCAGCAGGCAACAATAAACGCCATGCTTCATCATTTTAAACAGGCAGCTACGCTCGCGGTCAACAGTATCCAGAACGAAGCCATTTGTGCAGAACAACCTGTGAAATCCTATTCAACAACCCTTCTGGCAACTGTAGCGCTACGAACTGATAACGAGCTGTTTGCGGCTGCATTCTGGCTTGGTGATGGTGCGATAGGTGCATACAGCCCTTCCGGTAAAGTCAGGATACTGGGAAATCCCGATAGCGGAGAATACGCAGGACAAACCCGTTTCCTTGACCAGAGCATTATCGCAGACCCCTCGTTTAGCGGCCGCATCAGCGTGGGTAAATGGAATGATGTATCTCACTTGATCCTCATGACAGACGGCGTCTCAGACCCTCTGTTTGAGACGGATAATGGGCTTCGCAGTGACGAAAAATGGACCCGTCTCGTTGATGAGCTCAACCCTGTCCTTACAGACGCCAGTATTGCGCCTGAGAGGTTAGGCGACTGGCTTAACTTTTTCTCCACAGGGAACCATGATGACCGCACTATTGCGGTGTTGTGGTAAGGGATACGCTTTTTCGGTGATCAATATGGCAAATATCGTTACGTGCAAAACAAAGGACGGCGAAACAGTCCAGTATGTTGACGAGGTAATTGGTTCGGGCTCGATGAAGGATGTTTACTTTTCGCCTGATAAATCATACGTCGTCGCTTTTTATCATAAACCGCAGAACGAGCAGGCCCGGGATCGGATTGATATGATCACCGGACGCTACAGGCAAAACATTTTTGGCCAGTCCGGAGGTGAATACTGGAAGGACCTGTTTTGCTGGCCGACCCATGTTGTTGAGCATGGGCATAAAATCGGCATCGTGGTTCCAACCTACAAAAGCTACTTTTTCTTTAAATACGGCTCTAAAAACGATGATTTTCTTGGCATAAAAGGTCGTGAAAAGGAAGGCAAATGGTTTGCCAGCGCCAGCAACCAGAACAAATTTCTCGACCCACGTGAACGAGGCAATACGCTTACCTATCTCAAGGTCTGTCTGCTGCTGACAAGAGCCGTCAGAAGGATGCATGCGGCAGGTCTCTGTCACAGCGATCTAAGCTATAAAAACGTGCTTATCGATCCAGAAATGGGACATGCCTGCATCATTGACGTAGACGGCCTGGTTGTCCCTGGAAAGTATCCTCCCGACGTGGTGGGCACCCCGGATTTTATCGCTCCGGAAGTGGTGAAAACCAGTCATCTTTCCAAAGAGGATCCGAACCGCGTATTGCCAAGCATTACTACTGACCGTCATGCGCTGTCGGTGCTTATCTACATGTATCTGTTCTTCCGTCATCCGCTACGTGGCGGAAAAATACATGACATGTCGGATGAAGTACGTGATGAGACCTTATCTATGGGTGAGAAGGCACTCTTCATTGAACATCCGACAGACAAAAGCAATGCAGTCAAAGTCAGTCAGCTATCGTCCTTTTCACTGCCCTGGGCTGACCCGGAGAAAATTCCTTACACCATCATGGGCCCTTATCTGACACCTTTGTTTGAGCGCGCCTTTATAGATGGCTTACACGATGCCACTAAACGCCCGACCGCCGATGAGTGGGAAAGCGCCCTGGTTAAAACAGTCGATCTGATACAGCCCTGCCAGAACAAGGCGTGTGAACAGAAATGGTACGTTTTCTCGGGTAAGACAAAGCCGGTTTGTCCCTACTGCGGTACGCCATACAAGGGTAAATTACCGGTTCTAAATTTATATTCTTCCCGAAAGGAAGGCAGTTATCGTCCTGACGACCACCGGTTGATGGTGTGGAGCGGGCAGTCAATCTATGCGTGGCATGTGAATCGCCTCATTGCGCCAAATGAGCGTACAACCGATTTGCAAAGGAAACGAGTTGGGTATTTTGTTTTCCATAACGATCAGTGGTGGTTAGTAAATGAAGGCATAAATGGGCTTATGTCATTACCGGATAAACGACAGATTGCCATTGGGGAAAAAATTGAACTGACGAATAACGCTCAGTTTGTTCTGTCAAAGGAGGAAGGCGGCAGGCTGGTCGTCGTTCAGTTAGTAGAAAACTAACGGACGCCCATAACGACTAAAACGTTCTGGCAGCATACTGAACCTGTTTAATGAATCACTATATTAAGCTGTGTCAAATTTAAGCTGCCAGAAAAACTGACTGTCTGTGCCGGATATGCGGTACACCTCCTGCGGCAAGGGTTTAATGCGCAAAGCCCAATTTATTTATAAGAGTGAATAGTTTTGTGGCTCTACCCTGCCGCTCTCCTTTCCTGTGTCATGGTTTTTAACATCTGAAATACTGACATTGTTAAGCCGGTGATTGTATAAGGCGATGCGGACAATCTCATGAAGATATTCAAGTTCGTTTTGTGTCAAGGACTGGCCTTCCTGGGTTTTTGAAATCATTTCCTGCCAGCAGATCAGTCTTTCGTAACTGACATGTTCGCTGTTTTCCAGGCAGTGCAACCTGAAATAGCGAAGGAACAAAGGAAATTCATCGGTCTGAGCGATGTCATAAGCCCGAACCGTTAACCTACACAGACATACAATCGTATCCTGCTGTAACCTGACTAACGCGTTATGACTGCCCGGAAGGATATCAGGCAATTTCATCTTACAGTCAGCAAGGCGCTGAAGAAGAGGCCCTTCCTCTGAAGGCTCCCGTCCCCGATACTCCTGAAGAGGTTCAGATTCAAGTTCATGCATTAATGGATGATATAGCCATTCCCGGGAACTGGTCTCATCAATGATCAGGCTTTCAATGCACTCACTGTATGTTGTTTTACGTCGCCCGAGCTGCACCTGACTGATTTCATATTCAATATCTGGAAGATCGATACGCAATGCGGCAACTCTTTCGGAAGGATGAAGGTGGTCAAAGGTTAACTTCGCAGAAATGCTACGATCCCTGTCCAGAAAGACGGCCACACATAAATCATTAACCTTTACGAACAGATCAGCTGTGCCTCCGAACATACTGCCGCTTCCAATAACCTCATTCAGTGAAACCGGCCCACCATCGTCGCCAGCGAGAAGATTTGGGAAACCAAGAACCTGGTGCTCGTTGATGACTTCAATAATTTTTCCCCGGATGGCTTCCATCAGACCATCACAGTCACCGGCTACAGCAGTACTGTGTGAGAAATGCCAAAGCTTGACCTCCCCCTGCTTTGCTAACAGATCAGTTTTGCAAGCGGGGCAGATGCAGTTACAGTCGATACCCCGGCTGACCTCTGTAATATCTAAAAAGAGTCCTGATTCTCTCTGGAGTCCAAATGGAATACCAAATGTGTAACTCTTACGCATGGCTGCACCCCGTTTTTGATAATTATTCAAACTATATCCGAAATAACGGAGGAGGATTTCTGTAAAACGAATTAAAAGAAATGATTTTTTAGTTTTCCAGATTAATGTTTGACAAGAATCAAATGAGAGCCTTACAAATATGGAGAGAGAAGTTTAGGTAAAGTAACTTTTATCACAACTTCTAAAATTAAGGAGAATATCGGATGTATTTAGCAGTGGGCTTGGCTTATGATTAAAGTCTTTCTCCGAACTTAATAAGAAAGTTAAAAAGACAGGCTATTACAGTGCCTTTAGCCCCGAAAGGGGCATAAACTATTTTCAAATCCAGACACAGTCTTTTTGTTGTGCCAATATCAATAATTACTCGCGAACAAAGGTCCACACACTCGCAGGAACTTTGTCATATAACTTTTTCATTGTCAGTTCAGCTTTACGATGATCATAAGCACCAGAAATTTCAAGAGAGGCGACACCCGAGTTTTTTTCACATAACCTTTCAAATACTTTTTCGAGCGTTTCGAACGAACTACACTTACGGAATTTCATTAAATAAGACTGCTTTGTGTCAGACATAATCAACCTTCTTTAGACAGGCCTCAACTGGCCAGGGATAATCTTAATATCATTTTTCACTTAAGCCTAACGATTTCACAACCTTTTTCGTTGTTTCCACCCTGTTCATAACCAGGTACATGAGTGCTAAAATGACTGTAAATAAAACCAGTGTATCCCGGTGAGCAGGATGAAGAATCAATCAGTGATCAGACAGTTTTCGGAAAGCGAATTGCATCAGCAGCTGGAAACGTTCGGCAACCATGATAAACAGCTTTCACGCTTGATCCGTTACTTTTCCCATCTGAGATACAACACAGCTAAAACCTATCTGCACTGGCTACGAGTATGGAACGAATGGTATCAGGCGAATGCCCGGTTGCATACAGACTGGCCAGTAAGTTCGCTCCCCGTGTCTGAGGAAGCTCTGCTGGCGTTTATGGGGCATCTTGAAGGCAAATTGTCACGAAGCAGCATAAACAGCTGTCTTCAGGCCTTAAACAGTATCCATAAAAAAGGGCTTAACCTGCCCGGGATTATTACGTCTGAAGCATGGTACATGCTGGAAGCCTTAAAACAATCGGAAGCCCGGAAGCGAAAGACGACTAAACAGGCAACTCCCTTTCTTATTGGCGATCTCAAGGCTCTGATAAAGTTACGCAGTACTACAAACTCAGTTCGTAAGCTTCGTGACCTGTGCCTGATCTGGACAGGCTTTGAAACACTGCTCCGTTCATCCGAAATTCGCCGTATACGTCTGAAAGATCTGTCTCTGGATAGTATGACCGGTGAATTTAACCTGACGGTATACCGTACAAAAACGAACATCAGTACACTTCTTACCTACCGGCTGACACGTCAGTTAACTAACTGCCTCTTGAGATTGATGAACCTTGTGAAAATGGATCAGCACAGTCATCCGGATGAATACCTTTTCCAGGCCGTAAATTTCCATGATACAGGCTATATGCCACCCGGCTGGAAGCTTCGGAGTAAAGGGAATGAGCTATCTGAGCTTCTTAAACGGCATAACCTGCCCTACCGTGCTAAACAAAGTCTTCTGAACGATGAAGATGAGGAAGACACTGTGGACGATGCCGGTATGCTCAGCAAAAATTCCCTTTTACGGGCATTTAAAGAAATGTGGAATGAGCTTTATCCAAATGAGACTAAAACCCGTTACTGGACAGGGCACAGCGTTCGTGTAGGCGGTGCGATACAGCTGGATATTGAAGGTTACTCGCTACCACAGATTATGGAAATGGGGAACTGGTCGAATGAAGAAATGGTTATGCGCTACATTCGCAATATTGAAGCTGGTAAAAAAGCCATGATCAAGCTTATGCGAAATGCCTTTGATGAATAGCGCCCTCACGGGCGCATAACTTTATTTTTTCTTGAACGGGTTAAGTCTGGTGAGATTAGAGAGTGCCCCTCCCGGAGGCAAAATTCCCGTCCTTTTATATTTGTACACGCCATTTAATTTCATTGTCTGGATTCCAAGATTAATAAGCGTGACAAGTTTAAGGGTATACAGGAGTGTAAATTGGGGAGCAACCTGAATAAAAACTAATAACAAGCCTGCACACATTACACGTAGCCATGCCGCGTACTCCATGCTCAGCGGACGCTTGAAATAGAATCTTTCGAGCAAATCAACTGTCTTATTACTGATCCACGCCGCCGCCACTGAGAGTAACAACACGATGCACACCATAATGCCCAGTTCCATTTTCACTCCCTTCTCTTTTAGTCTGTTTAAGTTGAGGCTTAGCCACAGTAGTTTTGTTTTTTGCTTTTTTCTTAGGTTTGGTATGGTGAAACAGAAAACAATCCACCATTACCCAACCATTTTTATATCGAGCCACCAGCATCTTCTGGCTGGGGTAATGAGCATGAAACAGCATTTTCACGTCCATGGTGCCCATCAACGACTGTTTGCGCTTTAGCTCATCCTCAGCCATCTGAAATTCTTGTAAGAATTCTGAAGACAGACGCTGACGCAGAATTCTTATGGCACTGGAGTTTTCATCATTCTTTGCCAGGTGCCCGAAGCGTACAAGTGCCTTGTGGGTTATCTGGATGGGTCCCAGATGAGAGCTGAGCTGTTCGTACTGCCAGAAGTAGGTCAAATCCACCTTAACCCAGCTGATGCTGTCCAGCAGAGCCTCGTTCATGATGGTTCCGGACATAGGTACCATTGTCAGCCTGGCCAGACGCATATGTATGTAGTCCGTAAGCAACCTCAGCGACTCAGGAACGTTTTTATTGAGTAGGAGATGCTGAAGCACCGGGGTTGCGGTCTGCCAACACAGATTGCGCCCGTCAGGCAGGAAAGCAAACTTTTGATCGTCAGGCGCAGAGTTCGAAGCGTTTTCCTTACGAAGCAAAAAATAATGGCCGCACAGCAGCTCTGCTCTTACCTGGTCCTCGTCAGGGTCATGTCGGGCTTTACTTAGATCAACGGTTAGCACAACGCGGTTAATCGCATCAGCGTGATATTTTTTTACCCAGACGCAGACACGATAGAGACGCTCATCGATTTTCTGGCTGGCTGTGGAAATCCATTGCATTGTTGTTCCTTAATTTTCGGGGCTGACAATGAAAATGCCCAGCTCAGCCCCCGGCACGAGTTCTGTATATTTCAGGCTCAGCTTCCGTTGGTTGGACGGACCCTGGCTGTTTTCAGGAGCCCAGTCAGAGAGCGTTTTTAATTGAGGTATGTTGCCTGCTGCGAAAATGGGCAAGGATGCTTTTACTACTGAATAATCAGTCTCAGCATATTTATTCCCGTTTCGTTCCTGCCCTTCAGGCCTAAATGCAAAAATGTGAGCAATCGGAACAGGGAAAGAGTTAGTTCGACAAAGGCGATAAGATTCGCCCTGCTTCAGTGGGTGAAATTCAAGACGGTGTAAAGCCTTATCGATATTAGACACGACATTCAAATTGGTAGTTGCTACATTTTTTACTTCTGAGGCTCTCCTGCGCTCCAACAAACTCACAAGTTGCTCTGCTGTTTTAACTTCCTGGTTTCGGTTTAGCCGCCATGAAAAAGTAACTTTTTTAAGCTGGGACTTGATGAAAAGGATATTTCTTGTTGAGTGCATAGCGACAAGGCCCGGGAGCTTCTTGTGCACTTTATCAAAACGGACATTCTTTTTATTATCGATACGCCTCATTGCCGCAGCAAAATCATTTTTTGCTTCGTTTATAGAAGTGATCAAGCTTTCGAGAAGATCTGCTCTTTCGGGGACAATGATTAGACCCGGGTATTTAGTGGTTACTTTGGTGGAATCATGACTTAATGACTCTATGTCATCCACACAGATGTCAGTAAGTGCCTGAATAATTTCCTCAACCGAAGCATCGTCTTTAATACTAACCCTGATGGGTTTAACCTGCTTCAAGCGCTCTTCTGTTCTAGATACGGTGGAGACAGTCATCAGGTTTGCCATCATCGGGGGGGTGTTCGAAAGAAAACACTTGAGCGAGTCGATGCGTTCCAGAATCTGGTCACGAAAATAGGGCAAATCGTCATAACTCATACGTTTCTCCAGGCTCATGTTATTTCCAATCAATTTTGCTGCCCAGGCTGACCTTGCAGAACATAAATGTCATGTAAACCTCTAAAGAAGTCATTTTGAAACAGCTTTCACAGCATGCGATTTATGTTCGATAGGGCTCATGAACAAAGGATGATAATGGAGACGCCATGGATAGTGGATAGTCTTACCCACCTGGGTGATCCGATTGAGGCGAAAACGACCATTTATACAGTCAACTGACCAAAGCCCGGGAGAAACTAACCTCTTCCAGCGGTAAAAAGAGAAACCTGCAACACAGAGGTCATGCTCCAGGAAATGTTGAGTTTCGACGACGCGAACTTTTATCAAAAACCCCAGCATTGGCGAAAACCAGATCAACAACCATGTTGGCGGCAGGATGACTTTGTTCAGGAGATGATCTGTCATAAGCAAGGCAGATAACATCAGAAAACTGATAGTCAACCACAGGGCCATCCAA
Organism: Enterobacter cloacae complex sp. 342H5; assembly: GCF_050030905.1. Taxonomy (NCBI): domain Bacteria; kingdom Pseudomonadati; phylum Pseudomonadota; class Gammaproteobacteria; order Enterobacterales; family Enterobacteriaceae; genus Enterobacter; species Enterobacter cloacae complex sp. 342H5. The sequence continues at coordinate 126,597 of NZ_JBLGVB010000002.1, forward strand.
CCGGCCCATACGCGGCTCTGACAGGGTTTCCATTCGAGAAGAAAAAGTTTTTTATGCATTCTGCCCCGCCTAATTTTAATGTATTGCCGAAGTATGCTGCATCATGATGGTGGTGCGGGGAAAGATTTCAAACTTCCACAATTCTGAAGCCGTGTTCCAACCATGAAAGATCCCGTCTCCACAGCGAGTGTTAAAAGCAAGAATTTCATCCCTGACCTGGTAAGCGAGCACTTCTGGCATATCAATAAACTCAGGTAAGGAAAGAAGAATTCCATGGATAACTTCTCCGGTTAACTTACTCATAACCTCTTCCTCAGACAGGGCAGCGTCCGGGAACAAACACAACGGAAGTGAAAAACAACATAGGTCAAGACCAATAGCAGCCCTTCCTGCGTCGTAGCCTTCTTCATTAACGACAAAACGAAAGAATTTTTCTGTCTCACCCCGTAATGATGACGGTCCTTCAGACGGAACTTCAATACCACTGAAGACTTTATCGGTCCAGTTGGTAAAAGGACTGGTGAAAACCCAACAAATTAAGGATAACGCCAGCTCTTCCTTAAACATACGTTCAGTGCCGGTAGTTCTGGAAAGTTGCTTTTGAGTACTCATGTTTTACCTGTTGCATGAAATTATTGATGTTATATAAACACAACCGGCATTTTATCTAATAGGTTTGAAAACACTAAAAATCGCAAATGCTGGTACCTTTCTGTTTTAAGAGATTTTCAAGGTAAAGTGAGGCTAGATCAATTGGCTGGTTCTCTTCAAGACAGGCTCGCACAAGATCTTCAATAGAGACCGAATCAACCCCCCTTCCCTGTAAAATTTCTTTAGCAGATGCCAGCGTTTTATGAACGCTTCGACTTAGTTGTAATCTGACTTGTGTGCGGGTATCAAAAAGACAATCTTCTGTGACACTTTGTGAAACGGTTCTACTCATTGAAAAATCACTCCATTTCTGGGATCGAATGAAAATTAACAGCTATAGATGTATCAGGTTTCCCATTTTCTACGATACTCAACCACGTACGCGCTGAGATTTGTTGTTCACAGACGAGTATGTAACCTGTTCCCTGTTGATGATGTAGCTCAAGAGCTTTTAGGATAGGCTCTGAATGAGGTCCGAGAGCATCACGCGTGTGAATAAGCGTTTGCTCTGGCAATACGTTGCTAAGCATAGACAGCAGAACATTACGCTCATCCTCATTATCCGACAAAACAAGAATTATACGAAAACCCGTTTTTATACGAAATCTGATTTCTGAAACTAACTTTCTTAATCTTAATTTATATATGACCAGGCGGAATCGAGTCATCAGTAAAGAGACCACTGTGAAGATAACGATTACTGCGCCATATTTTGACCTGTAGAACCACCAGTTAAGGCCTCCAGCAACTATCAGGATTAACATTAAAATTAAACTCCCATAGAAAAAAAGTGCTGGGTAGCGAGTTGTCTTTCCTTCAATTAGTGCTGAGGCAAATATCAAAATGGATATTCCGTAAATTACCCAGTCAAAAATACTTTCTCCAATCATTCTTTAGTGAACATCCTTAAAAGTGGAAATGTAGGTTTATGGGTTTATGCATTTTCCTGATGGCCTTGACAACCAAGGATTTCACAGAAATTGTCACAGTGTGAAGCTGTAACAAAGCGCTCTCCACGTTCGAATCGCTCAACCAAATCCTTTCTTACTTCACTTCCAGGTTTCTGGAAGATGTACTCAAACTGGAGATCCTCGGCCGTTGAAAGTAGTCGTTCTATGCTGAAATCAACATGGTAAAAGCAAAACTGATTATCAACCGGGGGAAAGTTGCTTTTGGTACTGTTCTCGTTTTTGGATTTTAGTTCATTCATGAGCTCTCCTTGGTTGAGAACAGTATACAAATCTCTTTAGGGATTTTTTTTCGTTAATAGCACTTTTTTGAGTTTAAAGAGTATGTTCATACCAGAGCATTAGAGGCTACGAAAAGGATAATGGAATTAGAAAGATAGATTTTAAGTGGTGATGTAAGGTGGGATAGGTAGAAGAGGAGTAGACGCTTGTAAGCGAGGCAAAAAAAAGGCACGGAAACCGTGCCATAAGAGTATGTGAGAAAAAATCAAAATCAGGGAAAGAATCAAGCAGCTTGTGAAACTGAATCTCCAACTGCAAGATTTAAATTTCTTAGGTTATCGAAAACTTCAGATACTAAGTCATTACGGTCGTGGATTTTAATCCGCCCACCGGTTAACTCTGAAACATAAACGGTATGGCAGAGGTCAGTAACCACTTCGCCGTATTCATCAACGACTTCCAAAGATGCAATCATCGGAATATAAGAAGCCGCAGCATAGCTCTCATAAATACTTATTATGGAGTCATTGTTGCGTCGAGAAATTACCCTACCAGAAGGTAAAGCCTCATCTTCCATATAGCAATCAGATAGGTCCTCACAGAAGTCATTTTCTTTAAGTGAAATATTAAGGGTCAATTCACTGTTGATAGAGCGTGAATAAGAATATTCACTCAGTTTATAGCAAGCCAAACTTATATCACTAAAAGTTTCATAAGCTTTATAGAGGCTCGATGTTATAGACTCAGATACAAATGTTATTAGTCCAATAAAATGAGTATCCCAGAACTGTTGCAAAGCAAAACGGGCAATCATAACCTGACCATCAACCTGCATCAGTCTGTTATATTCATCCCGGTCATAACCTTTCGACTGAGAAACATCATTAGACATGCTAAGAACTTCACTACAAACATCATCATATTCAAAACGGCTAGTTGCAAAGTGTTTTCCTGAAATCTCAAGGTACTGACCAGAGACTGCGTCAAACACCTCAAGAAAGTAACAGAGTCGAGATTTTAAAGATTCTCTGTTTAAAGCTTCTATTTCATTCTCAGAGATACTATCGACATATAAATCAACAGCATTCTTGAGTTCAATAGCTTTGATATTACAGGTAAAAGAAAGCTCGTCACTTTGACAATGGCAAACACTTAATACTATATCCGCCTCATCAAAATCTATGCCAAGATAGCTCAGAACTGCTCGGACATAGTTTTTATCATCAGATGAATGTGTCATATACACTACCTCAAATTTGAGAGGAAGTGCCCCAGAAGGGAAGCGACTTCCCCACTGGGTTAGATAAAAGTTTGGTTAAGCTAAAAGAAGATGCCAGCGACAGATTTTACATTGTCATAGACAAGTGTCTTCAGCCAACCAAAGTTACTTTTTTGGACTGAAGCAAAAGGATCATTGAGACGCGTTACGAAAATCGTCAAAAGCTTCAGTTATTAGTAATGTGCGATCAGTTACTCTGTATCGGTCATTACTTTCGAGAGATACGTAAGTTGAATGCGAAGAATCACAGACAACACGCCCTCTTTTATTGATCAATCTTACTTCCATCATCACCGGCACATTGATAATTGAAGCAACATCGGTATAGAGGGATATGAGGGCATCATTGTCACAATATAACGCCCCGTTCCCATCAAATGTATCGTTAAACTTAATATATATATCTGGCATATTTGCCGGATAATCATCAGTATTGAAATCAATGCATAACTTTAAGTCATCATTAATACGGCGATTAATCTTATGCTGCCCAACACGTACAAAGCCATGTTCAACAGCTTTGATAATCCTTAAAGTTTCATTAAGACAATCTGTAATTCTTTTCTCGACAAATGAGATAAAGTCACCAAAGTCGGAATGAAAAAACTGTTTAAGTGCAAATTTCGCAACTAACACTTTCCCATCCACCTTCATTTTATCGAGATAAAGATTTCTTATAGCATCAGTAGAAGAATTAGCTTT
>NZ_JBLGVB010000003.1:0-120933 GCF_050030905.1 Enterobacter cloacae complex sp. 342H5
GTGGTTAAGCATACTTCAGACAAAACTACATTTTATCGCCAGGTAAATAATTCCGGACAGCACTGGAGCCAGTTAGATCCCCAGGAACAAATTCGATTCTGGCAGGATGTTGATAACGGCAACAACAGCTCTTTCCTGGTTCCCGCAGAAAAGAAGCAAACCAGGCGTCGCCGTGGCGAGCATCCCACAAAAGCAAAATGCGAGAAACCAGTATGGTTCCGACCGGCACATTATAAAGCGCTGGGAGGGCAACTGGGTTATGCCTACAATCGCCTTGTTAAAAAAGATAAAGAGACCGGGCAGATCAGCCTTCGCATGCATATTTCACGACATCCTTTTTATGTGAAGGAACGTAAACGTGCAGGCCGTAAGTATGCATTCCGTCCTGAGAAGCGTCGTCTTCTTGATGCTTTCTGGCCTCTTGCTGTCAGTTTCTGTGATGCAGGGAAACATACTTCAGTGATATGTGTTTCCAGGCTTGCAGCGGAACTCAGCCCGAAAGACAGTAAGGGGAGGGTGATCCCTGAAACGGAAGTCACCGTATCCCGTTTGTCCCGTCTCATCGACGAGCAGGTCAGGTTTGGTACGCTGGGCGTTTCAGAAGAAAAACAATGGGACCGTGAAAGCAAATCCTGGCTGCCAAAATATGTCTATATCACGCTTGTTGGTTTTCAGATGCTGGGCGTTGATCTCGTTAAACTGGAAGAACAGCAGCAGAAGAAACTCAAAGAAAGTGAGGAACGCCGCGCACTTATCCGGGAGGGGTTACTGCGTGAGGATGAAGAGCTGTCCGTACATGCGGCCAGAAAACGCTGGTATGAACAGAAAAGTCTTGAGGCCCTGCGCTACCGCCGGCAGCAGGCTGCGGCGCGCAAGCGTGCAAACCGTCTCGAAAGGTTGCCGCGCGATCAGCAAATAGAAGATATCTCACAGTGGCTTCTGAAGACCATGCCGGCAGATGAAGCCTATTACTGTTCAAGTGAACGCCTTGAAAAACTGGCTGTTCAGCATCTTTACCAGCTGAGACTGGCGCTGGAGGCCCCGCCTCCCTGACAGGTAAGCTCTTTTTTCATTTTATCTTTCTTTCAGCCCCCCCCCGGGGCTTTTTGTGCTGGAACCCATCCGACACTCATGTCTGCTTTTTGACCACTCCCGCCAGTTCTTGTCCCCTCAACGATAATATTCACTTCTGAGCATCCACGCTTTCATCTTTATCCACAAAAATCCGCAAATGAATAACTGAGAGAATCAGCAAATGAAAAATATGAAAGCCGCATAATCTTCTTAAACATAGTTTTTATTCCCCTGCATTCTTCGCTGCAGGAAGATCCTTTATCCCTGAAACATCTGTGAACAAAACAATGAGGCCTTCGCTTGCAGCGGCCAAAGCCGCGCCGCTCAGAAAATATGTACCTCCCGTCACTCTGTGACGGGCCCCGTTCAAAATTCCTCAGCAGCAGTAACCTCTGCATTCACAAAGCCTCCCACCACTGAAAAGCGCCGCCGCCCGGGCCGAAGGCCCGGAACAACATCGCTTTTAATGATGGATGTTGTAACTAGGTTCCAAGTCGCTTTAATTCATACTGCGGCAGGTCCTGTGTAACACGCCCGTAAGCGGTCCTGACGGCCCGCTAACGCGGAGATACGCCCCGACAGCGGCTACGCCTTGTCGTGACCACTCCGACGGCGCACATCATTTCCTCTGCCACCTGTCAGCGGGTTATGGCTTAGCAGGGCGAAGGGGTGGATTGGTGGAATCTATCAAAACTGTAACCGGCTGCGCCGGGCTACGGCGCCATTTACACGAGAGCAATATTCAGCGACAGAGGGCGCCTTCATGCGCCTTCGGCGCATTTATTGAATGCCTGCGCGCTGCTCGGCATTCTCACCCCAGACATCAAATCTTATTACCGGTTACACCGGGCGATCCGACGGAATAACCCCCGGTGATTATTCCAACACTCTTTCTGCCGTCACCGTCATGTGCCTGGCGGCACATAAAGAATGTCCGCTGAATCGGGCCTTCTGGGTCATATTATTAATATAAAAAACCTTATTTAACATTCAGTTAAAAACATAAGCGCGCTATAATTAAACAGATACAGATACCTTTAAGATGAGGTCCTTCATGAGTATTCCCGGGCAACCATCCTCACCTGAAAAGATGACAAAGAAAGAGCGAAAAAAACACGAGCTCAGCCAGATGCTGAAAAAAGTGTGTTCCCGCTGGCCCGGGCTGTGGCCAGAATGGAAAAAACGGAAGTTCCGTCCAGTAGCTCTTGGCGTGGGTCAGGAGATGCATGACCAGCTGAAGGCGAATCCCGATCCTGACCTGACCCATCAGGATATTGCCAGGGTTATGTTTTATGTCACGGGAAGTCTGAGTTACCTGGAGCAGGTTAAAGCAGGTTCCTACCGCTATAACCTGGACGGCCACCCCGTCCAGCAAGTGACGGCAGAGGACGAGAAATACTCTCTTCTGCGTATCAAGGAAACGCATCAGCGTATAAAAGCGCGCGCCGCCAGGAAAGCTGCTGATCAGAGGATTTCTGAAAGGACAGGTTCACCATGACAGAACCCACCTCACTGACGACCCTGGCCGGCAACATGGCCTGGTGTGCCCTGGTTGCCCTCCATCTCGCTCGTATGGACGGCGTGGTTAAAGGTGAGTCACAGGAAAACCTGTTCCTGACACGCTGGCTTGCCACTGCGATGAAGCAAAAACGTTTCTCGCGTGAAGTGGCGCCGGATATAGAGTGGCTGCTGAAACAGGGGCGCCTCTACGGTGTCAGGGCGAAGCTTGCCAGTAAACTGGAATACCTCTGGCACGCCTGTACGGGGGAAATTTCAGCGCAGAGCGATCTGTTCCGGCTGACCTACGCCATTGAGACCGCAAAGAGCATGCAATGGACATACCGGCTGCTCAGCGAGCGCGAATGGAGTGGCCGCCGTGCCTTGCCGCTGAATCACGTTATAAACTGCCTTTATCTGTCTAAATCTTCTCTCGATGCAGCGTTTGATGAAGACGGCAGACAGGAAGGTGAGCTTCTGGCCAGAATCACCGGTAATATCGCCGGTCTTTCAACTCTGCTGTTACGCTTTGGCTGGAAAGTGGTACCCACAGAGACCGCAGGGACTGACTTCCTTTTTCATTTCCGTGCCGAAACGCGCTGCACGTTTGAATAAGGCTGGAGGCGGGTGATGCCTGAAGGATAACGCTGTTGGATATTTCAGCTCTGACATTGTTCATTCTCGTGAATTTCTATGCCGACTGAGTCGGTAAGCAGGCTTTCCTCTTTTTCGTCATTAACTACCGGTACGATCGACATGTCCATTGACCAGTCATGGCGGTTGACGATACCTTTACACAGGATTGATTTTTTAATCAAATGCCGGACATCCGGACTGAGTGTATCCCAGTGAACCAGCGTTATTCCCAAACTTTCGTAAGTCGCCCCCTTCTTGCGTAACATGCTGTTTTCTTTCGTTGTAGTAATGTTGATAGCTGACCAATTTTTTATGGACTCTTCAAATAACTCAAAATTCCACTCACCGGTTTCACGCATCCTTTTAACCAACTGAGTCAGCTGTGCCTGAATCCTGTGGGGGTGTTCCCGGATAACGCGGTGACCCTGATAGCTCCCCTTCATATTTTCGAGTGCTTGCGCAGCTGATTCGGAAACCATTCCAGTAAACCGGGTATAGGGGTGGAGTGTGCGGGGAAACAGGTGCGTAACCATTCCCCGCATATCTGTGTCAGTGACCTGGGGTTTGAGCTGAATGCATACCTGAATCAGTTCAAAAACATCTCTTAGTGTCATTTTTTTGGCTGTCATGTCCGCTCCGGTTCTGCATGTGCTTGCGTGGAATTATAGACCTCCTTATCCCTGAAGTCGGTGTCAGTTCTGATGGCGCTTTGATGCGAATGCGGCGCATTTTCTGAACGTCTGCATGCTGCTCGGCCTTCTGACATCCGAAGCTGGTCGCTGCGTTACCGGCTGTGTCGGGCGGCGGCGCCACTGACCTTTATTTTCATAGTTAACATCCGCTGGCTCCTTCAGGTGGCCAGGCGGCATAATGGTTCATACGTTTATGATCGGAGATATCATTAATGCAGCTTTTTCACGGAACAAGACAGCGTTTTGATAAGTTTGATGTGGCATACAAAGGAACTGGTGAGTCTGGAAACATCGCTGCCAGCTGGTTTACGGATAATTTTAAAGGGGCCAGCAATCATGCGTTATTAAAAAACAGAAATCCCGGACTGCCACTGGTTTATCGGTGTGAACTGAAAGCCGGGGCGATTATCGCTAATCACCGCCAGCCGCTCACAGAGCAACCCGAAATTGTGGATCGTTTTAAATCAGGATTACCTGTGGACATCGAGTTCGGAAATGGACTAAACCGATTTGTCCTAAAAAAACCTTGTTATACAAAGTACAAAGGGAAGATGGTTTACTCCGGACACACTCCTGTGGAAACTGATGAACTTATTCGTCTTTATCTTACCTGCGGTATTCAGGGGGTTTATGACTGGGAGGGGGAGTTTACGGACAGCTATCTCCACGGGACAACTACAGTGATATTTGAGGCACTGTTGCAAATAGTCGGTGGTGATAAACTTATCATCCCCTTTTGCTGATGGAGCTGCACATGAACCCATTCAAAGGCCGGCATTTTCAGCGTGACATCATTCTGTGGGCCGTACGCTGGTACTGCAAATACGGCATCAGTTACCGTGAGCTGCAGGAGATGCTGGCTGAACGCGGAGTGAATGTCGATCACTCCACGATTTACCGCTGGGTTCAGCGTTATGCGCCTGAAATGGAAAAACGGCTGCGCTGGTACTGGCGTAACCCTTCCGATCTTTGCCCGTGGCACATGGATGAAACCTACGTGAAGGTCAATGGCCGCTGGGCGTATCTGTACCGGGCCGTCGACAGCCGGGGCCGCACTGTCGATTTTTATCTCTCCTCCCGTCGTAACAGCAAAGCTGCATACCGGTTTCTGGGTAAAATCCTCAACAACGTGAAGAAGTGGCAGATCCCGCGATTCATCAACACGGATAAAGCGCCCGCCTATGGTCGCGCGCTTGCTCTGCTCAAACGCGAAGGCCGGTGCCCGTCTGACGTTGAACACCGACAGATTAAGTACCGGAACAACGTGATTGAATGCGATCATGGCAAACTGAAACGGATAATCGGCGCCACGCTGGGATTTAAATCCATGAAGACGGCTTACGCCACCATCAAAGGTATTGAGGTGATGCGTGCACTACGCAAAGGCCAGGCCTCAGCATTTTATTATGGTGATCCCCTGGGCGAAATGCGCCTGGTAAGCAGAGTTTTTGAAATGTAAGGCCTTTGAATAAGACAAAAGGCTGCCTCATCGCTAACTTTGCAACAGTGCCGATTGGCGACGGGAAGCAGTACGCCAGCAGCCGTGACTTTGCGGCGGCAACAGGGCTTGTACCTCGGCAGTACAGCACGGGAGGTAGGACGACATTGCTGGGAATTAGTAAGCGAGGTAATAAAAAGATCCGAACTTTGTTGGTTCAATGTGCCAGGGTATTCATACAAAAACTGGAACACCAGTCTGGCAAATTGGCCGATTGGGTCAGGGATTTACTGTGCCGGAAAAGCAACTTTGTCGTCACTTGTGCTCTGGCAAACAAGCTGGCCAGAATAGCCTGGGCCCTAACGGCACGACAGCAAACTTATGTAGCATAACGGCAGAAATACACCGGTTTAAAGAATTACTGATCTGGTTTTGCGAATACTGATATTGATGATACTAACGGCCCACCGGCCTGTTGAGGAACCTGTAAAACGGAAAGGCTCATTGAAGCCGTATATTTTCTGGAGGTTCATCAGGCGCGGAACTCATCAAGGCGCGGGAATAAAATCCCATTCAGACGCCGGATAGATTCAAGCAAGCCAACTTGTCGTCAAAATCGGTGTTGCAAAAACGGGAGTGACCATAGATTCGTTTTCCAAGCGGACCCCAATTAACACTTGCCAACCTATCTACTGGTTGGTATATTTGATTTTAACAACACGACACACAAACAAAAACACACAACAGAACATCAGGAGCGTCATCATGAAAAACATCATCAAAACCACCCTTGCCATCATCGCCCTGTCCGCCAGCGCACTGAGCTATGCCGCCAGCCCGCAAATGGTTTCCCGCAGCGAAGCAGCATCGCTGCAAAAAATTGGGGTGGTCTCTTCCGGTGGCTTCACCACCCTGGATGACCTGGTGGCCTCACTGGATATGAAAGCCGCTGATGCCGGGGCCACACACTACCGCATCACCAGTGCCACCGGTATGAATAAACTTTCCGGTACCGCTGTCCTGTATCGTTGAATACCCGTTACCCTCGCAACTGCGCCCGGAACCCTTCTGGTTTCCGGGCGCAGTTGTGTCTGAATAACAGGCACCCGCAGGTGCCAGGAGAACATTATGTCCACCCATGACAGTCTGATTGAACTGACTGATACCCTTATCCAGCAGAACGGCTACCAGGGCTTCAGCTATGCTGATCTCGCTGACGGTCTGGGAATACGGAAGGCCAGTATCCATTACCATTTTCAGACCAAAACCGACCTCGGGCTTGCCTATTGTGAATACAAGGAGGCCAGCCTGCTGAAACTGGAAGCTGCCCTGTTACAGCTGCCACCGGGTAAAGCCCGTCTGCAGGGTTATATGGACGCATTTCTCAAATGCGCCGACAGCGGCCAGATGTGTGGCATTCACGCCATGCTGTCCGACAGCGCCCTGTTTGAAGAACCTCTTCAGAAAGCCACCTCACGACTGGCACAAACCGACCTGCGCATCCTGACCAGTGTGCTGGTTTCGGGTCGTGAAAGCGGTGAACTGGCTTTTACTGCTGAGCCGGCTGACGTGGCCATTATCATCGGCAGCGCCATTAAAGGGGCCCTGATGCTCAATCGGATCCCTCCTCATGATGCCTGTTCCCGCACCATGAGCGCGCTTATTCAGCTACTCTCCCGCCCGTAAAGCCACGCCTGTGGCTGCCCCGGTTTAACCGGGGCAGCCAGCACTCAAAAAAATCACCGCTGACAACGCCTGTATTCCGGGGGCCTCAGAAGACATTAAGACTTTCCTTGCGTTTAATTTCCAGTTACCCCTTGCCAATCTATCTACTGGTAGGTAGAATAAATATTAACAACACGACAACACAATAAAACAGACATGCAGGGGGCATCATCATGAAAGCACTTATCAACGACGTTATCGCTGTCTTCACCCGTAAAGCCCATGGACCGGTCATCATCAAATCCGATCTTACTGAGGAAGAAAAAGCAGCTCTGGTACCGGTCCGTACACTCTCTGTTGGCTGGGTGTCTTCCGTGGATGAGCTGGAGCGGGAGGTTATCCGCGAAGCCCTTGAACATGGCGCTGCCGCTTATCTGATTTCTGAGCTTGAGCAGGCCCGTTTCGTTCATGCCCGCGCCACGCTGTTTGCATAAACACAAAACGAAAATAAAAGGACACACACCATGAAAAATAACGTCGAGACACAACTGCGCCGGTTACTTCGTAAAACGTCAGGCCTGGACATTATGGTTCTGCGGCTGTCAGTGATTTTCATCTTCGCCCTGTTTGGCACCTACAAATGGTTTGCCTTCGAGGCCAATGCCCTTCACCACCTGCTGCCAGGCACCTGGCTCGGTGCGCTGTATCCGGCTCTCGGCGTTCAGGGGCTCAGCTACGCACTCGGCGTGGTGGAAAATATCACCCTTCTGGCCCTGATTGCCGGATTTTTCCGGCCGGCAGTGGGTGCAGCAGGCGCCCTGATGGTGGCAGGCACCGGCATCGTCACCCTGAGCCTTCTGCCGCAGCTGGGTCGCATTGACAGCTTCATTATCAAGGATGTTCTTCTGATTGGGGCTGGACTGGTGCTGTTGCGTCATGACCTGCGACGGACACTGATTAACCGGAGGGCGAAGCAACTCAGCGCCGTGCACAAACCCCGCTCGTCTGACGCATTGTCAGCCATGGGGTGACCCTGAATTACGCAGCAGCCTGATATTTCTGGCCAGCAAATATGACACCACTCCCGGGTTCATGGTGAGAGGCATGGAAGCCGCCTTTCGGGCGGGGATCACTCCCCGCTACTTTTTAGAGCGCTACCTGGAAAATAAGTCGCTCCCCGCCAACCCGGACTTTGAAAAACACTATCTGGATCTTATTCATGAGCAGGACCCGTCCCGGTGAGTGAGATTTGTCAGGAGAGCGATATGAACAAACCGTATAAAAAAGACCCACAGACCATTCAGGCACTGACGGAACTGCAGTTCAGCGTCACCCAGAAAAGCGCCACTGAGCGCCCGTTTACCGGAGAATATGACGACCACTTTGAGGACGGACTGTACGTGGATATCGTCTCCGGTGAGCCACTGTTCTCGTCGAAGGACAAATTTGATTCGGGCTGTGGCTGGCCGGCATTCAGCAAACCAGTGGAAAACAACGTCCGCAACCTGAGCGACCTCAGTCACGGCATGGTGCGTACTGAAGTGCGTTCCCATCACGGTGACAGCCATCTGGGACACGTCTTCCCTGACGGGCCACAGGATACCGGTGGATTACGTTACTGCATTAACTCGGCTTCACTGCGTTTTATCCCGAAAGGCGCTCTGGAAACAGAAGGATACGGTGAATTTCTTCCCCTGTTTGAGAAAGGAGATAAGCATGAAAACTGATGTGGCAATCCTTGCCGGTGGTTGTTTCTGGGGTGTCCAGGAGCTGATCCGCAAACTCAATGGCGTGGTCAGCACCGAAGTGGGCTATACCGGCGGACGTAATGATAACCCGACATACCAGCACCACCCAGGACATGCGGAGGCGGTGAAGGTGGTGTATTCCCCGGATAAACTGAGCTACCGAAAACTACTGGAATATTTCTTTAGTATTCACAACCCTACAACAATACTTCGTCAGGGTAATGACGTCGGCTCAAGCTACCGCTCAGCCATCTTTTTCACCACAGAGGAGCAAAAGCAGCAGGCAAACCAGCTTATCCGTGAAATAGATGATTCAGGAGTCTGGCCCGGAGTCGTGGTGACAGAAGTAGAGCAGGCCGGTGAGTTCTGGTCTGCAGAGCCAGAGCATCAGGATTACCTGCAGCATAATCCCAACGGCTATACCTGCCATTTTGAACGACCTGACTGGACGCTTCCGGGATAAGTCACCGTCGCAGACTCGCAGCATTCAGCCCCGCCCATGTGCGGGGCTTTTTTGTTCATATGCAGAAACGAGAATGGGATCACAAACAAATTTCTTTAGTCCATTTCTTGCATACAAAACAATCAACATCCTGATTTTAAGGGGCATATTAGAAAAAAGATGAGGATGATTAGGGTCAAAGGGACAAAGGGACAATGTTTAGAATTATGCTGACCGTTATCGCAGGATCGTTATTTTACGGACTCTCGGCCAGTCTGTGTTTTGCCGGGCTTTTTCGCATACACGCCCCCAGTGCCTGCACAGCCTTCTGTCTGACTTATAACCCAACAGCCGGCTATGTCATGCTGGTTACCGGTATGACACTGTTTATCGTATTTTTGCTCAGCCTTTTCCGGACAACAAAAGCCCCTATTTAACATAAAGGCTTCATTGTACGCACCGCTAGGGGTCGTCTCAGAAAACGGAATCTATGGTCACTCCCGTTTTTGCAACACCGATTTTGACGACAAGTTGGCTTGCTTGAATCTATCCGGCGTCTGAATGGGATTTTATTCCCGCGCCTCGATGAGTTCCGCGCCTGATGAACCTCCAGAAAATATACGGCTTCAATGAGCCTTTCCGTTTTACAGGTTCCTCAACAGGCCGGTGGGCCGTTAGTATCATCAATATCAGTATTCGCAAAACCAGATGAATGATTGTTTAAACTGGTGTATTTCTGCCTTTATGCTTCGTAAGTTTGCTGTCGCGCCGTCAGTGCCCAGGCTATTCTGGCCAGCTTGTTTGCCAGAGCACAGGTGACGACAAAGTTGCTTTTCCGACACAACAACTCCCTGACCCAGTCGGCCAACTTGCCAGACTGGTGTTCCAGTTTTTGTATGAATACCCTGGCACACTGAACCAACAAAGTTCGGATCTTTTTGTTGCCCCGCTTGCTAATCCCTAACAATGTCGTCCGACCTCCCGTGCTGTACTGTCGGGGTACCAGCCCTGTTGCCGCCGCAAAGTCACGGCTGCTGGCGTACTGCTTCCCGTCGCCAATCTCAGTTGAAATAGTACTGGCAGTCAGCGTTCCAACGCAGGGAATACTCAGCAAGCGCTGTCCAACCTCATCTTCGTCCAACTTTCGTTTCAACTGAGATTCCAGATCTTTAATCTGCTCAACAAGATAGTGATAATGCTGTTGTAATTTCAGCAGTAACTGGCTGAGATAAAGAGGCAAACTACTGTCCTCAAGAAGGGTACTCAGTCGACTAATAACGGCAGCACCTCGCGGAACGCTGATACCAAATTCCAGCAGAAAAGCATGCATCTGATTAGTTGTTTTCACCTTATCCTGAACCAGGGATTCACGGACACGATGCAGAGCTCGCATTGCCTGCTGAGATTCGGTTCTGGGCTGCACGAAACGCATAGATGGACGTGATGCTGCTTCACAGATAGCTTCAGCATCAACGAAGTCATTTTTGTTGCTTTTAACGAATGGGCGGACAAATTGCGGTGATATCAGCTTTGGAAAATGCCCTAACTCTGCCAGCTTGCGTGCCATAAAGTGAGAACCGCCACAGGCTTCCATCGCGATGGTTGTTGCCGGGCATGTCGCCAGAAATTCGATTAGCTTTGGTCGGGTGAATTTTTTACGGTAAACGGCCTTCCCACGATGATCCTGACAATGAATATGGAAAGAGTTCTTACCCAGATCGATACCAATAAGCGCAATGTTTTCCATGATGGTTCTCCGAATGAAAGCCTGTCCTCAGCATAGTACTGGGAAGGAGGGAGTGACCATCTCATTAAATAAAGCACGTTAAGCCGGTGGCAGTGGTCGCAACGGTCTGAACTTGCCTGCGCCGACCTTGGTGCTGCTGCGCCAGAGGTAATCGCCGGTCAGATTGATGTGTTCCCACCCCAGCGGTGACAGGTATTGAAACAGCGTCTCGTCTACCGGTTTGCCGTGCCCGTTCAAAGCATTGGTTGCCCGTTCCAGATAGGCCGTGTTCCAAAGCACGATGGCCGCCGTTACCAGATTGAGGCCGCTGGCCCGGTAGCGTTGTTGCTCAAAACTGCGGTCGCGGATTTCGCCCAGTCGGTTGAAGAACACCGCCCTGGCCAGCGCGTTGCGCGCCTCGCCTTTGTTGAGTCCGGCCTGCACGCGGCGGCGCAGCTCCACGCTTTGCAGCCAATCCAGTATGAACAGCGTGCGCTCAATGCGCCCCAGCTCGCGCAGTGCAACGGCCAGTCCGTTCTGACGCGGATAGCTGCCGAGCTTGCGCAACATCAGCGAGGCCGTCACCGTACCCTGTTTGATCGAAGTGGCGAACCGCAAGATTTCATCCCAATGGGCGCGTATCTGCTTGATGTTCAGCCGGTCGCTGCTAATCATCGGCTTGAGCGCGTCATAGGCGGCATCGCCCTTTGGGATGAATAGCTTGGTGTCGCCCAGGTCTCGGATACGTGGCGCGAATCGGAAGCCCAGTAGGTGCATCAGGCCGAAGACATGATCAGTAAAGCCCGCTGTGTCGGTGTAGTGCTCCTCGATCCGCAAGTCCGACTCGTGGTACAGCAGGCCATCGAGCACATAGGTTGAATCACGCACGCCGACGTTGACTACCTTGGTGCTGAAGGGCGCGTACTGGTCGGAGATATGGGTATAAAACGTCCGGCCTGGACTGCTTCCATACTTCGGGTTGATATGCCCGGTGCTCTCCGCTTTGCTGCCGGTTCTGAAATTTTGGCCATCCGACGATGACGTGGTGCCATCGCCCCAGTTTCCGGCAAAGGATTGCCGGAACTGCGCGTTGACCAGTTCGGCCAGCGCCGTTGAGTACGTTTCATCCCGGATGTGCCAGGCTTGCAGCCACGACAGCTTGGCGTAAGTCGTGCCTGGGCAGGATTCGGCCATCTTGGTTAGCCCGAGATTGATGCCATCAGCCAGGATCGTCGTCAGCAGCAAGGTTTTGTCCTTGGCCGTGTCGCCGGTCTTCAGATGCGTGAAATGCCGGGTGAAGCCTGTCCACTCATCAACTTCCATCAGCAGTTCGGTAATCTTGACGTGTGGCAGCAGCATCGCCGACTGGTCGATTAGGGCTTGTGCGGTCTCCGGCACCGCCGCGTCCAGCGGCGTGATCTTCAGGCCGGACTCGGTAATGATGGCATCCGGCAGATCATTGGCCGCCGCCATGCGGTTGACGGTGGCAAGCTGCTGTTCCAGCAATGCCAGTCGGTCGTGCAAATACTGATCGCAATCGGTGGCCACTGCCAGCGACAATTCGTTGGCCAGCTTCAGAGTAGCGAACTTCTCGGCCGGCACCAGGTACTCATCAAAGTCCTTGAACTGGCGCGAACCCTGCACCCAGACATCGCCTGATCGCAGCGCGTTCTTTAGCTCTGACAGGGCGCACAGCTCGTAGTAGCGCCGGTCAATGCCATCGTCCGTGAGCACCAGTTTCGCCCAGCGTGGCTTGATGAATGCGGTCGGCGCGTCGGCGGGCACCTTGCGGGCGTTGTCGCTGTTCATGCCGCGAAGCACCTCGATGGCATCGAGTACGCCCTTGGCGGCTGGTGCCGCCCGTAACTTAAGGGGTCCGCTTGGAAAACGAATCTATGGTCACTCCCGTTTTTGCAACACCGATTTTGACGACAAGTTGGCTTGCTTGAATCTATCCGGCGTCTGAATGGGATTTTATTCCCGCGCCTTGATGAGTTCCGCGCCTGATGAACCTCCAGAAAATATACGGCTTCAATGAGCCTTTCCGTTTTACAGGTTCCTCAACAGGCCGGTGGGCCGTTAGTATCATCAATATCAGTATTCGCAAAACCAGATCAGTAATTCTTTAAACCGGTGTATTTCTGCCGTTATGCTACATAAGTTTGCTGTCGTGCCGTTAGGGCCCAGGCTATTCTGGCCAGCTTGTTTGCCAGAGCACAAGTGACGACAAAGTTGCTTTTCCGGCACAGTAAATCCCTGACCCAATCGGCCAATTTGCCAGACTGGTGTTCCAGTTTTTGTATGAATACCCTGGCACATTGAACCAACAAAGTTCGGATCTTTTTATTACCTCGCTTACTAATTCCCAGCAATGTCGTCCTACCTCCCGTGCTGTACTGCCGAGGTACAAGCCCTGTTGCCGCCGCAGGGAATGCTCAGCAAGCGCTGTCCAACCTCATCTTCGTCCAACTTTCGTTTCAACTGGGATTCCAAATCTTTAATCTGCTCAACAAGATAGTGATAATGCTGTTGTAATTTCAGCAATAACTGGCTGAGGTAAAGAGGCAAACTATTATCCTCAAGAATGGTACTCAG
The DNA here is from genome assembly GCF_050030905.1 of Enterobacter cloacae complex sp. 342H5. Taxonomy (NCBI): domain Bacteria; kingdom Pseudomonadati; phylum Pseudomonadota; class Gammaproteobacteria; order Enterobacterales; family Enterobacteriaceae; genus Enterobacter; species Enterobacter cloacae complex sp. 342H5. Next base: position 13,514 of record NZ_JBLGVB010000003.1, read on the forward strand.
TCGGCTAATAACGGCAGCTCCTCGGGGAACGCTAATGCCAAATTCCAGCAGAAAAGCATGCATTTGATTGGTTGTTTTTACCTTATCCTGAACCAGGGATTCACGGACACGATGCAGAGCCCGCATTGCCTGCTGAGATTCCGTTCTGGGCTGCACAAAACGCATAGACGGACGCGATGCAGCTTCACAAATAGCTTCGGCGTCGACAAAGTCGTTTTTATTGCTTTTAACGAACGGGCGGACAAATTGTGGTGATATCAGCTTTGGGGAATGCCCCAACCCTTCCAACTTGCGTGCCATAAAGTGAGAACCGCCACAGGCTTCCATTGCGATGGTTGTAGCGGGGCATGTCGCCAAAAATTCGATCAACTTTGGCCGGGTAAATTTTTTACGGTAAACAGCCTTCCCGCGACGATCCTGGCAATGAATATGGAAAGAGTTTTTACCCAGATCGATACCAATGAGCGCAATGTTTTCCATGATAGTTCTCCGAATGAAAGCCTGTCCTCAGCATAGTACCGGGAAGGAGGGAGTGACCATCTCATTAATTATCCCACGCTAAGACTATATTTTGTACAGCAGTGGAGAAGGATGAGAGACCAGCAGTTCATTAACAGGGACTCCTTTTTGCTTAAGCGGCTCAATGGTTCTTTCTATATAAACCGTATTCCAGAGTGTTATCGCCGCCGTATGTAGTGTCAGCGCCGGTGGCGTGGTAACGCTGATCCTCCCACCCCCAGATCCCTGATTTCATTCAGCCGGTGCATGAAGGATGCTCGCCCAAGGGCCTCACCCTTATTCAGCCCCGCCTGTATGCATCGGCCTAAGCCTTTATCGCAAAATCAGTCCAGCATAAACAGCGTCCGATCTCTGCAGAAAATCGCCCTCTGCGCTACGAGTTTGAACGCATTTACTCTGTTTATAGGTAACATTCGCTCCACGATATAATGATATCGGCAACGTATTCAGCATCCTGAGCATGAGTCAGAAGGTGATCCGCCTTACCCAACGAAATGAAACTCTTGGGATGCTTTGCTGCTTTGAATATTTTTTCGGCCTGCTCAATTAACACAGTATCATCTTCAGTCGCATGAAAAATAAGCAGAGGCTTGTTCATGGCGAACACCTTATGAGCGATTTTGTGTTCCTGAATATTGTCCAGCATCTGTTTCTTTAAGGTAAATACCCGCCCGGCCAGCTCAACGGGATAGGCTCCATGCTGGTTAATGTTTTCAACATCATCCTTAAAAAGACGTTTTACGTGTGTCAGTTCTCCGGGTGATCCTATGGTGACAACGGCCTTTGCCTCAGGAACTTCGCCGGCAATAGACAGAATGGCCGATCCCCCCAGGCTATGGCCGATGAGCAAAGAAGGCGCTTCGTACTGTCGGCGGAGATAATCTACCGCGCAAAGCAGGTCCGAAATATTGGATGAGAAGTTGGTGTTGGAAAAATCCCCTTCGCTGTTTCCCAGACCAGTAAAATCAAACCGGAGAACGGCGATAGCATTCTCTGTCAGTTTCCGCGCAATACGCGCCGCGCCTTTGAGGTCTTTGCCACACGTAAAACAATGAGCTAACAGCGCAAACGCTTTAGGATTTTCAGGAAGTTCAAGCAATCCGGCCAGTTCTTCACCAGCCGCATTTTTGAACGTAAATTTTAGTTTTTTCATAGGATATTCCAGGTCTTAAACTGATTTCATATGTTTGATCGCAGGGAAAAATAATCTTCTGCTCTGCATCTGGCATTACGCGTTTTCCTTCCTCTACTGGGGATGTGAAACAGAATTCATTCCGAATGCCTGTCCTCACCTTCCAGTTTGAAAGCTGATTATTGCTTCCTGTTCGGTGATCACTTACGCTATGCTACCAACTAGATGGTAGTTTACAAGAATTTTATGAGGTCTCACTGAATGGCCAATTGCGCGCTCATTCTTAAAATATCCCTGGCAATGCTGGCGTTTGCTGCAAACTCTATTCTGTGCCGTCTGGCCCTGCAGGGAGGCCACATTGATCCCCTTTCATTCAGCAGCCTCAGGCTGGCCAGTGGTGCACTCGTCCTGTCACCTTTCTTGTTTTATCACGCAAAAACTACATTATCGCTGTGGCGTCCGCTGAGCGGATTTTACCTCATGGTGTACGCAGTGCTCTTCTCTGTCGCCTATATCCATCTCGATACCGGGGCAGGTGCGCTGTTACTTTTTGGTGCCGTACAGTTTGCGATGGTGATCCACGGATTATTTAAAGGGGAATCACTCTCCGTTATGCGGGCTTGCGGTTTAGTTATTGCTCTGGCAGGAATTGCTGCCCTGCTGTTACCCGGGGCGAAGGCACCGCCGCTTTACAGTGCACTTATGATGATCGTTGCCGGATTAGCCTGGGCCGCCTATTCCGTCAGGGGGAGGGCGGGCCAGGCGGCCGGGGCTTCAACGGCGGCAAATTTTGTACTCGCCACGCCGATGGCTCTCGCTCTTTCGTTGCTGTTTATGAAGCAGGGTCACTATGATGCTGCGGGCATTGCTTTGTCATTGCTGTCCGGTGCCGCCGCCTCAGCCGGTGCATATGTATTGTGGTATACCCTTTTACCCTCTCTCGGCTCTATCACCGCCAGTACCCTTCAGCTCAGCGTTCCCTGTCTGGCAATGCTAGGGGGTGTGGTATTCCTGGATGAATCACTGACGGTCAGAACGATATTTTCTGCCCTGGCGGTGCTGACTGGCATTGTGATGGTGACACGCGAGAAATCCCCCCGTCAGTCGATGACAAAGGCGAGAGAACCTTAATAACGCAATTAATTCATGCAGTTGTGATGATTCTCTTATGTTAATCACACGAGCCAGTTTTCCCGCTCCGGCATCAGACTGACAGTAATACTGAGGTCGACGTTTCTGACTACACCTAAGGCAGGTTTATGAAATGAAATATGATTTTGATGAGTACGTAAGCAGAGAGAAAACAGACAGTCTCACCGTGGACGGCTGGCGGGAATACCTGTTTTCGGGACAGTCCGAATTTGCAATGCGGTATCCGGCAGAAGGGCTAATTGTAACGGCTCGCAATCGAAATCCTTCGGGCTCGCAATCAGCGCAATTTTCGGCTCAGATTAAGTGACAATGAAAATCCTCACAGGCTCACATTAAGTGATAATGAGCTCGCGTTTATCTTTTCCGGCTCGCCATTCATTGCCTCGGGCTCACAATAAATGCAAATGAAAATTCTCCCATTGCGTCACCAGTAGATAATTTATTGCTTCTTATGCTGGCGAAACAGGGCTGTCAAGACCCTTTCAATCATCTCTTTCACCACCTCAGATTTCGGACGCTCCAGCGCCGTCAACGCCAACCCTTTTTCCAGTGTGATAATAAAACAGGCAAACGCTTCAGGAGCAAGGTAAGCAGGCAGCTCTCCACATTGCTGCGCCTCTCGCGCTTCGTTTTCCAGCCACTGGGTAAATGCCTGCCTTTCATCGCGTAATTGTGCGGCAAGGCCTCCTTCATCAATCTGGAAAGCCAGTGCGGAAAAGGTCATGGCGCACCCCAACGGTTTACCGTCACAACTGAACAACGTAAAGGCGTCATGAAGAAAATGACGCATCCGTTGTTCGAAAGTTTGTGTTTGATCCTGCAGACACTGTTCCAGCCCCCCCAACCAGTGCTGGCGGTAATACATAAGCGCCGCCGCATACATCCCCTCTTTGTTACCGAAGGCCAGATACAGCGATGGAGGTTTCATTCCGGTTACATGGGTCAGGTCTGCTATCGAGGTTGAGGCATATCCCTTTTGCGCAAAAACCTGAAATAACGCCTCCGCCAGCTTATCTGATGAGATGAGTTTTGGCCTGCCAGTTTTTTTCTTTTCAATCATGGAGATAGCCTTATCTTTTAACTTAATCATTATGTTCATAGTATCATGTTTTATAGTTATCGCTAAAAAACAATTGCATCACTGAAATATTTACCTTATATTTTTTATTGATCACTACAAAATACGAACGGGATAGGCGTATGAGAAAGTTCATTATTGCTGCAATATTGAGTCTGAGCATCCTGCCCGTGCTGACACAGGCATCAACCGAAATCAACAATTCTCACCAGTGCGAATTGCTTCGCCTTGGGAGCATCAGTGTTTCAGGTGGCACGATTGATGAGTTGACTAGCAAGCTTGCAGCAAAAGCAGAAAAATCAGGCGCCGATTATTTCCGCATCACTTATTTAAATACCAATGCCCATGGATATGCCACTGCAACGCTATACGACAATGCAGGCGCTTAGCTGCAACATAAATTTGACAAGTTAATCTGTTACATAAGGGATGTGTGGCTACAGAACCCTTATGGCTTTTTACATACGCAAAGGAAAATATTATGAAAACAAACATTAAAGCGCTGTTTTTTGCTTCGCACCTGGCTTTATTTGGCGTGGGTTTCGGTGTCGGTATCTATGTACTGCCTATCCTCACCGCTGAGAAAAACTCCAGTGCTGATGAAATTAAGGAAGTTAAAAATAATGCCCGCTACACGGGGGCATTTTTTAAAAACCAAAAAGGGAGTAATGCTGTTCACTGGGTTGATGGAAAGCTGTATGTCTCCGATCAAGAAATCGCATTTGAAGGTAGCATTGCTCCAGGTCCGGATTACAAGATCTATCTGACCAAAACCCAGGCTGATGATCGTAATTCATTTTTAAAAATAAAAGAAGAATCATTATATATAGGTGATTTGAAAAACTACGGCAACTTCAAAAAGAACCTGCCAAATGGTGTCAATATTGATGAATACACCACTGTGCAAATCTGGTGCGAAAAATTCGAGCAATTTATTGGTTCAGCCCAATACAGGTAGTGGGGTAAAACACGGGTTACTGGAGTTATTTTCGCAAACAGATCATGACGCTCTCTGTGTGACTGGCGCAATGATCACCGGATACGCTCGCAATTAAGGCTATCGGACCTTAAGACTCTGTCAAAATAGATAAACTGGAATATCCATTTACCCATATGGGGTCGTCTGGCGTACTGCAATTCAGTCAGCAAATCTCATGGAGTAAAATCGTATTTTATGGGTGCACCCAAAGCATACAGTTTGGTGAGACAGTTTTTCTGTCTCATTTGGATTGTTTTTGTCTCATCTGCATGTTACGTTTTCCTCATCTAGAGTCTAACGAGACATTTTTCATAACAATGGCTTTTTACGGTTATGCCCGGGTTTCAACCAACGACCAGGATCTGGATTTGCAAATACAGACGCTTCGCGCCGCTGGCTGCGAAATCATCCGTTCAGAAAAAGCGAGCGGGACCAGCCGCGATGGACGAACTGAGCTGCAACTGTTGCTGGATTTTCTGCGTAAGGGAGACACGCTGATTGTCACGCGAGTCGATCGCCTGGCCCGTAGCATTAAAGATTTGCAGGATATCGTGTATGCCCTGAATCAGCAGGGCATTACCCTCAAGGCAACAGAACAACCTGTGGATACGCGCACCGCAGCAGGTAAGGCGTTTCTGGATATGCTGGGTGTCTTCGCTGAGTTTGAAACCAACCTGCGCCGTGAACGCCAGTTGGAAGGTATCGCTGCCGCAAAAGCCCGCGGGGTTTATCAGGGGCGCAAACCGCGCATCGATCCTGTTGAGGTCCGTCGGTTGTACGTTGAAGAGAAAATGGGCGCAACGGCGATTTCTCGCCAACTGGGGATCGGTCGAGCCTCGGTCTATCGTGTGCTGGACCGCGATGAGCAGCCGGCGTAAGGCCATTCCAACCGATTCTTTGTTGCAACTGCGACAACGGCTTGACCGTCTGCCACCAAAAAGTCCGGAACGCGCGGCCCAGATCACCGCGATGGCGCTACTCTATTGCATTTCCGTCACCACCGTCTATCGTACACTCCGTGCCTTCCAGAAACCTCACATTGCACACCGGCGTGATCACGGGAAACCCCGGATACTGCCGCCGTCCGAACTCGAATATTATTGTGAACTGATCGCTGCATTGAAATTACGTACCACCAATAAAGCCGGTCGTCATCTGTCCACGACGCGTGCCATTCAGTTGCTCGAAGAACATGGTGTGGAAACGACTCAGGGGCTGGTTAAACTTCCAAAGGGGTTGTTGCGCAGGCCAACGGTTAACCGCTATTTGTCCCTGTTCCGACTCGATCACTCACGTCTGTTACGGGAGCCACCGGCAGCGCGGTTCCAGGCTGAGTGCAGTAATGACTGCTGGCAGTTCGATATGTCGCCCTCTGATCTCAAATATATCGAATGTCCTGAGTGGATTGATCCGGCCCGTGGACAACCTACCCTGATGTTATTCAGCGTGGTGGACGATCGCAGCGGGGTTAATTACCAGGAATACCGCTGTGTGTATGGCGAAGATGCGGAGTCTGCCTTGCGTTTTCTGTTTAATGCCATGGCGCCTAAAAGTCATCCGGAGATGTCTCTCCAGGGGCGACCGAAAATGCTGTACCTCGATAATGGCCCGGTGGCGAAAAGCCATGTCTTCCAGAATGTGATGCAGGCGCTGCAGATTGACTGGCAGACACATATGCCGGCAGGCAAGGATGGCACCCGCACCACAGCCCGGTCAAAAGGCAAGGTTGAGCGCCCGTTCCGTTCCGTCAAAGAAGCCCACGAAACGCTGTATCATTTTCATAAGCCGGAGACTGAACAGCAGGCGAATGAATGGCTCTGGAACTACCTGATACGCTATAACGCACAACGACATCGCAGCGAAAAGCATTCCCGTGAGGAAGATTGGCTGATGCATTTGCCACCAAAGGGAGTGCAGGACATGTGCACCTGGGAACAGTACTGTCGCTTTGCCCGGGAGCCGGAGTCTCGCAAGGTGGGTATCGATGCCCGCATAACGATTGACGGGACAGCTTACGAAGTCGAACCCGACATGGCGGGTGAAACTGTTATCCTGCTGTGGGGCCTCTTTGATGACGAAATGTTCGTGGAGTTTGACGGTGAAAAGTGGGGGCCTTATTTTCCTGTTTCCGGCCCGATACCTCTGCACCGCTATCGGGCATTCAAACGCGGAAAAGCAGCGGTGCGGGCAGACCGTATCCAGTCATTGGCTCGGCAACTGAACTTACCTATCAGCGCCCTGTCCGGTTGTGACCTCAAACTGGTGGCCGATAGCGTTCAGAGCACGCGGGTGTTGCCACATCAACCCTTCGAGTCCACAGCGTTTGAATACTGTTTTCCTACCCCGGTGGCAGCGAAGCTGGCTATTGCGGCTGATCTGGCCACACCGCTGGCGAAATTATCGGATGAAGACAAGGCGTTTATCGACCAAGTACTGACAGACACGCTGATCCGCAGTGAGGTATTTGCCCGGGTCAGGGAGTATTTCCGCAACACCCAATCAGGAGAGGATCATGCGGGTTGAGGTAATGGAACATTATGGACTGGCGCAACCAATCGATCAGGCCGGTTACTATGAGACGGCTCACCATAAGCAGCTTATCAAGGATATCCGCGGTGCTATCCACGAAGGCCGGTTAATTGCCGTTTGTGGTGTGGTTGGCAGCGGCAAGACAGTCACTCTGCGGCGTTTGCAGCAGCGTCTCAGGGAGGAAAATAAAATTACCGTAGCTCGCTCCCTGTCGATTGAAAAGCACAATATTAAACTGGCCACGCTCATCAACGCGCTCTTTTACGATTTGACGCAGGATAAACAGGTTCAGATCCCCAAACAGGGCGAACGACGCGAGCGTGAGTTACAGGAACTGGTCAAAAAAGGAAAGCGGCCAGTGGCATTGTTTGTTGATGAAGCGCATGACCTGAACGGGCATACACTGATCGGACTCAAAAGGCTGATGGAAGTTGTGGAGGACGGTGGCGGCCGGCTGTCGGTTGTTCTGGCCGGTCACCCCAAACTGCGCAATGACCTGCGACGCCCGACTATGGAGGAGATCGGTTATCGCACGGATATCTTTACGCTGGATGGGATCACCGGTAGCCAACGGGAATATATTCAGTGGCTACTGAAAACCAGTATGGGGAAAGGCAAGCCGGAAGACATTCTGACCGCCGACGCCCTCGACCTGCTGGCGATGAAACTACGTACCCCACTTCAGGTTCAACTACATCTGACGCTGGCCCTGGAGGCCGGTTATCAGACGGGAGAAAAGCCGATAACCGCCGCCCTGGTTGAATCGGTACTTTCCCGCCAGCTTGACGATTTGGAGCCGACATTAACGCGTCATGGTTATCGACTGAAAGACATGGTGGAGCAGTTTGATGCCAAACCGGCAGAAATCAGGGCCATGTTCAACCATCAGCTCGACCCTGCTCGAACAGCAGAACTGCGGGACAGGATGCTGGCGGTGGGGCTCCCGATATGACGAATTTCATTTGCAGTTATTGTGAGCCGAAGGAAATGGAATGCGAGCCGAAAAAGATAAACGCGAGCTCATTGTCACTTAATGTGAGCCCGGGAGGATTTTCATTGTCACTTAATCTGAGCCGAAAATTGCGCTGATTGCGAGCCCGGGGGATTTCGATTGCGAGCCGTTACAGCTAATCAACCTCTGGGTTGCTGACATGGCTTTTGCCACACCAGAGCCGATTCTTCAGGCCATCAGAGACCGTCTGGATAGAAAAATACTCGGCTACACTAAAATCTACGACGAAGAATACTATGAGATCTTTGGCAGCTGGTGTGAGCGACAATATGGTCACCGTTTCAAAACGGAAGACATTGTGCTGTCTCCGGGCATTATTCCCGCGCTGAACCGTCTCGTCCCGCTTCTGACCGACATGGATGACAGTATTCTTATTATGACGCCTTCATATGGCCCGTTTAAAAAGGCGGGTGAATACAGTCAGCGTCGCGTGGTGTACTCGGCGTTAAAAAAATCAGCAGGCGGCTGGGAACCTGACTGGGAAGACTTTGCACGCAAAGCCAGTCAGGCCGATTTACGTGTGAAAATTCTTTTCCTGTGTAATCCGCATAACCCGACCGGACGAGTCTGGCGGCCTGATGAACTTAAGCGGATTATTGAAATTTGCCTGGCCAATGACATCTGGGTGATATCTGACGAAATTCACTGCGACCTGTCCCGAAGCGGTATCGGTCATACACCGGCCGCCTCTCTTTTCCCTGATTCTACACGCATTATTACCTGCATGTCCTCGAGTAAAACATTCAATCTGGCCGGGAATTTGTTGGCAAATATCATTATTCCGGATCCCGGTGTCAGAAGCGAGTGGCGTCTCAGACACGACGAGTTCATCTCTCCACTGAGCCTGGCAGCAAACAAAGCGGCGTGGAGTGAATGTGATGACTGGCTTGTCCATCTGAGGGAATATATTGACGGCAATTTCCAGTACCTGCACGACTATCTCAAAAGCTATTTACCCGAAACCAGGTTCTCGATCCCCGAAGGGACATATCTGGCCTGGATAGATATTAGCCGCTACCTGCCCGACACCGCAGGTGAGGATTTATCGCTGTATTTTGCCCGGGAGTCAGGGGTCCTTCTTGAAGGGGGCTTGCTGTTTGTCGACAATGGGGACGGATATATCCGGTTAAATCTGGCCTGCCCACGGAGTATGCTGACAGCAGGGATGAAAAGAATTTCACAGGTACTGCGGATACCGGCTCCTCATCGTGTATAACCCCTTTCTCTCTGGCCGTTTTGTCCTGTCAGGATGTCGTCAGAACCCGGCATAACACCCTGTGCCGGGAACACAAAAGGCACGGATGAACAGGTCGTGAATATTCTTAGTGAAGCCTGCTGATGACATGTCTGGCGACAAAAAAATGCCGCCCTTAAGGGGCGGCTTATGCCAGCGTCACGGGGTTATCGTCTGACCGCCATGATGCCCGCATCGACATCCCAGATAGCGCCCGTCACCCATGAGGTTTTGTCAGACAACAGGAAGAGAATAGTGTTTGCCACATCTTCGGCAGTTCCGACGCGTCCCAGCGGGTGGAAATCGTTCAGCGACTTCATAGCATCTGCGATATCCGCTTTGTCCATGAAGCCTTCGTATATCGGCGTATGAACAATCCCGGGAGACACCGCGTTGACACGAATACCCGCGCTGGCCAGCTCAATCGCCAGATTACGCGTCAGGGCATGCAGACCCGCTTTTGCCATTGAATAGGCCGAGGCCGGCGAGTCACCCAGTGCAGCCTGAGCACCAATCGAACCGACGTTGACGATAGACCCTTCGAGCTTCGCGGCGAGCATGTTCTTCACGACATCCTGTGTAATAAAGAACGTGGCTCGGTTCAGCGAAAGATACATGTCATAATCGGCAAAGCTGTGCTCGGTAAATCCTTTGGGCATGAAGATACCGGCGGCATTCACCATCAGGCTGATATCGTGATGGTGAGCATTAATTTCCTGACGGATAGTTTCCATACCTTCTTCGGTCATCAGGTTCGCCGCGATGACCGCAACCGGTCCCAGAGGGCTCAGTTCTTTTTGCACCGCTTCGGCTTTGTCTTTTTTATTCCCGGTCAGCACGACACTGCCGCCCGCTTCCAGTACCATGCGTGCCACGGCCAGGCCCATGCCGCTGGTACCGCCGACGACGAGCAGTTTTTTACCTTTGAAAAAAGTGTTCATTTTCTGACTCCATTACTGGTGGGTAAGACGTTGCCGGCAGCGTGAAACTGCCGGCGGTTGACGGATTAAATACTGCAGCCATCCGTTCCGCAGGTCTGACCCGCAGTGGCTGAAAATTCGGTTTGCTGTTCATCCCAGACCTGACGCAGGGCATTCAAAAAGTTATCTGCTGCCTGAGCCCCGCTGATGGCATATTTTTCGTTCATCACAAAAACCGGAACGCCGCTGAGGCCAATAGACTGTGCGTGGGCTTCATCGTCGGAAACGGTGGCGCGAAAATCGTCATTTTCCAGGGCGGCTTCAGCGTCAGCTTTCGGCATACCGGCTTCTACGGCCATGGCAACGAGCTGCTGACGGTCAAAGAGAGAGCGACCTTCGGTGATACTGCCATGATAAAAACGTTCTTCCACCGTGTCCGCAATTCCGGCCTTACGCGCGGCAACCAGCAGGGTGTGTGCATCTTCTGTATCACCAAACATCATGCCGTCGAAGTTGTAGATCAGACCTTCAGATTTACCGGCGGTGCCCACCTGATTCATCATCAGCTCCGCTGAATGCTGACTGCCCAGCTTTTTAACGATGGCATCCTTAAAAGGCATCGCGGGAGTACCACCGGCCAGACGGTAGCTGTGATGGCGGATCACCACCTGGTCGCGAAATTCAAAGCGATTCAGACCCTGTTCAAATCTTTTTTTAGCAATCCAGCACCACGGGCAGACCAAATCTGACCAGATATCGATGGTAAGGGTGGGTTTCAGCGTTTGCATAATGATTCCTCAAAGACGTTGGGCGGTCGGTTCTCACTTATCAGAGAACCGCGACCGTATGGGATTTATTGCGCCTGCCAGACCGGGTAATCGGTATAGCCTTTTTCCGGGGAACCACTGACGCCGTAGTAGGTGGCGCGGTCACTTTCTGCCAGTGGCCAGCCGTTTTGCATTCTTTCAACCAGATCCGGGTTAGCGATGTAGGGCACACCAAATGCCACCAGATCCAGCTCATCATCTTCCAGAGCCTGCTCTGCGATATCACGGGTAAAACCGCCGGCAGCGATGATGGTGCCTTTAAACGTGTTGCGAAAACGGCGGCGGAAGCCTTCCGGAAGTGGCGCTTTGGTGTACACCGGCTGATAGTAAAGGTGTACGTAGGCCAGTTCCCGCTGACCGAGCGCGTCGGTGATGGCTGACCAGGTTTGCTCTTCACCTTCATACGGCGCGAGGTCATAAATGCGGCCGAACGGTGACAGGCGCACGGCAACGTGGCTGTTACCCACGGCTTCCGCCACGGCGTCAATGGTCTCCAGCAGGAAACGCTGACGATTTTCCACCGAGCCGCCGTATTCGTCGGTGCGGGTGTTCAGTTCGCTACTGAGGAACTGGTCAAAGATGAATCCGTTTGCCGCCATGATTTCCACGCCGTCAAAGCCGGCTTCCATCGCCAGGCGTGCGGAGTGCACGAAGTCTGCAGTGATGCGTTTAACTTCATGCGTTTCCAGCGCGCGTGGCTGGCTTGGTACAACCGGGCCCGGTTCTCCGGATTCGGTCAGCGCAAAAACGGTGGTATTGACCGCCTGAACGGTGCCCGCTGAAACCGGCGCTATGTGGCCTGGCTGAAGAGAGACGTGAGACATACGGCCGACGTGCCAGAGCTGCGCGAAAATACGGCCACCTTTGGCGTGAACCGCTTGTGTCACTTTACGCCAGCCCTGGACGTGTTCGTCGTTGTAGATACCAGGGGTATAAAGGTAACCCCGGCCTTCTTCTGAAACCGGCATCCCTTCGGTGATGAGCAGGCCAGCAGAAGCACGCTGTGCATAGTACAAAGCCACGACCTCATCCGGCACGTCATTCATGGTGCGGGTGCGGGTCATCGGTGCCATGACTACACGGTTTTTTAACGCCAGGCCAGACAGATTGTAGGGGGTGAAAAGCTTACTCATCGTATACCTCACAAAAAACAAAAAGGAGTATCCCGGCAGGGATTTGCACAGCCCGGCAGTATCATCGACTGGACGTCGCGCACTGGAGTTGCATAAACATCTGATGGGTGGCAATATGCCAACCATCTAGTAGGTAGGTCAATGGGTGTGTCGTATTTTTTTGTCATAACGCAGCCATTCCTGAATTGTCACTCATTTTGCGAGGTCATCACCATGCGTACATTAACAGTTTATAACGAAGATAATTTCCGCCAGATAGAGCAGTACAAAGGAATATCGGTGGTACGTTTCTCTGCACCCTGGTGTCCGCCCTGTCAGGCCAGCGAAGAAATGTTCAGTCAGTTTGCAGACCGGCTCGATAGAGATATTCAGGTGGGGAAAGTCAATGTAGATCAGGCGCCGGTGCTGACAACCAAATACGAGATCTGGGGGCTGCCGTCTGTGCTGATATTTCATGAAGGGCAATTAGTTAAACGCATACCGGGTGTGAAACCTGCATCGGTATATGCTCAGGCTATTGCGGACATAAAAAAAGGGCAGTAATGCCCTTTTAACGTGGAATTTATTAATGCTTAACCGCGTGCCTGACCGACGGCATCCAGAGTGCGGGCTGAATGAATGACCGCCGCGCCAGCGTTGAGGTTAATCGCCACGCCCAGCGCTTCAGCAATTTCAGCGTCGGTTGCACCGGCTTTCACAGCGGCGTCGGCGTGAAAAGCAATACAGCCGTCGCAGCGGGTTGTGACTGCGCACGCCAGGGCAATGAGTTCACGCACTTTTGCGCCCAAAAGGTCAGTTTTGTTACCTGCGTTGCCCAGGGCAACCACGCCTTTCATGGTCTCGGGGGTCAGTTTGCCCAACTCGCCTAAACGTTGCATTAACTCTGAGCGATAGTTGTTCCAGTCCAGCATAGTGTCATTCTCCTGAATGAGGGGTATTAAGAAGCAGTTTTATATACTTAAGGCTGTTGGCGAAGACTTCGGGTCTGGCCGTTGCATGCGCCACTACGCTTGAGCCTTCACAGACATTAATGATCATCAAAGCAATATCTGATGGTTCGGCATGGGATGAAAACTCACCTGACTCCATGCCCGCCCTGACGACTTTTGTGAGCCACTCGATTTGCATATCGAAATAAAGTGATGTCTGTACAGTAATTGCCTGAGGCAGATTGGCGGTCTCTGCTGACAACGCACAACACAGTGGCAGTAGCGAAGCTTTATGGCTTTGCGCGAAGATATCGATGTAAGCCGCAATTCTTCTCTCCGCGCTTTTCTCAGTCGCCTCTATCTGCTCAAATACGCGTTGTGTATCAGAGAACGCCTGTATTACCACCTGCTCACCCAGAATATCTTTGGTCGGGAAATGGTGATGAATACTGGCCTTGGTGATACCCACTATTTTTGATAAATCAGCATAGCTGAATACTGAATACCCTTTTTCGCGCATCAGGTGTTCTGCTTCGCTGAGCAGCCGTTCCCGTGTCATGGTTGTCATAATTACTCCATATAATCTACTAGTTGATAGATTATATTGTTGCTATTTTTCCGTAGCAAGTTGTATCACTGACTCAGTATCGTGCAGAGCTGAACGTCACTGCCATCCTGCATTCTGAATGGCAGCATTACATCTCTGACATCACGCCAGGCGTGTAATCATTTCAACCGGATTAGCCAGAGTATCGTGGATTGGCGAATTCTTTTGCATTTCGCTGACCAGCGCTTCTAACTCCTCGCGACTGGCGGTCTTGCTCGTAAGGTGAACATCGACGCGAATAGATTTCGCACCTTTACGCACGTTGCTGTCCAGCCCAAGGAAGCCGTTGAGGTTGATATCGAAATTAAGATCCAGCTCGATACCGTCCAGGTCGATCCCTTTTTCAGCAGCCATCATGGTAAGGGTGGCGGTATAACAGCCAGCCAGCGCCTGCATGATGTATTCAGTCGGGCTCATGCCGGTATCGGTGCCGAGTAAACCTGCGGGTTCATCACCGATATTAGAAAATTTCCCCACACGGCTGGTATCGATAACGCCGTTCTGGATTGTGGCGCCGGTCTCTGTGCGAACGGTTAATCCGCCGCTGGAACGGGCTTTCATCTGGAAAGTCAGGTTACCCAGGCCAGGCTGGCTGCGAACTGCTTCACGGGTATTGTGGATCGCAGCTGCGTCTGCAGAAGGTTTAACGGTAGTAGACATAATGGCTCCTGTAATTTCTTGATAAAAGGTATAGCTGGTGTAACCAGCACCAATCATCTAGTTGGTAGATTAGTGTCGCGAACCTCTTTTGTCTACTCTTTTATAAAAAATAGGGGGAAAAGAACCCAGCAGGCTGTTTTATTTCATAATAACCATTTGATTTTTTTATAATCTTCCCAGCCGCTCACTCTTGCAGCAATCCAGCCTTTACCCGAAGGATAGTCTGGCGGGTGGTATTAAATTCCCGGGCAATAGCACTGATACTGATGCCAGCATTTAGGCGCTCTGTCACTGTTTGCTTTTGTTCCTCGCTCAGGATGGGGGGGCGACCGAAGCGTTTTCCAGCCGCTTTTGCCCTCGCAATACCTGAATACGTTCGCTCAAGCAGCAAATCCCGCTCAAACTCCGCTACAGCAGAAATTACCTGCATAGTCATTTTTCCGGCCGGACTGGTCAAGTCAACGCCTCCGAGTGCGAGACAATGAACGCGAATATCTAAAGCCGCCAGTTGCTCTACTGTTTTTCGGATATCCATCGCATTACGACCCAGACGGTCAAGTTTGGTGACAATCAGTACATCCCCATTTTCCATGCGATCTAGCAACCGGATAAATCCGGGGCGTTCGCTGGCAGCAACCGAGCCACTGATATGCTCCTCAATAAGGGCACTGTTGCAAAGTTAGCGATGAGGCAGCCTTTTGTCTTATTCAAAGGCCTTACATTTCAAAAACTCTGCTTACCAGGCGCATTTCGCCCAGGGGATCACCATAATAAAATGCTGAGGCCTGGCCTTTGCGTAGTGCACGCATCACCTCAATACCTTTGATGGTGGCGTAAGCCGTCTTCATGGATTTAAATCCCAGCGTGGCGCCGATTATCCGTTTCAGTTTGCCATGATCGCATTCAATCACGTTGTTCCGGTACTTAATCTGTCGGTGTTCAACGTCAGACGGGCACCGGCCTTCGCGTTTGAGCAGAGCAAGCGCGCGACCATAGGCGGGCGCTTTATCCGTGTTGATGAATCGCGGGATCTGCCACTTCTTCACGTTGTTGAGGATTTTACCCAGAAACCGGTATGCAGCTTTGCTGTTACGACGGGAGGAGAGATAAAAATCGACAGTGCGGCCCCGGCTGTCGACGGCCCGGTACAGATACGCCCAGCGGCCATTGACCTTCACGTAGGTTTCATCCATGTGCCACGGGCAAAGATCGGAAGGGTTACGCCAGTACCAGCGCAGCCGTTTTTCCATTTCAGGCGCATAACGCTGAACCCAGCGGTAAATCGTGGAGTGATCGACATTCACTCCGCGTTCAGCCAGCATCTCCTGCAGCTCACGGTAACTGATGCCGTATTTGCAGTACCAGCGTACGGCCCACAGAATGATGTCACGCTGAAAATGCCGGCCTTTGAATGGGTTCATGTGCAGCTCCATCAGCAAAAGGGGATGATAAGTTTATCACCACCGACTATTTGCAACAGTGCCACAGAAAATTACCTGAACTGCGTCAACTCGGAGTCTGGCCGCGTGCGCGTGGAAGCAAAGCGGGCGAGCGAAGAATACGGGCGAGTGCTGCGGCGCTATCCGCTGAAACCCGGCGAGACGGTCGAGCGTCCGCAACGCGGGGAAGTCGTCAGCAGCTCCGGGGTTCTCCCCCCACTGGACCCAGGCGAATACTAAGCGCGGCGGTGTGTAATAGACGGAGCGCGAGGCGACTACTGGTCAGGGTTTGCGCAAGGCGGGTGTGTAATAGACGGGAGGGGATCGATCCGGCGATCCAGCCTGTGGATAGTCCGTCTATTACCCACCCGGTTCCGTCGTTTACCCACCCAACCCCGTCTATTACCCACCGGAAACCGTCTATTACCCACCGAGGGGTTCTATAAGCAACTGATAATGAAGGTAAATTTTGCCTTCTGATTCCCTAAAACTCTTTAAAACAAAAAAAACATATATAAAACGTGTAGCCCTGGGGAAAACAGCCCGTGGAATTATGGACAATCCGGCAAGCCGGATACCTGCCTAACCGCTTCGCGGTTCCCCATTGACAGGCCAGGGACAACCGCGAGCGGTTGCCCCCACCCTGCCAACAGGTCGGCAGTTGCCCACAATACCACCGGCTCAAGCAACAGGATTTTTTTATATTTTTGTTTTTAAAAGAAAAAAGCGGCCGTGCTCTAGTGGCATGGCCGCGTTACGTGGTCCTATCAGGGGCTTGTGGCTCTTGCGCCTCCTCGGATCGACACAAGTGCCGATCACTGCGGCGGGGCGCTCCTGGCTCAAGCTGAAAAGCGATCAGTATCCGCACCAGTGGCGACGGCGTTCCCTCCACGCATTCGGGCCGGGCCTCCACTCAACGGCTAACCCCTCGGCCATGAGGGTTTGCCCCACGTCCCGCCCGTCGATCAGCAGGTGAACAAGGCGGCGGTCGTACTTGTCGGCTTGGCCGGAATCGACAACCTCGATGCGCTGAGCGTTGGCAACCAGTTCGCGGAGGCGTGCGGTTGCCTCGCGGCCCTTCGTCAGCTCGGCGTCGCACCTGGGCTTGTAGGTTTCCGGGGTGTCAATCGACAGCAGGCGCAAGCGTTGACCGTTGTATCGTAACCGTCCGGTGATTCCACCTTGAGCCAAATCGCCTGCCGACCAAAAGGCTCGAAGCTTACCACCCGGTCGATTCCGGTCAGATCCAGAAACGCCTCGTCGATGGAGTAGACATCCACTCTCGATGCCAGAGCTTCCAGGGTCGTCATCACCCGCCGGCTTATATCGCCATTTGTGTGGAATAGAGAATCAATTGGAACGGGGGCTTTGCTCGCCCCCCCTTGAACTTCTCATACCCAACCTGTTTGGCTATAGCTACTGAGGAGATCGCGGTGGCCCACCAAATCTTCCGGTCATCCTGTTCAATTACACCGCTAGCCGTACCCAGGAGGTGCCGCAGCGCCTCCTGGAGGCAGAAAGGCGTCGAGCGTATAGGTTGCTGGGCATGCGCGGCGCAAGTTCATCAGAAAACTCAATCCAAGGGCAAGATCGGCCGAGCGGAGATGGCACTGACTCTTATCAACAAGCTCTACGGCATCGAGCGCGACATGGAAGAGGCGGGCGATGCCCAGCGATACCAGACGCGCCAGTCGCAAAGCCAGGCTTTCCTGGAGCAACTGAAAGCTAGGCTGGACAAAACCCCTCCCCAGGTCACGTCGTCAAAGTGCCTTGGGCAAGCAATCAATTGCCTTGCGAGCAACTGGTTAAAGCTGATCCGCTACATCGAAAGGGGGACACCTGCCCATCGACAACAACCCTGCCGAGCGGGCGAGCCACCTTCTCATGTACATATGACCAAAGCGTCGCCCGTCTCCTCCCGTTATGTCATGCCTACCCACGACGGAGTATTGACGGTCTCTGTGCGCCAGAGCATAGTTTTCCCGAAGGGCGCTTAGGTACATATCTTCATGTGCTGTCCAGGCGCAGTTGCGTTTAGAGTACGTGTCCAATCAGTTTTAAATGGGTGTGAACATGAGAGCAGAAACTGAATCGCGGATTTTTTCGGTGGATGAATATGTTCGTCCGTCTAACGGCGAACCGATTCGTTCGGTTGTTCTGGAAACCAATGACTCTGTCGTCGTTGTTTGGCACGCCCACCCTGGGCAGGAAATAGCTTCCCATGTACATCCTCACGGCCAAGATACTTGGACGGTTATCTCAGGTGAAGCCGAATATCATCAAGGTAACGGCATAGTCACTCATCTTAAAGCTGGAGATATTGCGATCGCAAAACCTGGGCAGGTACATGGTGCAATGAACTCTGGCCCCGAACCTTTTATATTTGTTTCAGTGGTTGCGCCGGGCAATGCCGGTTTTGCGTTGGCTGAGAAATAGGCGAAAGGCCTGAGAGGAAACTGATGAATACACGATTATTTACGTTCGCTGGTGGAGAAACGGGTGTTTGGCGCGTTGTTCGGATGGATGCCGTGGCGGGAGCCCCTCTCCCTGGAATCCCCCGGCTCGACGTAGCCGCTGGCTCTGTTTCGCCGCAGCCTTTGGGCACCAAATGGCTTCTTCGCGGGATAACGAGTAACGAGCGTTATGTCGTGCGTGAAGAGAAGGATCGTCTCGTGGCGAAGCAGCCAAGTTTGGGTCGAGCAGAGGCCACCTGTGCCGCCCTGATCCCTATCCGGAAAAACCCCTCATGGTGGGGACTGGCTCAAGACGAACGCCGGAAGATTTTTGAGGAGCAGTCCCGTCACATTCACATTGGGCTCCAATATCTCCCTGCTGTGGCCCGTCGTCTCCACCATTGTCGGGACCTGGGCGAGAGCGAACCCTTCGACTTCTTGACGTGGTTCGAATATTCCCCGTCTGATGAGCCGGGCTTTAACAGGCTTTTGGCCGAACTCCGGGCCTCGGTGGAGTGGAAGTATGTCGACAGAGAAATCGACATCCGGCTAGTGCATGAGCCGGCCTAGTATCAGGTTTAACTGCGATCTCCGTGCGGCATACACCTGCGACACCCGCAGCCCAGCAAAGCCCGGAAAATCTAGTGTGTCTAATAACTTAGGAGTAACACGACACGTATGCCTAGCGAGCCACCAGTCGCTTGGGAAATTTTCTACTTATGGCCTCCTCTTTCTCTCATCGATCTCCCAGGGCATATCCTGCCGTCTAGAGTTGGCACCTTGTCCAGCTTTCGAAGAAGGCTCTCCATACACGTCCGGCCTACACCTTGTTAGGTATGGCCGGTTTCCAGTTGTGGGGCAATAGCTCGTCGATGGCGTTGTTCTTCTGTGTCGGCAGGCGAGTCAGCACATCCTTCAGGTAGGCATAGGGATCATGCCGATTCAGCTTCGCTGACTGTATTAGGGTCATGACCGCAGCCGCACGTTGACCACTGCGCAGTGAACCCGCAAACAGCCAATTGCTGCGCCCCAGCGCCCAGGGTCGGATCTGGTTTTCCACCCAGTTGTTGTCGATGGGCACAGCGCCATCGTCCAGGTAGCGCGTCAGCGCTTCCCAACGTTTGAGGCTGTAATCCAGGGCTTTGGCCGTGCCGGAGCCATCCGGCACTTTCTGGCGATGGGCCAGCATCCACTGATGCAGCGCATCGGCAAGGGGTTTGGCTTTGGTTTGCCGGATTTCCCGCCGCATATCCGGTGGCAGATCTTTGGTTTCCCGCTCGATCTCGTAGAGTCCACCGATGTATTCCAAGGCCTTGGCCGCCAATTCGCTCTTGTTGGCCTCGTGCAGGTCATAGAACTTGCGCCGGGCGTGGGCCATACAGCCGATTTCGGTAATGCCGTTGCCGAACCCGGCCTTGTAGCCAGCGTAATCATCACAGACCAGCTTGCCCCGCCAGTCACCCAGGAAGGTTCGGGCGTGTTCGCCTGCACGGCTGGGTGCGAAGTCGTAAATAGCTGCCTTCAGGTCGGCAAACGGTGTGGTGCAGTAGGCCCAGACGTAGGCCTTGTGGGTTTTCTTCTTGCCCGGGGCCAGCATGCTGACCGGGGTTTCATCGGCATGCAGAACACTGTGTTCCAGCAGAGTATTTCTCAACGCATCCACCAGCGGCTGCAACTGCACACCACAGGCACCCACCCATTCGGCCAGGGTGGAGCGCGGGATTTCCAGGCCGGCACGGCCGAACATGCGTTCCTGACGGTACAGCGGCAGATGGTCGGCATACTTGGCCACCAGCACCTGGGCCAGCAGGCCAGCGGTGGGGATGCCTTTGTCGATCACCTGCGGTGGCACCGGTGCCTGGATCAACGTCTCGCAGCTGTCGCAGGCCCATTTGCCCCGGATGTGACGTTCAACGGTGGGCACTGTTGCAAAGTTAGCGATGAGGCAGCCTTTTGTCTTATTCAAAGGCCTTACATTTCAAAAACTCTGCTTACCAGGCGCATTTCGCCCAGGGGATCACCATAATAAAATGCTGAGGCCTGGCCTTTGCGTAGTGCACGCATCACCTCAATACCTTTGATGGTGGCGTAAGCCGTCTTCATGGATTTAAATCCCAGCGTGGCGCCGATTATCCGTTTCAGTTTGCCATGATCGCATTCAATCACGTTGTTCCGGTACTTAATCTGTCGGTGTTCAACGTCAGACGGGCACCGGCCTTCGCGTTTGAGCAGAGCAAGCGCGCGACCATAGGCGGGCGCTTTATCCGTGTTGATGAATCGCGGGATCTGCCACTTCTTCACGTTGTTGAGGATTTTACCCAGAAACCGGTATGCAGCTTTGCTGTTACGACGGGAGGAGAGATAAAAATCGACAGTGCGGCCCCGGCTGTCGACGGCCCGGTACAGATACGCCCAGCGGCCATTGACCTTCACGTAGGTTTCATCCATGTGCCACGGGCAAAGATCGGAAGGGTTACGCCAGTACCAGCGCAGCCGTTTTTCCATTTCAGGCGCATAACGCTGAACCCAGCGGTAAATCGTGGAGTGATCGACATTCACTCCGCGTTCAGCCAGCATCTCCTGCAGCTCACGGTAACTGATGCCGTATTTGCAGTACCAGCGTACGGCCCACAGAATGATGTCACGCTGAAAATGCCGGCCTTTGAATGGGTTCATGTGCAGCTCCATCAGCAAAAGGGGATGATAAGTTTATCACCACCGACTATTTGCAACAGTGCCCCTGAAACTGCCTTACTGCTGACTGGGACAGGAGCGATTCCACACCCAATGCCTCGACCCGGTGCCGGCTGTCACTCAGCACAAGGTCAAGGGCCAGCAGAATCGTGCTTTTCCCGGACTCATTGTCCCCGACCAGAATGTTACGGTCATGAGTGAAGCGCAGGTCCAGTTCCGGAAACTTTTTAAAGTTTTGCAGCATAAGCCGCGTGATCAGAGGCATCTTTTATTCCTTTATATACCGCTGACTGAAAGAGTGTCCGGCTGCGCCAGACCGCCTGTTTTGTTTTACAGCGTTATCTTACCCAGTCTTCCAGCACAAGACCCGGTACCCGCTCAAATTCCCGCGTATTATTCGTCACCAGCACGGCACCGGCGGCGATGGCGTGCCCGGCAATGGCCGTGTCGTTCGGGCCGATCGGCGTCCCGGCCATTCGCAGCGCCACCTTAATCTCCGTGGTGGCGTCCACCGCAGCGCGATCCCAGGGCAGGATGGCATCGAGGCGGGCGCAGAACGCGTCGACCAGCTCGACGTGGCGCGGGGAGGCCTTCGGGCCGGTGGCCCCGAAGCGCATTTCAGAATAAGTGATGGCCGAGACAACGATGCGCTGGCCGCGCAGCACCGCCAGCTCCAGGCGCTTCAGGACGGCTTCCGGCTGCTCGCGCATGATGAACGAGCAGATACAGGTGTCGAGCATATAGGTCTTGTTCACAGGTTAAATCGTCCTTCGTCGCTGACAACGTCCTCGCGCTCCGCCATAAAGTCCGGGTCTGCCTTCTCGAACTGCGCGAACGAGCCCCAGGTCGGCCGGACGGGACGCAAAATAATGCTGTCCCCTTCCCGGACGATCTCCAGCTCGCTCACTCCCTCAAAATCCAGATCGCGGGGCAGACGAATGGCGCGGTTATTGCCGTTTTTAAAAATGGATACAGTTCTCATCATTTCCTCCTGGCCGACCGGCCTGTATGACTATGTTCAGTATATGCAGATGCAAAGCATATGTATAGTCATAGCATATGCAGATGGTAAGTATATGCGTATGCCACACCTATGCAGATGCCCGGCATATAGATATGTTGAACCTATGTTGTATTCTCTCTTTTCCCGGTCAGATCCGAAAAAAGCTAGTTCCGGATCTTCTTTCCGGCCCCCGGCGCGCTGCGGCCGCCGCAGGCCATATATTGTGGTCACCGTCGTTTTCCCGCCGAGGCGACACCCCATATGTTGTGTCTGACCTTTTCCCTTCCCCTCCGGGATGCACACAGGAAAACAGCGATATGATTATTTCGTGTGCGTGGTACACTTCCGGAAAGTGTCAAATAGCGCAAAAGTCGGATCTGCCGGAAACGGTCCTACGGTAATTTAACGGCGTGGCTATATGTCTGCTTATTATCAGCCTGCAAATGATGACGGAAGGGAAAAGTCATCCGGGTGACAGACGCAGGGTTGTGCGAAGCTGATTATGCCTCGCGTCATAATTACTCTGAGTGACTATTTCAGCGAAAAGGAAGTGAAGTGCTTATCAAGAAAATTATAAATGTGGGCATTATTGTGTCCCTGACTGTCGCGGGAGTTAGTCTTTACCGCTACCTGCAGGAACGCGGTGACGGTAAGGGCATTGTTTCCTGCTCCCTGCCGACGGGCAACATTGAGATCATCCCCCGCGATGGTCGCCTGAATGCGGTGAACACGGAAACCGGCATGAAGCTCGGGGTCCCTGAGCGCTGGCCGGACGGGCAGATCATGATCACGGCGAACGGTGGCCGGATGATTAACGCCACAGCCTGTCTTGGTCAGCACAGCAGCTGGTTTGCGGTGAAGGAGCCTGCTACTCAGGCCCGGTAGCGGGGCGGGACTTCTTATTAAAGGAAAGGCTATGTGTGATTTATGCAGGGCGGACGGGAATTACTTCCATACGCCGGAATGTGTGTATGACCAGCTGGTCAGTGAGTACCCCGTGATGTGGCTGCGGGACTCGACCCGGATCGGCGCCTGCTACACCCTCCGTGAGCTGCTGTCGCCGGAAGGGATGGTGCTGGCCATACAGAACACGCCTCCCGAGACGGGATGGCGCCTGCGCATGCGGTATAACGAGGCCACTGACGAAGTGATTAACCCGCAGTGCGGGGACTGTATCGAGCTGCCCTCCAGGGCGGACGCCATGCGGGCCTTTGAGCCGTTCCGTGGTAGCGCGGCGTCAGTATGACCGGCGGGATTTAACAATAAGGAATGAACATGGCTGACTGGTTTATTGCGACCGAAGGCGTGAAGGTGGTGAAGGACGGCGCCAGTCTGGCACCTCAAATCATCACGGCAGTAACGTCGATTGGCGCGGCCCTCGGGGGCGTCGCGCTGACGCATTACTTCACCCGCAAGCGTGAGGAAAGAGCGGCAGAAGCGAAACAGGCCAGTGAACGACTTTTTATTGCCACAGAGCTTGTCTTTTTGCTCGAACAATTTGCCGAAGCCTGCGCCGGGGTCGCAACCGATCATGGCTACTCAAATCAGGACAGGATTACCGTACCGGAAACCACTGTTCCGAATCTCAGTTACTCCGCAGTCACAGGCGACTGGCGGGTTTTACCGGCGAAGCTGATGTACCACATCCGGGAATTGCCGGTTATTCAGGGAGAGGCCGATCGCGCCATCGCCGCTGCTGAAGCTTACCCTCCTGATTACGACGAATTTTTTGAGGCACGGCAGTACCAGTACACCCGCCTCGGCCTCAAAGCCATCATCCAGTCGCGCCGTTTGCGACAGTTCGCAGGCTTACCTGACACTCGCCTCGATGCTTCTCCCTGGTCGGCGCAGAATGTGCTCTGGAAGGAGTGGCGTCTTGAAAGAAAGCGGCGACATGCGCATGCGGTGCTGATGGCTCAGTCTCTGGCGACGTTCAGAATTGTGAATAAGCTGCGAGATGACAAGAGGAAAGGCCCTCAAGCCGTTGAAGGTGATAATGAGGAATAAAGGAAAATCAATGATAACAGATCATCTGAACACTCCACATGCAAACGAGGGCGCCGATGACGTCATTGCCTTACTGAAACTGTGCCAGCAGCTGCAGTCAGAAAAGGACGGCAGGGTACGGCCGGAGCCCGGGGCTTATTCCCGCGATGAGGATGCGTTTGCCGATCGTATCCGCACAGCGTGCGGTCATGCCCTGCAGCTTCGCCGGCTGCTGCCGGTGATGACGACCCTGAGCGCCATCGGCGCCGAGATGGAACGCCGGGGAGAAATCAGTGTGCTCCCGGGCGAGGATTACGCGCAGAAAGCACTGTCTCGACTTACAGAGCAATACCTGTCCGGCAGGGGCAACAAGCAATGATGCCGGCAATACCAGGCCAGGGCGTTTCCTTTTCGGCCGCGCAGCTGCCGGTGGCCATCGACTACCCTGCCGCACTGGCCCTGCGCCAGATGGCGCTCGTTCAGGACGAACTGCCGAAATATCTGCTGGCACCGGAAGTGAGTGCCCTGCTCCACTATGTACCCGATCTCCACCGCAAGATGTTGCTGGCAACCCTCTGGAATACCGGCGCACGCATTAACGAGGCGCTGGCGCTGACCCGGAGTGATTTTTCTCTGGCGCCGCCCTACCCGTTCGTGCAGCTGGCCACACTCAAGCAGCGGGCGGAGAAAGCGGCCCGAACGGCTGGCCGCTCGCCTGCCGGCAGTCAGGCGCATCGCCTGGTTCCGCTTTCTGATTCGAACTATGTCGGTCAGCTGGAGATGATGGTGGCCACGCTGAAAATACCTCTTGAACGACGTAACAAACGCAGCGGCAGAACCGAGAAGGCGCGCATCTGGGAGATTACCGACCGGACTGTCCGCACCTGGCTCAGCGAAGCGGTGGAAGCCGCGGCGGCCGACGGGGTGATGTTCTCAGTACCGGTGACGCCCCATACATTCCGCCATTCCTACGCGATGCACATGCTGTACGCAGGCATACCGCTGAAGGTGCTGCAGAGTTTAATGGGGCATAAGAGCATCAGCTCGACGGAGGTGTATACGAAGGTGTTCGCGCTCGATGTGGCTGCACGGCACAGGGTACAGTTTCAGATGCCGGGTGCTGATGCTGTGGCATTACTCAAAGGAGCCATTTAACTTCTCTGCAAGCTATGAGGAACTGTTTGGTATTGAAAAGGCCGCAAATGCGGCCTAAATCATACTTCACATATCATACTTATGATGTGGTGTCTTTTTATCCGCCAGTTTTCTGAAAGTACAGCTCAAGGGCTTCTCTGACTATTGCACTGACGTTTTTAGGATCCTTCCCGTTACGCTTGTTCCGCAGTGCTATATCTTCGACCTTCACTAACATTGACTCCCCTAACGAGATTGTCGTGCGGCACTGTTTTTCAGGTTCCGGTTTTTCTGGTGCTCCGTAGGGCTTATCTGCAAGGCGCTGCGCGAGGGCTTCAGCTTGTTCTGCCGTGACACCTGTTCTGGTAGTCGCTTGCTGGCTCGGCTTTTTAACCATTATCCGAATACCTCTTTCATTAATTGCATTATTTCTGCTTTCGCCGCTTCATTATTCGTTTCTACGACACCAGTTCCGTTGCTCATGCAATCTCGATAGACCTTGCGGAAACAGATTACTGTTTGCAGCGTTTCAATAGTTGGAAACTCTTCCAGGTACTCCAGAAACTCCTTCCGCTCATTTCCTCTTAGCACTGGGTTCGTAGTCGCCATGCTTTGTAAGCAATAGACTTTTAACTCAGGGTTGAGATCTCGCATAGCTTCAATTTGCTGAGCAAGTTCTGTCAATGTATCAAGGTCGGGCTGTGAGCATTGTAATGGTGCAATGATCTGATCTGCGACGACGCCACTAGTAATGAATTCTCTTGAGTTCCTGCCAGCTACATCCACGATTACATGATCATATTTTTCGTCTAATCCTCGAAGGGTCTGTGTCAGATTATCGAATTTTTCGATGAGCGTGAATGTTGGCTCTATTCCCGATGCTTCACGTTCAGCATGATGTTTAGCGGCCGTCCGTTGTAAGTCTCCATTTAACAGGCATACGTCGTGGCCCTCATGGGCTAGAGCTATTGCTAAGTTTGACGCCGTTGTAGTTTTACCTGAGCCGCCTTTGTTTCCACCTACGACAGTAATCATTTCTGCCTCATAAATGTGATGTGTGAAGTATGATTTATTTTGTCACATACGTAGTTATAGTCAATAACTGCAATCAAAAAAATGTGAAGTATGAAGTATGATTTGTGAATTATTTTATAATACATCACAAATAATACTTGTGTTTTAATATTTCACACTTATGATTTAATACTCAATCTGAGTGTTTAGACACTTAAGTTCAAACATTTTTCTCAATTTGAGTATCAAGGGGTTCGGGATGAAAGTGTATTGTGATGATGGTTCAACAACTGTAAAACTTGCATGGCTCAACAATAAGAAACTTTATAAGTCATTGTCATCTAACTCTTTTCGTCAGGGGTGGAAGGTGGAAGGTATGGGCGTACGTCAGACCTTCAACTATGAGCTTGAAGGTAAAAAATACACCTATGACGAAGTCAGTAATGAATCCATTCTTACTACTCATATTGAGTATCAATATACCGATGTAAACCTTCTGGCGGTTCACCATGCACTTCTTAACAGCGGGCTTAAACCTCAGCCTGTCTCACTGACTGTGACCTTGCCTATCAGTGAGTTCTACACCAGGGATTGTCAGAAGAATGAGCTGAATATTCAGAGGAAAATCGACAACCTGATGCGTCCGGTCAAATTGAATAAAGGCGAGGTGTTTACCATTGAGCACGTCGAAGTCATGCCTGAATCCTTGCCTGCCGTATTTGAACGCCTTGTGAAAGACAATGTAGGGCAGTACGAAAAGTCCCTGGTGATTGATCTCGGGGGGACAACTCTCGACGTTGGCGTTATCGTTGGCCAGTTCGACTCTGTCAGCGCGATACATGGAAACTCTGATATCGGCGTATCGCTGGTAACGAACGCTGCACTCACGGCGTTAAAAATGGCATCCAGCAACACGAGCGCTATGGTCGCCGATGAACTTATCAAACAGCGTACAAACGCTGACTTCGTCCGTCAGGTTATTAACGATGAAAGCAAGACAGCACTGGTGTTGGATACCATCGATAGCGCGATCGCTACACTGGGTGCCCAGGTGGTCGATGACCTGGCAGGATTCAAGGACGTTAACCGGGTTTATATTGTTGGTGGCGGTGCGCCACTGATCGAGGATGCTGTTAAAGCTGCATGGCATCATCTGGGCTCGAAGGTTGTCATGATGGATTCGCCGCAAACATCACTCGTTGAAGCCATCGCTGCATTTAAAGGGGAATAAGACTGTGAGCGAGGAACGGAAGAAGTTAACGGTTTATCTTCATCCGGACCAGGTGGCGGATAATGTGTCTTTAGACATTATTGACTCTGTCCCACGGAACGATAGAGGGGATTTATATAGGAAAGCGCTTATCTCCGGCTTAGCACTTCACCACCTCGACCCGCGGCTTCCTGGCTTACTAGCACTGTTGTTGGATAAGAGTTTCACTGCTGATAGCCTGGTGGGTTTACTCAGTCAGACAACGGGATGGAAGCCATCCCAGGCCAATATTCGTGATGTGCTTGCAGAACTGGGGGCTGGGACATTTGATTCTGCAACCAAGCCTGAAATCGTTGAAGATGATGAGAAGCGGCGACTGGAAGAGGCCCGGATCAAACTGAAAGGCCTCTTCTGATACTCAAATTGAGGCTCTGGGGATATCGGACCACCTGGTAGTGTATGCCGGAGAAAGCATCTCTCTTTTCATTTGCCATTCTGGTGCAATTCCACGACCAGCAAACCATATCCTCCCGAGCCCTGAATGGTTTATGCCATCCAGGGCTTTCATTAGCTCCTCGCTTCGTTCCTGCGGCTTAGCGTCATCGAAAAGATTTAACTGTGCTACTCCCGTAGGGGTGAAGTCATTCAGCATTACGCCAGCCTTTGCATATCTATGCCCGTCGAGCCAGATACGGTCCAGGGCTTTTACTGCCGCATTAATGATGTCCCGGGTGTCGCGGGTAGGTACGAGTAGCTTTTCGCTGGCCACGTTTCCGTAATACGCTTCGTTGACTGCAAAAGGGGAGGTTTTGATAAAGACCGAAATGTGCCGGCAGAACTGATGCTCTCCGCGCAGCTTTTCAGCCGCGCGTTCGGAGTACTGGCAGATAGCCTGCCGTAACGCGTCGTAAGTCGTGATGCGCTCCCCGAATGATCGGCTGCAGACAATCTGCTGCTTCGCGGGCGGTGCTTCTTCAAGAGATATACAGGCCTCACCGTTCAGCTCGCGTACTGTTCGCTCCAGCACCACGGTAAAGTTCTTGCGTATAAACGCAGGGTTCATGCGCGCCAGCTGCAGTGCAGTCGTAACGCCGTATGTATTCAGCTTTTTACCTATGCGTCGACCAACCCCCCAAATTTCCTCCACCGGCTGAAGTGAGAGCAGTTTTTCCGTCCTACGGAGATTGTCAGTGGTCAGAGCCAGCACTCCCCCAAATTGAGGCCACTCCTTAGAAGCCCATTGTGCTGATTTTGCGAGTGTTTTTGTTGGGCCCATCCCGACGCCAATTGTCAGTCCGGTTCCGATTAGGACGTGCTCGCGCAGCTGTCTTGCGAAATCTTCAAAGTCAGTACAGCCATCGATGCCGCGAATGTCCAGGAACATCTCGTCGATGCTATACTGCTCAACGCGGGGTGCCAGTTCTTCCAGATGTGCCATGACCCGGTTACTCAGACTCGCGTAAAGCTCATAATTGCTGGAAAACGTAAGGATTTTCTCCGGGAACTGCATTGCCTTCAGCTGGAACCAGGGGATCCCCATTTTGATCCCAAGCCGCTTCGCTTCCTTCGATCTGGCTATTACACAACCATCATTATTGCTAAGAACGACCACTGGTTTATCACGTAAGTCAGGACGAAAGACCTTCTCACAGCTCGCATAGAAGCTGTTCACATCTGCCAGGGCGAACATCAGTCATGTCCCCGGGTTTTGTGTACAAAGGCAGTTACGACCCCGAAAATTTGTAGCTGCTCAGGCTCTGGCCATAGAGTGGGGTAGGCTGGATTCATTGCCTGTAACCCTGGTCTCGGTTTCAACAGTAATCGTTTAACAGTAAATTCACCCTCAATCTCAGCTATAACGATATCGCCGTGGTGTGCCTTTTCGGCCTTATCAACAATCAGCAGATCGCCAGAATGTAGCCCAATATCAGTCATGGAATTACCAATAGCTCGCACAAAGTATGTCGAGCTGGGTCTGGATATACAGTAATCATTGAGGTCAAGTTCGGCTTCGACATAGTCCTGCGCCGGGGACGGGAACCCCGCCGGGCACCTCTCGCTATAAAGAGGGATGGGTATAATTTCCGGTTCGCAATCAACACGCAATAATTCAAACATAGTCACCTCTATACTGTTTTTATATACAGTATTATTGCCTTATTCAGCATACTTTCAAGTTTTTGATTTCACCATTTCCTAATCCCCTGTTTGTTAACGAAGAATCACGCTCATGCAGTCCTAAGAGCTCCTCTTGATTATCTCCTGCCATCGCTCAAAAGGTCGCACCGTGCAGGTATAAGTCAAGCCGCCAGCTGCTGCACCCGTTCGCGCGCCTTCCCGCTGGTCAGTTGCTTGCGCTGCGGCTTTGCATCCGGGGCATGACTTCTACCTCATGGCACGTTGCCACCCTTCGCTTATGGCAAAAGATAACAACCAGCCTCCAGAAAGCGGACGGCAAAAGAAATCATTTCTAATAGAGAAAATAAGGAGAAAGTAATGAATCTATATGCACTTCTGACTGCAACCCGTGTATGCCAGATACTGGACAATCACGGCTGGCCTGCTCTTACAGTTAATGTCGAGGAGAATGGCTGGATGATGACCATGAAAACTACAATGACCACGGATGCCCTTGTGAAATTAATTTCGGCAATGATTGAGCGGGGCCGTATCGGCAAAGAGGCGATGGCTGGTTTAACTCTGTTGTGCGATAAAAATTTGGTGGAGGCAACCATCAGTGCGGAAGTTTGTGGTCGCGACATTTCCATTGAGGTCAATTTATCAGGTATCCCTGAGTCTCAGTGCCTGTGCCATGATTACCTGAAAATGGTCCTTGAAGATGATCTGCGGGTTATCTGCGGCGACGTGTGGCGGGATGCAGAAACTATTCTGCTGCATACTGGTGCCCGTTATGAGGGATCTCATGTTTTTGAACGTACGAGCCGGAATTTTATCGTCGCAGCGGAAGTGTTGCCGGAACTTCCTCCAATGTACCGCCCAGGCGAGTTGCTGCTGCAGGCATGGCTAACAGAAATTCTGGTATATAGCTCTGATGTCCTGACGATCGGCCTCGTTGTATATCGTGATTATGGTATGGTCCGGATGAGCGAATTCTGTCTGCCTGAAGTCTGCGTTATTCGTCCCAACTCACTCGTCAGGCACTGGCTGAACCGTCATCACGTCACCACTGTAACAGGTATGGCACGTAACCTTATTGCACTTGAGAAGAAAATTTATTCGAGTTTTGTCCATAAACGCAAAATAAATTGATTTTAAAAGCGCGTCTGTTTTAATTTAAAGGCAATAAAGCCATTAATTTTGATGGCTTTATTACCTTTTAGTGCTGCTAATATCTGGAGTCGTTAAGATACATCACTTTTGAATTTATCTGCTCACTGAGCTAAATAGAACACTGCACTTCTATTTGATAGACGACAGAATCCAGATTTTTTTAAATCTGAAACTATCAAGAATGTTTAATTTCCATCTAACGTTCCAGTGTTATAGTTATTGTAAGCTATTTTTCTAGATTATTTAGTTGCATAGGGTAGGGTTGTAAAAGGGTCGCGGTTGCGACCTTTTTTCTGAAATTATTTGGTTTTTATTACCGATGTAACTGGGTTGTAGATAATTGAGTTGTCGGGAACATCTTTGTTAACAAATGTCATTGCACCTATTGTTACGTTATGTCCAATATGGATATCACCTATGATGCAAGAATGAGCACCAATATCTACATTATCCCCAATTACAGTCATGCCGATTACATCATTGGACGTTTTCCTTCCAATCGTCGTGTTCTGACGAATATTTGCATTTTTCCCTATCTTACATTCAGAACGGATAACTATACCTACATAGTGATTGAGTTTCATGCCTTCACCGATTTGCGCTTCGATACTAATGTCAGCACCATATTTGCAACGCAGATTAGCATTTATCTTCCTTGCCCACTTCTGATATCGTCTGGACGGTGTCTGATTCATGTAATTAGCAAGTCGCCACCAATAGTAAAATCTCTTTTTATGGCTAAAAAGCACACGGTGAAAGACCTTAAACCATGAAAATTTCTTTTCTCCATTCCGGTTTATGACTTCTAACCTTAAACATTCTTTAAAATGGGAAAATGCGTCTCTGGAATTAAAGTCTACGGGGATGCTGTTATCAGTCATTAAAAAATACTCTGGCAATATAAGGGACTATAGTTATTAACGACAGATTTTGGGAAAGCTTTAATAATATCAATGCGATCGTGCTTGATAGTATGATATTTGCTCATCTACCCATGTATTACGGGTATCCAGCGGGTCATGGGTAGTGAATATCACACTGGCTGCTGGCGACATGAAAAGGAGTACCGACAACATTCCGGAACAGAGTACCCTGTAGTTATGCAAAATGGGAGTGAACTCCCCCTTCGTTTCCCTCCTCTCAGTGGAATGTTCAACGCCGTGCCTTCACGCTAACCCGGCCGCTGCGGTCACAAGGGTTCACGATGTCTCCGTCCTCACCCGTTCGCACCTTTCACGGTGCATTCGGCCCGTGAAAGGCTTGCGCTGCGGCTTGCGGCGTCGCCCCTGCGCCCTCCGCTTTTCGCCGGGTTTTTGTGGCGGCACGGCGCAAGAGGGTGCCGGATGCTGAGGATACAACCATGTTCAGACTGACCTGTATTGAACTCAATAACGGCGCATTCGCCGTGTATATCAACAACCATTATCTGTGGAGTGAGGATGCCAGCGGGGAACGACTCTACCTGGGTGAGGTGCTGGAGCAGCTTTCCCTGATGCCGGGTGTAGAAACCTGCACTATTCACGAGGCAGTTCCGGAGGACGAAGAATGGTGCTGGAATGACATTGCCGATCGCGTGTTGCCGTCGCTATCCTCCAGCCGCGAGGGTGTCACCGTGGCAGCTCTCATCGCGCGGTTACAGCAGTATCCGCCGGACGCACTGTGTATGGGAACGTTCTGGCTGGCTGATGATTTTCTGTCGCTCGATGGCAGTCTGTCGGAGGAGGAAATTGCGGAAGCCATGCGTGTCTGTTATCGCAGCCACGATGCCGGCATCGGTTTTAACTGGGACACACTGCAGTTCGCTATCGACCACGTAAAGGGGCGCTGATGAAAAAAAGGACACCTTCCGGGAACAGGGTGTCCTGAAATCATGCAATCCGTTTTAAGAGAAAACCCTTCAGTTATAGCCCTTGTATTGTTGCATGCTTCCTGACCATTCGCACCTGCCATATATCGGACTTAAAAAAAACGCCACCGGCCGGAGGCGTCCCAAAACATACCAGGCTTATGATCCAACAAATTGCTGTACTGACACGTACTTATGGTCATTCTGTCATACACGGGGGGCATCTTCAGCTACCAGAATCAGTACCAAAAGATGTCGGTACCCTCCGCCTTTCTGCCGCCAGCCGGCGGCGTGTTCAACGCCGTGCCTTCACGCTAACCCGGCCGCTGCGGTCGCAAGGGTTCACGTTGTCTCCGTCCTCACCCGTTCGCACCTTTCACGGCGCATTCAGCCCGTGAAAGGCTTGCGGCGTCGCCCCTGCGCCCTCCGCTCAGAGCCGGGTTTTTGTGGCGGCACGGCGCAACAGGGTGCCGCATATCAGAGAGGAGTGTGTTTATGTCCCGTTATATCCTGGGTGACTGCGTGCAGGTGATGTCCCGTTTCCCGGCACGTGCCGTCGATTTTATTCTTACCGATCCCCCGTATCTGGTTGGCTTTAAGGACCGTACCGGCCGCACTCTGGCCGGGGACAATTCGTCGGAATGGCTTCAGCCAGCGTGCCACGAAATGTACCGCGTACTAAAAAACGACAGTCTGATGGTGAGCTTTTACGCATGGAACCGCGCAGATCTGTTTCTCAATGCGTGGAAATCGGCCGGGTTCCGCGTTGTTGGCCATATCGTTTTTGCGAAGAGTTATGCCTCCAAATCAACGTTCGTGGGCTACACCCATGAAAACGCTTACCTGCTCGCGAAGGGGCGACCGCAAACCCCGGACCGTCCCATCCCGGACGTGATCCCCTGGAAATACACGGGCAACAGACACCATCCGACGGAAAAGCCGGTGCAGAGCCTGCGACCACTGATCGAATCGCTCACTCGTCCGGGGGCCATTGTCCTTGACCCCTTCGCTGGCAGCGGTTCCACCTGCGTGGCCGCCGCCGAAGCCAGCCGCCGCTATATCGGGATCGAGATGCTTGAGCAGTACCACGCCGCCGGCGTTCGCCGTCTGGCACAGGTTGAACGGGCGAGAAGGATGCCAGCGGCCAATGACGGTACGTTTTACCCTGATTATCCGGAGGCGGCATGAACTACCCGGGCCTTGAATCCCTGCGCGCGGACGTGGCCGCGCTCAGCAATGCCATGTGTGACGTGCGGATGCTGCTGAACCGCCTCGAATCGCAGCACCGGCACGATGCGGCAACGCTGGCTGAACGTATGGCCGCCCAGACCCTTCGCCGGATCAATTCCCTGCTTCTGGAAGCCTACCGGGAAGCCCTGGTGCTGGACGAGACCTTTCAGGACTGACTGACCCTGCCGGGCTGATGCCCGGCCTGTAACCACTTACGAGAGAGATAAAAAGATGTACGGAACCCGCGAAGAACTTTGTTTACAGCTTGAAAACATGTTCACGTCTGACGAACCCCTGGTCCTGCTGGTCTGGACGGAAGAGTGGATTAGCGTGGCCTGCCGTGAAACCCAGCCAGAACCGGACGAGGCTGAAATCCGGGCGGTGATGAAGGCGCTTGGTGAAATGAAAATGACGCAATACCGCCAGGAGGGGGTAAATAATCTGACTGTCAGCGATCTACTGACCCATCAGCGGGAAGCGGCAAACCGTCAGGTGAGTGTACCGGCAGCTTTACTTGCACGCGTCCTGCGCGACTATGAGTGTGAGCTGGAGCATCGCGCTGGAATGGCCTGGGAGGCCGGGCGGCCTGAACCCGATTCCGTAAAGGAAGCAAGGAATGACGTCTACGCACTGAAAGACGCGCTGGTAGCCTGAGAACGGGCCGGGGGAGCGTCCCCGGCAACCGGTGACAATTCACAGCGAAAGAGGATGTCGTTAACTCCGCTTTTTATGCCGCGCTGGCGCGGCGGATGTGAGCGCCGTGCCTTCACTTTAGCCCGAACGCTGCAAATGCAAGGGTTCGCTACGCCGCCATCCTCGCCCGGTCGCAGATTTTTACGCCTGATGCCGTTCTTCCCGTCGTTCTCCCGCTCAATATTCGCGGGAGAACCGTCCAGACCGTCATCGCTGTTTATCTGCGCTGCGGCCTCCGGTGTCGCCCCTGCATTTTCCGCTCGATGTCGGGCTGTCGTGTCGGCACGGCGAAGACGTCGCCGCATTCAGAAGAGGAGAATATCATGACCATTGCTTACCGCTTTATGCACCGTCATACCCGAAACACACTCGTAGCCCGCGGCTGGCCAGCCAACATGGATATCGATACAAGCCTGAATTACTCCAGAGGAGAAGGCGTTGCCTTCTATGGCCAGCTCGATGCTTTACAGTTGCAGCGTCTGTTACCTGAGATTGCACTGCGTGGTTTGATGTCCGATCAGGCAATGAAGGTGCTGCTGCCATTACTGGCAGGAAGTGAACTGATTGTCCGCCTTTATCGTAATTCGCTGGGGCATCGTAAGGCTCATGCCGGAACCATTTCGCTTGAATATGATAATTGCCCTGAGGGTATGTCCACGAAACATATCCTCTGTCTGCTGAAAGCCCTGCGTGATGAGATTAACCACGTCTGTAGCTGCGTGGCATCCGCCGGATACCGCCTGATGGAAGCCTTGCGCCCCGCCGCTAAACCGCTGGTATTTACCCGCCGAACCCGTAATTTCCTCCTGACAGTAACGGAAGTGGAGCAGGTGCAGGATGATGCGCAGTGGGATAATGAGACGCTCGACGCGCGTCTTAAAGCGGTACTCGACGGGAAGGAAACCTTTCGCCGTCTGCAAATCCGTCTGGAATGCAATGGCCGTACAGTCGGGCAGACCCACGTGCCTTATGCCCTTCGTCACCCTGACAGCCCATCCCGCGACTGGTTTGACAGACACTGGCTGCGGGATGTGGTCAGCAGCGCACGAACCGAGATTGACGCGATGATGAAATCCTTCTCCGGCATCCGGATTGCCGCCTGATTTTGGGCGGGGCAGTGCGCCCCGCCTTATTGCGAAAAGGATGTCGCACGCTCCGCTTTACCGGCGCCCCCTCCACGATGTTACGGGGACGCAGGTGAAAACGTCCGTGCGGTCTGCGGCTAACGCCGTGCCTTCACTTTAGCCCGATCGCTTCAGATGCAAGGGTTCGCTCCGCCGCCATCCTCGCCCGGTCGCAGATTTTTACGCCTGATGCCGTTCTTCCCGTCGTTCTCCCGCTCAATATTCGCGGGAGAACCGTCCAGACCGTCATCGCTGTTTATCTGCGCTGCGGCCTCCGGTGTCGCCCCTGCATCTTCCGCTCGAAGTCGGGCTGTCGTGTCGGCACGGCGTAAGCCGGAACTCAGACGACACAGACACTGGAGGAGTTTTATGAACACTACCACCCCGGCGATTTATGTAGGTACATACCACAAATACAACTGCGGTAGCCTCTACGGTAAATGGTTTGACCTCACCGACTTTGATGATAAAGCAGAGTTTCTGGAAGCCTGCTACGATCTGCACTCCAATGAATCCGACCCGGAACTCATGTTCCAGGACTGGGAAGGGATCCCGTCAGCATTTGCATCCGAATCTTCCGTTGACTGGAATTTCATTGAAGCCTACAAGCGCGCAGTAGAGGACGGTATGGATGCTGCATTTATTGCCTGGGTGGAATACTCCGGAGAGTGTGATTATAAGGCCTTCGAGGATGCTTATTGCGGAGAAGCTGAGAGCGAAGAAGACTACGCCTGGACAATGGCAGAAGAGTGCGGCCTTCTCAACGACATTCCGGAATCGCTGCGTTGCTATTTCGATATGGGAGCCTGGGCGCGGGATTTGTTCCTGGATGGTCTGGTATTTCTGGATGGCTACGTGTTCAACGGTTGATGTCAGAGGCGGGGCAGGGCCCCGCCACAAAGTAGAATAAAAATGAAACTTGATCCACAG
Organism: Enterobacter cloacae complex sp. 342H5; assembly: GCF_050030905.1. Lineage (NCBI taxonomy): Bacteria > Pseudomonadati > Pseudomonadota > Gammaproteobacteria > Enterobacterales > Enterobacteriaceae > Enterobacter > Enterobacter cloacae complex sp. 342H5. Next base: position 50,272 of record NZ_JBLGVB010000003.1, read on the forward strand.
ACCCGTGACATCCTGCGTCAGTACAAAAATATTATTAACGCCCGCCGACGTGAAAATGGTCAACGGGAATTAAGAACGGAGCAGGTGATCGACGAAATATGCTATTACATGACCTGCCAGCGTGCGGTGTATATCGGCGGTCATTTCATTTTGCAGGGTGGAAAAGGTAACTGATAACCTGGCAGGCGGTATCATCCGCCTGTTAGCCCGCGCGAAAACCCTGGCAGGCTTTGCCTGCCGGCGGTTGTTACCGCGCCTGCGGCGCAGCAACAAACCGCCCCGGCAGAAAAAGTCAGCGACGATCTCGTTGCAGGCGCGTGAAAGGGAGGAAAAACATGAGCGAATTTAATCTTTCGGTACGTTCAAAAGAGGATCAGGACAGGATCGCCGTAGACCTGGCCGCGTCAGGTGTGGCATTTAAAGAGCGGCTAAATCAGCCAGTGGTGCCGGAAATTGTGGCACGAGAGGTGCCTGAAGAGCTTCGCGAATATTTTCTGGAAAGGTTGCGCCATTACCGCCAGCTTAGCCAGCAGTTGCCGAAAGCCAGCGATCCACAATATTCAGAAATGGCTGAGGCAAATAAAAAGTAATTTTTTCAGTAAGATATGCTGTAAATCAAATTCATTGCCTTTGTTGCAGTGGGCGTCCGGGCGGGCTGTCATGCTTCGCACAGAGCCAGCAAAGCTGTCTCTGCCCGGCCCCTGCGGGGCAGCGGGTGTCCATCCCATGACGCAACCCCCATCGCTTGCAGCAGCCGTTCCGGCTGCGCCGCTCAGTCGCGCCGTTTCCTGCGCTCCCTGCATCACGCCGTAAATACCCCGTCGTGATGTAGGGGGCAATGTCGTTTCGCCGCGCGCGGCTTCCCGTCATTGCGGCGTGTCCCTGCCCATTCCATCCGGTCCTTTTACCCCCCTTTGAGTCCCTCCTCCGGGTGCTGAGACCGCCACAGTCCTCGTGGCTGTCCAGGGTGAATGCTGACGCACGGCCACCAAAACTTTTTGCAGGCAAAAACTTTTTGCGTCCGCCCCGGACATCTGCCTCGGCCGGTGTCGTTTACGCACCTGCGGCGAAGGTTCTCAAACGGGTGATGTTTTATCCCCCGGGAAAGTTCAGCAGGTTCCCGCGAAACGTCAAAACCGCGGCTCCCGTAACTCAACGGGTGATGGGTTTTAAAACCAGCCACTTTTTTAAAGGAAGTATTCAGTGGGAAAAACATTACAGGAATTTCTGAATCAGCCAGTGCTGCTGCGCGAACCCACCGCCGAAGAAAACGAACTGGCGGCTCTATTGAATGGCAGTACCGTCACTGCACCCGTGGTGCTGCCTCAGGGGCCGTTTACCCGTGAAGAGGCGACCGCTCTGGTGGCGCAGTACACCAACGTCAGTATTGAGAACGATCAGGGTACTTATTTTCAGCTTGTTGTGCGGGGTGAGGAAGGGTTTTTGACGAAGTGCGCGTGGAACTTTGAGAACGACGTGGGGGCATTGCTTAACCGCGCCCTTGCCAGTTACAGAGCCAGAAAACAGCAGTAAGAAGGTGCCCTGTCGGAGCTGTCACTCCGCAGGGCAAGACAATCATTAATACTGAGAGGTACTAAATCATGACAGTTGCAGATGTTAAATCAAAAGCACCAAAAAAAACCAGTAAGAATAAAACTGCCGGAAACGAGGCGCTGAAAGCTGCCCTCGATGCGGCAGTCATTGAATATGTTCCGCTGACCGATCTCATTAAATCACCGCTGAACGTGCGCACGATTCCCTACACCACCGAGAGCGTTAAGCGACTGGCTAACTCCATTGAAAGCCTCGGACTGCTTCACAATCTGGTTGTCCATGCCCTGCCCGAGGGAAAATACGGTGTGGCAGCAGGTGGTCGGCGTCTGACTACGCTGACGCTCATGTCTGAAATGGGGCGTATCAAACCGGATTATCAGGTTCCGGTTAAACGTGTCAGCGACGAGCTTGCTGTTGAGGCTTCTTACGCCGAGAACAACGAGCTTGAAACCATGCACCCTGCCGAGCAGATCACAGCGTTTGGTACGCTGGCGGCACAGGGAAAAACCCCCGCGCAGATTGGTGAGGTGCTTGGGTACGGTTCCCGCCACGTCCAGCGCATGCTCAAACTTGCCAGTCTTGCACCGTCACTGCTTGCACTTCTGGCAGAAGGTCAGCTTGATGTTGAACAGTGTCAGGTGTTGTGTCTTGAAAGCGATCCTGAGCGTCAGGTTGCTGTTTACGAAAGCGTAAAGGAGGAATGGGGACGCACTACCGTAAACGCACTTAAAAATCGTATTACGGAACGTGAAATTTCTGTCTCGCATCCACGTTTCGCATTTATCGGGCGGGAAGTTTATGAAGCCGCAGGCGGAATTGTCCGTGAAGATCTGTTCAGTGAGCAGGAAGGGGACGGAACAGTAGACAGTCTGCTTGTTGAACGTCTGGTACTGGAAAAACTTGAATTGATCGCTCAGGAAATCCATCAAAAAGAGGGCTGGATGTGGGGTACCGGACGTCTGGCTGCAATTAACCTTTACGGACCTGACGGAAAGGACTACCGCATTCTGCCGGAGCCAGATGCAATCTACAGCGAAGATGACAGCCGCCGTATCGATGAACTGTCCGACAAATTTAACGCTCTGGATCCTGACAGTGATGAAGCCGAGGTCATTAGCAGCGAAATATCCCTCATTGAACATGCCGCTGAGCTTCGTGGGTGGACAAAAGATCTAAAAGCAAAATCAGGCGTGGTAGTGAGCTTCATGCACGGTGCGCTTCGTATTCAGCGTGGTATATGCCGCATGTCTGATTTACCTGACCATGACAGTAACGGGGAGGATTCCGCGCAGTCTCCTGCCGTGACTCATATGCATCGACCTGATGCAGCAGAAGGGATCAGCATCCCGCTGCTCACCAAAATGTCATCCGAGCGCACTCTGGCGGTACAGGCCGCGCTGATGCAGCAACCTGAAAAGGCTGTGGCGCTTATGGTCTGGCGTATGTGTACCTGCGTCTTTGCTGGATGTGTGACCACGCCGCATCCGTTCCGTATCAACCTGACCGTTTCTCACAGCAGCCTCACTGAGAACGCCCCGTCCGGTAAAGAAGGCGCAGCGTTTGAAGTCCTGATGACCGAAAAAGAGCGCCTGAAAACCCTGCTGCCAGCAGGATGGGAGAAGGACTTCACGACCTTCTTCGCCCTGAACGGAGAGGTACTGATGTCATTGCTGGCCTTCTGTGCGGCTTGTTCCGTAGATGGTGTACAGACGCGTGATAATGGACACACATCACGCAGCCCTCTCGATACGGTTGAGGCCGCGATAGGTTTTCACCTTCGCGACTGGTGGCAGCCTACAAAAGAGAACTACTTCGGTAGCCTGAAACATTCACAGATAGTCACTTCACTTAAAGATGCAGGTCTGACTGGTGCCGCTGCTGACGCAGAAAAAATGAAGAAAGGCGACGCGGCAGTGCATGCGGAGTTCTTTATGAAGCAGAACCGTTGGGTTCCTGCATGGTTACAGTCACCGCAGCCTGATGCAAAAGACAGCACCGATACCGACACTGACAACGCGGCAATTGCCGCTTGATAAGGATAGCCGCCCTGCGGGGCGGCAATAAGGAGATACCTGATGAATATGCCAAACTTTAAGCTCTCCTCCATGATCGGTGAAGATTTCGAAACCTGCCGCGCCGCTGGTTACTCCTACCGCCGTGAGATGACACACGCTGTTATGGGGGCACTGAGTGCGCCTGAAAACTGGGATGTTAACGGGGAGTATCGTAGCGAGTTCGGGGGCTTATTTCCCGTGCAGATCCGTTTTTCGCCCACTCATGGCCGATTTGAAGTGGTTCTGTGTAGTCCTGGTGAGTTTAGTCAGGACTGGATCATGCTGTTGGTCTGGAGAAAAGGGCAGGAAGTATCCTGTATCCGCTCATGCCCACAATTTGACGCTGCTGTGATAAACCATGTGCTGAGCCTGACCAGCAGGCTGGACAGTGATGGATACTCAATATTCGATATTCTCTCAACGCTGCGCATGGAGGTGGCCTGATGATCCCTCGTCACCTTTCTCTTGTCACGCAACTGCCGGAGCGTGAGGCAGCGTTACGAGCCATTATTGCCGTAGAAGAGGGGGGCGGGCGGTACGGAAGCCGACACCCGCAGCCGTATCCCTATGCCAGAGCATTTTTCCGGTTCCTGACTGGTAGCAGTAAAATTAGTGGAAAGGCGATCAACCAGGTGCGCGGGGCGTACTGGCTGAAGGGCGATAAAATTTCTCTGGCCCGATATGAAGAGGCGTTTGACATACTGATCAGTAGCCGCGGTCGCCTGTGTTACCCTCCGCTCGGTACCGACATGGTGCAGAACCTGTTTCCGGAGCAGGCGTTCAGCATCAGAGAACGCCACACGCAGCGGGAAGTGCGCGAGGATAATCTTTATTCCCGTCAGGAATCACGGCGACACCGTGAAAAAGAAGAGAAGTACCAGAACCGCGTAGGGCAGGCTGAAATCGACCTGGCATTTCAGACACCGGAGACACTGCGGGCATGGTATGAGTTCTGGTCCCAGCAGGATATACGGGACTATGACATCCAGCGAATGTTGTGGGCGTGGACGGAACGCAGCCCCTCGTTGTCTCATCTGGTGAAGGCTTACTACGACCGTGCGCAAGACATTGTTCTCGATGTACATGATGTGGCGGGCTCCTCAACACCGGCGGAGAAAGAGCTGGAGCGCTGGATGGTACCGAACAAAATCACGCTGAGGTCTATATGGCCGTGAGAAACAATCCGTGGAAAACGGAGCTGAAGGTTGCCCGCAGCCAGCGCAATAAACTTCGGACTATGTCGGAAAAGCTGAAAGAGATGTGCTGTGAGTGGGACGGGTTAAGTGGCTGGCTGGAGACTGAAAGTGAGCGCCTCGCAGAAAGTATTGACCAGCATCTTGTGGCGCTCGACGAACAGATATACGCCTGGTCTGCCGGCAAAAGTGAGCCTGAGTGAATCAGACAAAGGTGAAGATTTATCCAGTAATCAGGCTGTTATTCCTGGGCAGAATCGGCTCGTCGGGATATAATGGCGATGGCGCTTGAGGCTTTTTGCCTCATGACGTGAAGGTGGTTTGTTGCCGTGTTGTGTGGCAGAAAGCAGAAAGCCCCGAAGTTAATTTTCATTAACCATGTACTGCACCCATTTTGTTGGACGATGAAATGGAATAGTCCCTGATATGTCAAAGCCAAAATACCCCTTCGAAAAGCGCCTTGAAGTCGTGAATCACTACTTCACAACTGATGATGGTTACAGGATCATCTCTGCACGTTTTGGTGTGCCTCGAACCCAGGTCAGGACGTGGGTTGCCCTCTATGAAAAACATGGAGAAAAAGGTTTAATTCCCAAACCTAAAGGCGTTAGTGCTGATCCAGAGTTGCGCATTAAGGTCGTGAAAGCCGTGACCCAGCAGCAGATGTCCCTCAATCAGGCTGCTGCTCACTTTATGCTTGCTGGTAGTGGTTCTGTAGCCAAGTGGCTGAAAGTCTATGAGGAGCACGGAGAAGCTGGTTTACGCGCACTCAAGATCGGCACCAAAAGAAACATTACAATGTCAGTTGATCCAGAAAGTGGTGTTAGCATTGGAGCTGTCGAAAGACCGACGTATTGAGGATCTTGAAAGACAGTTTGATCCGGCTTACGTATCTAAAAAGCTGAAAGCCTTAGCTCATCCCGCGAAAAAGTGAAAGTACTCAACGAGCTAAGGCAGTTTTACCCTCTTGATGAGCTTCTCAAGGCAGCGGAGATACCGCGCAGTACGTTTTATTACCATCTAAAGGCTCTCAGCAAGCCTGATAAGTATGCGGATGTTAAAAAGCGTATTGGTGAGATTTATCACGAGAATAAAGGTCGTTACGGATACCGTAGGGTAACGTTGTCTCTCCATCGAGACGGGGGAACGGATTAACCATAAAGCCGTTCAGCGCCTGATGGGAACCCTCTCGCTTAAGGCAGCGATTAAGGCTCAAACGATACAGCTCCTACAGAGGAGAGGTAGGGCAAACCGCCCCCAATGTTCTCCAAAGGGATTTCAAGGCTACACGGCCAAACGAGAAGTGGGTTACCGACGTTACTGAATTTGCAGTCAATGGGCGAAAGCTGTATTTGTCTCCAGTAATAGATCTCTTCAACAACGAAGTTATTTCTTACAGCCTGTCGGAAAGACCTGTGATGAACATGGTCTTCTCTGAGAATATGCTCGATCAGGCATTCAAAAAGCTTAAGCCTCACGAGCATCCTATTCTGCACTCTGACCAGGGATGGCAGTATCGTATGAGAAGGTATCAAAACATCCTTAAAGAACAAGGCATTACACAGAGCATGTCCAGAAAAGGCAATTGTCTGGATAATGCAGTCGTGGAATGTTTCTTTGGAACCTTAAAGTCGGAGTGTTTTTATCTTGACGAGTTCAGTAATATAAGCGAACTGAAGGATGCTGTTACGGAATATATTGACTACTACAACAGCAGAAGAATTAGCCTGAAATTAAAAGGTCTGAGTCCAATTGAATATCGAACCAGACCCTATGTGCCTCGTGTTTAACTGTCCAACTTTTTGGGGTCAGTACACCACGAGGCTTAATCTGTATGCCTGAACAACATCAGATTAGCCGCTTACCTGCCGAAAGGCAAGGAGAAGTAAGCTATGTGTTAACACCAAGCTGTAATGTCCCCTTTGAACCATTCTAAAATGTCCCCAGACAATTCTCTGGGGGATTTTTCATGATCAGAGACCGTCAGACCATGAGTCATAAGGAACTCGACCGACTTCACATTATTCAGGAGTCACTTGGTCGCCATATTACTCAGGAACAAGCTGCGGCACGCATTGGCATTTCTATTCGGCAGGTTAAACGTCTGGTGCAACGGTATAGAAATGAAGGGCCTTCTGGTCGAGTTTCCCGCCGACGTGGAAAGCGTCCCAATAATTCCTTTTCTACCGAATTCAGAGCAACAGTAATTTCACTCCTCAAAGGCCGCTACGCTGATTTTGGACCTACGCTTGCGTGCGAAAAATTGCGCGAGATACACGGCTTGTGTTTATCCATTGAAACTCTCAGGAAGTGGATGGTAGAGGAGGGCATATGGCGCGAACGTCGTCGTAAGTTTGCCCGAATTTATCAGCGCCGGATGCGGCGCCCATCCTACGGTGAACTCATCCAGATTGATGGCTCGCCTCATGACTGGTTTGAAGGTCGGGGCCCCAAATGCACACTGATAGTCTTTATCGATGATGCTACCAGCGCTCTGATGGCGCTACGATTCGCTCCTGCAGAAACAACCCGGGCTTACATGGAAACCCTCCGGGGTTACCTTAATGATCATGGCGTACCACTGGCTCTCTATTCTGACAGACACAGTATATTCAGAGTAAATAACCCGGAGCGGGAAGGAGAGTTGACTCAGTTCACACGTGCGATAAAGACACTGGGCATCGAGCCAATCCATGCCAACAGCCCGCAGGCAAAAGGGCGGGTAGAGCGTGCCAATCAGACACTGCAGGACAGGCTGGTCAAAGAAATGCGGCTTCAGGGTATCAGTGATATTGAAACAGCAAACGCATGGTTGCCGACCTTTATTGAAGCCTATAACAACCGGTTTGCTACGCCGCCTCGTATTGCTGATAACGCCCATCTTGATGTACACCATTCTGAAGAGGAACTGGGTTATATCTTCAGCCTCCAGGCGAAGCGCGTTCTCTCCAAAAAATCTCACTTTCCAGTACAAAAGCAGTGCGTTTCAGATTCGCAGTGAAGGCCGGGGATATCGACTTCGGCATTCGGTTGTCACGGTATGCGAAAGCTTTAACGGTGAAATTAAGGTTCTGTATGATGGGAAAGCGTTGGGATGGGAAAAATATGTTGATGGCCCGGAGCCTATACCATTGGATGATGAAAAAAGTGTCCATGAACGTGTGGATAATGCCCGTTTTGATTTACGCTCAAAATTCTACGTAAAACCTAAAGCTGACCATCCTTGGCTGACGCGCCGCACGCAAGTAATCAGCAAGTGAAGCCCCCTAAATTACCCAGAAAGAAGGCTGATCCCGATAAAATGGACTGAAACCAGGCGTTATTCAGTTGAGTGCATATCCAGTCATAGGATAGATTCTTACGTAGCGTTTCTGGCGTGCATTTTCGGGTGGTTTGTTACTGTTTTTAACGGGGACACGTCAGAAACGCGCTCAGGCCGTCTGAGCGGTACGCGTAATGCGGCGTTATGGTAAATAGCCTATGCTAATGTCCGCTAAGAGCGAAGAGCGGACATTGCTAACAGCATCCTATGTGAATCATTACGATCAAATCAATGACTAGATAAGCACAAACCTAAAGCAGGCCTACTGACGAAGTAGGCCTGAGTTCCTTATATATTTCACAAAATTCAGAGAGTTTCTAAGATGGATAAAAGTGTTGGAAGTTGACTCTCTCTCACACGGAATCTACCCGTCCTAAGATAATTCCGTTTCAATTCCGTTAACGAAGAAATGTACGGAATCAAAAACGGCCGAGCTATTCATATATTTATTCTGATAAATTTCTTGGAGATTCTTTGAGCTTACTATTTTTGTCTTTGCTAAAGTAAAAGGATCAACAGAGATATTAGATAGAGACATGGATTTTATCTTGAGGTCAAAGCCCTCAGAAAGACCATTTACAACTTTCCTCAGATCAAATTCTACTGGTCTCAATCCACTATCTTCACCAAATAGTTTTTGCACCATAGTATAAGGCATTTTCATACTTAATGGAGGGTTAGTGGCATATAGTATAATTTTTTTCCTTGTCTGACGCCAAAGTCCACATTTAAGTAAGTTGCTATTTCAACCTCTGAATGCTCGCCATTAGCATATTCTAAGCTTTGCTTACTAATGCTTCTCATGGTAAATCTTAGTTCAAGCACTTCAGAGTTATTAATGATTTGAAAACCATATCCTTTATCTTCATCATAGAGGTTGTCATTTACTTTGTGTAATAACTCACTTTTAGTTATATCTTTTTCTGCTTTATAAATTTTTACCTTTATCATCATCCAGCCTCCTGATTCAAAGTCTCGCAAGACATAGCTTTCGTTACTGGGTATCGCTTGGTATGCTCTTCGATAATAAAGTCATTAATCAAAAATATTTTTTCTTCTAATTGTTTCATGACTTGATCAAAGTCTGCGTCACTGAGTTTTTCTCTCTGCGGATGCAGAGTTGCTTTCTTTGTATAACGCTCTGAATTTTATATTTTTTCCAAGATATTTATCATCAAAACTAAGTTCAAAAGTTATAGTATGGTTCTTAACAACTGAGGAAAATGACTTCCATCGAATTAAGCTTCTATAAAACCCATCACTGCACAGCTCCTTAATTTGAGGAGCGTTCACTAATGATAGGCCATCATACGCGGCATTATTAATGTTAAAAGTTAGGTTTTCATCATCGTCAGATGCCATTTCCTGATTATTAATGTCATCATCATTTTCGTTATCTGTAGAAGGTGAAATCTTGTTTAATAATTCTTGTGTTTCTTCGTTAGCATTTCCTTCAGATTTCTTCCATTAATATCCAGAGATGTTTTTATTCTGCTTACTCTAACCTTTTCATACTGAGCATATTGAAGTCCTGTTTTTTTATAATTTCCATCAAAATCATAAAGATGAACAGCGAAAATGTTCCTAGATTCAAGTATCAACGATGCTTGATAAATCTATTTCGTTGACAATTATGTTGTTACAAACCGTTGATGAATATGTATCAATTATTTGCTTGAGAATTTCTGAAATGCGTGGTGTATAGTTATATCTCACTGAAACATATCCTTTTTTTACTATGAAAATTATACTCCCACTGAACAATTTTTTCTGCTGAAATTTACCCCTTCTAAAATCAAATTCAGTGTAATCAATAGATATATGGGAGGTTTGCAACCCTGAGTAATGATCAATTTTCTCATGCCCTAGCAACTTGGGTCTATTTTCTTTCACTTTGTTTACAACGTCATAGAGTTTCTCTATATCAAATTCTTCATATATACGTTTTACTGAGAAGACGTCTTGGCTGGGTTTGGTTGCCAGTTTATCTTGTACTTCTCTGATGTGATTATATGAAAATGGCAGGTCTGATATTTTTTCTATCAATACCTCTTTTGATAAGTCAGATGGGAAAATTATCCCTCGATTGAAGGCGATCTTCCTTAATGTAACATCTGTGATTTTTGCACTGTTAGAGTGGAGGGCAGTATAAATGTCACTTTCGTTTGAAAACAACGTGGCTTGATATTTATTCATGTCATACTCCTTATGAAAAGTGACATTTTCTATTCACCTGCTTGCTGGCAACTTGGTACTCAAATATAGATAGCTTTTGATTAACAAAAGGAATGGATACTATTTTTTCCCTTAACGTTTCGATATGAGATTGAGTGAAAGAATATATGCCTATGTAATCATTAATGGCGGATGGCAAATGAACGCTTGAGTGTGATGAGAACGGAGTTATAACAAATATTTTGTCAAATTGATTGAGTAATTGATAGTTAAATATATACTCTAAAAGAAATATAAAGTGATTACTGGAATCAACCTTTTCTTTCCAGAAAATATTCAATATTTTATTTCTTATTCTATCGCCATCATCATTTCTAATATATTCGTGTTCATATGAGTAAAAAATCATGCCAGATGTTATCATTTCAATTGTGGCTGGAAGGATTTTCCCTTTCGTTGCTATTTTATTATGCTTGTCAGGGTAAAAATATGTGCAGTTCTCATCCTCAGGAATTTTTTGCCATAACATATTTGTTTCTTGTGTTACTTTGTCAGTAATCCCCCTTCAGTCTCAATGTGTTCTGTAACATCTAGTAAAAATCTGATCATAGTTGGGTCAAAAACTGCAATCAAAGAGTTCTCTGGAAAATCATAACTTGCTGTGGCGGCTCCATTTAATTTCTCAATTAAATCAGAGTCATATTTATTGTCATGATTATATATAAAAGTAGGCCGTTAACTTGATATTTCTCATTTGTACTGTCAACAAGTAGACGCCGCCACTGAGGACTTCTTGGCGCGCAAGCTACCTGTTGTGATAAACTTCGTAGAGCGCTCAATATTGATTTTGTACCGTCAAGCGTGCTGGCACAATAAGATTTTAAATCTGTTTGTATATACTGAGTTATATCTGAATAAGGATCTCTATATTTGAAGACTACATCCGTAGGGTGAGTTTTTTTTGGATTTTCAGATAAAAGTTGTTTAGCGTTTAGATGAGATCTCAAACAACAGTCCCAACTTATATCCGTTGTTTTTTGGGTTTTCCAGCCTAATTCATCAAAAATTCTACTGGAAATGATACCTGCAATCTCATCAATATTCTTAGTTTCGCCGCCCACGCTTCCTCCATAGTTCGTTGTTTTATATAGGGAAGATTCGATTCATGGTTTTCCAAGCTCATGCGAAAACGATCAAGTAAAATAGGAATAATCTCAATCAATTTAATCTTTTTTATTTGAATCATCAAGAGCCCCATTACTGATAGGCATCAGTAAGTGGCATCGCTGCTCAAGCTTCAGTAAAAATCCGGTTAGCAACTTCCGCTGTTCTCGGCACAAAGCGGACAGTGATCACCGTTCTTACGACTACTTTCTGACTTACTTCGTGACTTGCCCTAAGCATGTTGTAGTGCGATACTTGTAATGACATTTGTAATTACAAGGGGTGTAAGACATGGGTAGCATTAACCTACGTATTGACGATGAACTTAAAGCGCGTTCTTACGCCGCGCTTGAAAAAATGGGCGTAACTCCTTCTGAAGCGCTTCGTCTCATGCTCGAGTATATCGCTGACAATGAACGCTTGCCGTTCAAACAGACACTCCTGAGTGATGAAGATGCTGAACTTGTGGAGATAGTGAAAGAACGACTTCGTAATCCTAAGCCAGTACGTGTGACGCTGGATGAACTCTGATGGCGTATTTTCTGGATTTTGACGAGCGGGCACTAAAGGAATGGCGAAAGCTGGGCTCGACGGTACGTGAACAGTTGAAAAAGAAGCTGGTTGAAGTACTTGAGTCACCCCGGATTGAAGCAAACAAGCTCCGTGGTATGCCTGATTGTTACAAGATTAAGCTCCGGTCTTCAGGCTATCGCCTTGTATACCAGGTTATAGACGAGAAAGTTGTCGTTTTCGTGATTTCTGTTGGGAAAAGAGAACGCTCGGAAGTATATAGCGAGGCGGTCAAACGCATTCTCTGAACCAAAGCATGACATCTCTGTTTCGCACCGATGGTGACACTTCTGCTTTGCGTTGACAGGAGAAGTAAGCTATGAAACTGCCACGAAGTACCCTGCTCTGGTGTGTGTTGATAGTGTGTCTCACACTGCTGATATTCACTTACCTGACACGGAAATCGCTTTGCGAAATCCGGTACAGGGACACGAACAGGGAGGTGGCGGCTTTTATGGCCTACGAATCCGGTAAGTAAGCTACCTGGAGGCGGGGGAAACCCCGCCTTTTCAGGGCTGAGTTGCTCTGACATGCCTGAAGCGCCTTTATGAAGGGGTTGCCGGTTCGCCGGTAGCCCCTTTTTCCATCCCGACGCGACCGCACGCCTGAACTTCCGGGACGGACCGTACCCCTGCGGGGTTCGAGGGAAGCGGGGCGCGCCTCCGGCGCAGCCCCTCTGCTCCCTCCGGTTTGTCCTGTTCATATACGCAATTGTGATTAGTCTGCTGAAGCTGTGCTTCAGGCAGGGCTTCTTCGTATGCCTCTCCGTGACCGTTTTGAACGGTTTCCTGCTGGTTAATTCTCCTGACAGCAGTTCCGTGATGGACTGAACCAGAAAGACGGGCAGGGCAATGGCCACCTTCGGCTCCTGGCCCGCGTGGCGGTCCAGTCGTCGAGCCCCACTCCGCCAGGCAGCTGCTTACGCACCTGCCAGTCTCCGCCGAACCCGCAAGCGGTTTCGGGCTATCGCTAGGGTCTGATGGCAAAGGTCAACAACTGCGGCTTCTCCGGCCGTACCGTCCGGAACGCCTTCACCGCGCCAGCAAAGCCGTCGCTCTAATGGCGACACGCCGTTCCGACGTGTCGGGTGTGTGCAATCCTGTTCACCCGCGTGAGTCCATCCCCCGTGTGTCCTCACGCGGAGGGCTGGTCGTAGCACCGTCAGGTCGTCATCCAAAGGGTTAAGTGAACGCCGCCAAAACTTTTTGCAAGGGACTGCAAAAACTTTTGTCTGCGCCCTTTTCCTGCCGCCCCGCCGTCGCTCCTTTGCCCTTTGCCGCGAGAGAACTCACCTGGGAGATGGGCAACCATCACCACAGGAGAAAACCAGGATGCACACACGAAACGTCAACGTCAAAACCGCCGCTCAAGAATCTTCCAGGAAGATGGAGGAAGAACAAAACCTTGTTTCTGTCGCGAAGGAGTGGGTGGCTCAGGCCACTGCGCTGAAAGCGGGCGTCACTGTCACCGTGTCCGATGTGTCCCGATATGGCGACGTGCAGGTGGAGATCCGCACCAACGGAACGCTTAACTGGCGCGCCTGGTCGTTTCAACCGGATTTTCTTTTTGAACTGAAACGCAACCTGCAATACGTACAGCTGTAACCCCACGCCGGATATCCGGCTTGTACTGATAAAAGGAGATAAACCATGCATTTACACACGACTGATTCTTTCGATTCTCTTGATTCCAGCGCCAGCGCCGAATCGGAAATGGCCTACTGGCTGAGCCGTGAAAAGTCCGCACTGATCGCCCCCGTGGAAATCGATGTGAACAAATTCCACGATGCGGCAGGAATGCACCCGCCGATGATCAACTGGCGTTGTGATACCGCGCAGGACACTGAAACCTTCATGCTGGCAGAGATGATCTGTATGAACGTGACGGACATTTTTGTCCGTATTGGAAAGCGTTATTTCCGCGTACGTGATTACAGCAACCTGAATCACGCCGATATCGTGGCGAAGGTGAAAGCAGCATTCAGCCCTGAGAGCCAGAGCCAGAAATGAAAAAAGCAGGCTTACGCCTGCTCCATCCACGCCGGATTTGAGCGATTCCAACGAAAAAATCCGGCTTTCACTAAAAGGAACAAACCCATGCAATTCAGTGAAGTTTCGATTGTTACACCAACCGCCCTCTATGTCCAGATGCAGGAGGCTCAAAACGCGCCCGTGAAAAAGCAGGTGCGTATCAAACGCGGTGAAATCGCCTGCAATGCCCTCAGTCCGGAAATGCGGGCACTGGGCCGTCATATTGCGCACTGCCGGAAAAAGGGGCGATCCGTACGTATTCCCGCCATGCGCGGGAGCGAGTGGGGTCATGTGCTGCGCACGCTTGAACTGAGCCGCGCCTGTAACTGACAACAACGCCGCCCCTGACGGGGCGGCAGGAGAAAAACCATGACCCAGATTAGTTTTGCCGATTTCTTCAATGAGACAAAAAAGCGCGGAGCCGCCCGCCCTGTCGTGCAGGCGGCTCCGGCTGTCCAGTCCGAGCCAGCCCTCCCGCGCCTTATCAGCATCGACACCGCGCGTAAGCAGTTTATCAGTCTGTTTAACCAGACTGCCCGCCACCTTCACCGCTGGGATGTATTCAGCGATTTTGTCAGACTTGCCGCGAGCGAACTGGATATTGCGCGGGTGAGAACGCCAGAGAACGCGGAAAACTGCCGGAAGATCTGCGCGCGATACGACGCTGACGATATCCGCAATTTTCATGAGTTGTTCCGCCTGATGGTGTGTGCGCTGGAGGCTAAATTCCATGACTTCATCGGCTCAATTTTTATGGAGCTTGAGCTGGGATCGGGAGGTATGGGGCAATATTTTACCCCCTATTCTGTCCAGTCAATGATGGCCAGAATGCTGGTTTCCGGCATTAAAGAGACGGTCACGCGGGAGGGTATCGCGACGATAAGCGATCCGGCCTGCGGTTCGGCAGGAATGATTATTGCCTATGCTGAATGTCTGCTTGAGGCTGATATCAATCCGTCCGCGCACCTGTTCGCCAGTTGCATCGATATTGATCCGGTTGCTGCCGATATGGCATTTATCCAGTTGTCTCTTTTGGGGATTGCGGCGGAGGTGGTGACAGGGAACACGCTCACGATGCAGTTCAATCGTGTACGTTATACGCCTGTTTACTATCTCAACGACTTTGAAGCGAAGCTGAACACTCAGCGCAGACTTAAAGCCATGATGGACTTTATGCGCGATATATCGAAAGCCGCCTGATAAGGACAGGGGAGGTGCTCAGCGCCTCCCGATGAGTCCAGCTGCGCCGGTTAGTGTCTGGATCATGGTAATTATCTTTTCTTTGGTGGTTTTCCGGTGTCCGAAGGAAGGAACAGCAGCAGCGATAGAAAGTGTTACGGTTGCCAGCTCTACAACCCGCGATACCTTTTCCGACTTCTCGTAAACTTTCCATGTTCGCAGGCTGACTCCAAGCTCTTCGGCAGCCCTGTCACTGCTCCAGTTCATACCTTTTCGCCATAAACGAAGTTCGTAACCCGTCATTTTCTGATACCTAAATAAGTGCAGATTCTGCACTTATTTTAGTGTTTTTTTTGTGGAAAAGTACATATGAAAAAAGTGCAGATCCTGCACTTTTATGGATTTTTTTTGTGGATTAATTTGATGCTAAATGACGACGAAAAGCATGTTGTCAGGACTGACATCTGGGTACCTTCGGCTCCCCGTCGCTGCCGGGTCGTCGCCTGCACTTCGCGTGGTGGCCGTACGCCCACCGCGCTACGCGGAGCCGCACGCGTCTCCGTCCTGACGGATAGCAAGCGATACCTGAACCTATCCCGCTTGCAGCTGCCGTTCCGGCAGCGCCGCTCCCACTGACCGCCACGGCGGCCGCAAGGTAACGCCGGATTAACCGGCGCCTTCTGCCGTCCTGTCCGTTTCTGCCGTGAAAGCCTTTCATTACTTATGCACTCTGACAGAGCGCCTCTGTTCAGCAAGGGACGCTGACGCTTTCCGTCCAGATTTTTTCTCGCAGGCTCCAAATAATCTGTCCTTCACCCCTGCTTTCCATCGTCACCCTGTCAGGGCATTAGCGTAATGAAGGCATTTCCCTCATTGCAAGAAAACGGAAAAGGACGACGGCAGAAAAGGCCGGATGGCCTGCAAGATTTGCGTCGTAAGACGCGCAGGATATTGCCGGAAGACTGGCAATAAAAAAGCAGGGCGGGTGCCCTGCCTGTTTACACGGGCTGCTGTAACAGCTCGTTATCACAATGACTCTGAGGAGGCACTATGAAAGACCAGTTCATCGTCGCATGTCGCGAATACTTTGTAAAGGAGAGGGTAAAAACACGTCATCCACGGAAAATCCGTGAAACGTTGAAACCAGACGCTATCGCGCCACATCTGAAACAACTGGGGACATCACTTGTCCGTTGTGGGCGTATTCATAAACCGATCCATACTCCAGCACTTAACGGGGCTGAATGGGATCACGTCCTGAGTACACTTGAGCTTTCCCGCGCGTACACCTGATAACCACCGCCCTGCAACGGGGCGAATTTTCATAAAAAAAAGTGCCGGAGTATTATCCGGCACATTTTTGAAAGGAATTGAACATGCCTCACTACATATCCCGTGCGCCTCATGGCGTCGCCTGTATCCGTCTTGATAACGGTGATGAAGCTCTCTTTGTGAATGGAGAACTGATTTCCTCATGTACAGCCAGTGAACTTTATCCGCGTATTATTGCCTCAGGGTTGAACCTGTCGACGGCACTTAGCTTGCCATTTAAACAGCTTACTGCTCAGGTTCCTGATAACCCTAAATGGACATGGGAGGATGTTACTGCATCGCTAGGATGGGGACAGCGTACTGAACTTAATCACAAAATTTTGCGTTCTGTTCTGGAATGTAGTCTGAGCCATATTACGCGGAGGGATAGCGAGATTCTGAGCGAACTATGTCACGCCGAGTATGAAAGCGAATGGATCCATGAATCCGATCTGGGTTACATCATTCGTGTTGATGCCGTCAGTTATCCGCTTCTAGTTCTGAAACGTCATGGTATTTCAAAAGCGGCGAGAATAGTGATTTACACTGCCATGATAAAGGCTGACATCAGCATGGTTCATTTTACTTCATGGGGAGAAATGCTGGCAGACGTTCCGACGTTTGAATGGTAATTTCTACATCATTTTCCTTCTTACCAGGTTGAAAAAATAATTCATCCTGGTAAGAAAAATATCAGTACATCACATCTTCAGGATGCAGGAATTATTTCGTTGGTGATGACGAACTTCCTGCCGTCGACCTGCGATTTTTACGGGCTGGTTTGTTTTTATCAGCATCACGAACGATTTCACGAAGTGCTCTCTCACTGATTTCATACCCCGTGGTTTTTAGTGTCTCTTTAATGTCTGAGACCGTGTAACCTTTGGTCTTGACCAGTGCTAACAGGTCATCACGGATTGCATCCAAAAATTCCTTTTGTGATTTGCGCTGAGGTGTCAGATCCGGTAAACCAGCCAGAGCAACCTTTGCCAGCTCGATATCTTCATCTGAATAAAACGCCTTCTTACTCATCTTCTTACCCCTTTCAGAATATTGTCATCCAAATCATAACATTGACCACTAAAAAGTGGCAGTGCTCCGCACTGCCTATGCCGTCAAATCGCCACTAGGCGAAACAGCCAGCGAAGCGTATAATGTCTTAAAAGACGGGACAGGATGTGCATTTGTAATACCGCGCACGCACGATATTACAAATGCCACCTGGTCAGGGCTCCGCCCCGACACCCGAGTAAGGAGCACACATGAGCGACAAAGCATCCCGAAGGGGAAGTGATAAACGGCAGAAAACCGTAATCAAGACCCTGAGATTCACGCCGGATGAAATCGAAGAGATTGAACAGAAAGCGAAAGCAGTGGGGCAAAGCGTATCGGCTTATATCCGTAACGCAGCGATGAACAGAAAGATGATTTCGCTCATCGACGACAGCTTTATGACCGAGCTTTTAAGGCTGGGGAGACTGCAAAAGCATCTCTTTGTTGAAGGGAAACGAGTGGGGGATAAAGAGTACTCCACGGTCCTTGTCGCAATAACAGAACTGTCGACCACGCTCAGAAACAAACTCATGAGTAACGATTAGCACGGAGAGAAGAACAACATCATGATCCCGGTTATTCCACCGAAACGACAAGACGGCAAGTCCTCCTTTGGGGACCTGGTGTCGTACGTTTCTGTTCGTGATGAACCGCGCGATGATGATTTAATGGAAGCCGTGAAAGCTTCCGGAACAAAGCCAGAAATGCCGCACAGCAGTCGCTTTTCCCGTCTGGTTGACTACGCTACTAAACTGCGCGATGAGTCGTTTATCTCGCTGGTTGACGTGATGCCTGACGGCGGGGAATGGGTGAATTTTTACGGTGTGACCTGTTTCCACAATTGCACATCAATTGAAAGTGCAGCTGAAGAAATGGAGTTCTCCGCACGTAAAGCGAAGTTTGCCCACAACAAAAGCGACCCTGTATTCCACTATATTCTGAGCTGGCAATCGCACGAAAGCCCGCGTCCTGAACAGATTTACGATTCGGTCAGCCATACACTTTCCCGTCTCGGTTTAGCGGGCCATCAGTTCGTTGCTGCCGTTCACACTGACACGGATAACCTCCACGTTCACATCGCTGTAAATCGCGTACATCCGGAGACTGGTTATCTTAACCGTCTTGCTTACAGCCAGGAAAAACTGAGTAAGGCCTGTCGTGAACTGGAGCTCAAACATGGGTTTTCACCTGACAATGGTTGCTATGTGATTGCCCCTGATAATCGTATTGTTCGTCGTACTTCTGTTGAACGCGATCGTCAAAGTGCCTGGAAACGTGGCCGTAATCAGAGCCTGAGAGAATATATCGCTGACACGGCAATAGCTGGTTTACGGGAGTCACCGGTGACCGACTGGCCTTCTCTCCATCAGCGATTTGCGAAAGAAGGTCTGTTCCTGACAAAGGAGAGCGGCGAGCTAAAAGTGAAGGACGGCTGGGAACGTGAACGTCCTGGCGTTACGCTTTCTGCGTTTGGACACGCCTTTGATACCGATAAACTTATTCGTAAACTGGGTGAGTTTATTCCTCCTGCACAGGACATTTTCTCGCAAGTTCCGGCTGTCGGCCGCTATGAACCAGACAAGATTATTATGCCGTCTCGCCCTGAACGGATGACAGAGAAAGAATCCTTATCGGACTATGCGATCGCACGTTTACGGGCGCCGCTGATTGCACTTGATCAGGATCCAACGCAGCGAACCATACAGTCAGTGCATACGCTTCTGGCACAGTCTGGACTGTATCTGAAAGAACAGCATGACCGTCTGGTAATCTGTGACGGGTATGACTCAACGCGTACACCTGTCAGGGCGGAACGTGTGTGGCCTGCGCTAACGAAGGCTATTCTGGACTCGTATAAAGGAGGCTGGCAGCCGGTACCGAAAGACATTTTCCAGCAGGTTCCCCCTGCGGAACAGTTCACCGGCGGCGGTCTGGAAGCCACCCCAGTTTCCGATCGGGAATGGCGAAAACTGCGAACAGGTTCGGGCCCACAGGGGGCGCTGAAACGTGAGATTTTCTCTGATAAGGAAAGCCTCTGGGGCTATGCGGTTTCACACTGCCGTCAGGATATTGAGACGCTTATCAGTAGTGGTGAATTTACCTGGGCACGCTGTCATGAGCTACTGGCGCGTCAGGGGCTGTTGCTGATGCGCGAGCAGCAGGGCCTGGTTGTGATGGATGCTTACAATCACGAACAGACCCCTGTAAAGGCCAGCCACGTTCATCCTGATCTGACGCTTGCGCGTGCGGAACCTCATGCTGGTTCGTTTGTTTCGGTGTCGGCAGACATCTTTGAACGTGTTAAGCCGGTCAGCCGTTACAATCCGGAACTGGCCGTGAGCGACCGCGATATTCCGGGTATGAAACGTGATCCTGAATTGCGTCGCCAGCGTCGCGAAGCGCGCGCAGCTGCGCGAGAAGATCTGAAAGCCCGTTATGCAGCCTGGCGGGCTAACTGGCAGCGCCCTGATTTGCATGGCCGTGAACGTTACCAGGCGATTCATGACGAATGCAGGATGCGTAAAGCGCGCATCCGCATCGAACATCGTGACCCTCTGGTGAGGAAGCTGCATTATCATATTGCAGAGCTTCAGCGCATGCAGGCACTGATTGCGCTGAAAGAAACCATGAAGGCTGAACGAGCTGAGCTTATCGGGCAGGGGAAATGGTATCCGCCGTCTTACCGGCAGTGGGTTGAAGCTGAAGCGGTGAAAGGTGACAAGGCTGCGATATCGCAGCTGAGAGGATGGGATTACCGGGATCGTCGTGGTAATGCGGTGAAATCCACAACAGACAACCGATGTGTCGTTATCTGTGAGCCAGGCGGAACGCCGATGTATTCTGGTGTTCCTGGCCTGCGGGCTTCACTGAAGAAGAACGGTCGCGTCCAGTTCCGCGATCCGGATACAGGCCGCCATATTTGTACCGACTATGGTGACAGGGTTATTTTCCGGAACAGTGGCGATTACGATGCGCTTAAGCGGGATATGGTCAAAGTCGCGCCAGTTCTCTTCAGCCGTTCTCCGAGCGTCGCGATGGCGCCAGAAGGGAATAATGAACAGTTCAATACAGCTTTTGCCAAAATGGTGGCATGGCACAATGTGAACCATGGCGATGATGGTGAATACCATATCGCGCGGCCGGATGTAGACCAGCTGCGTGTTGAGCATGAGCAACAATTCACAAATGTGTTGAATCAAAGCAGTTATGCTCCGGATGCCAAAGCTTCACATCAGAATACCTGGGAACCTCCGACACCAAGATAGTCAGTGTCAGCATCCAGTATTAAAGCTTTTTTTAACGGGTGATTTCGTTATTAAAGGAGGTTTTAATAACTATCAAGCACTCTCGTAGAAACCTCGTTGTATATTCTATTCCCACAGGAAGAGGCCTTCCGTGAAGTCCTGGTCAGAATCTGTCGGTATGAACGGTAAGGGTTGACTTTTTTACACAAAGTCATATGATCATATCGAGGAACGGCAATAGCCCATTCTGAAGGTGATACGCTACCACTAAGTGCGAACTCGAAAATCAGGTGATACGCTACCACTAAGTGCGAACTCGAAAATCAGGTGATACGCTACCATTAAGTGCGAACTTGAAAATCAGGTGATACGCTACCATTAAGTGCGAACTCGAAAAAAACGGAAAAGTGGCTTTTTAGCCACTTTTTTTTTGCCTGAAGGATTTTGGGATGCAATTCTACACAGTCAGCGATTCATACATTGCACATCTAAAAGGTGTCGAAGCCCGCGTGCCTGATAACTATGGTGGTAGCAGGGCATTTGTCGGTATTGTTCTTGAGATCAATGGCCTTAAATATCTAGCCCCATTGACTTCTCACAAACCCAAACAGGATCGGATTCCTTCTTCTGCACCAAGTGCTTTCAAGCTGCACGAACGTACCGACCCGACCAACAAGCTTGGAATGATATGCCTCAACAACATGCTGCCTGTTACTGATGACGTTATCGAGCTACTGGATATTTCTGCTCAGCCTGCGCGCTATCAAAGGATGCTATATAAGCAATACGAGTACATTAAAGTGAATATCACAGAAATAGAATCCCGCGCGCAGAATTTGTACAAAATTGTGACAGTTGATCAGAATAAGTTCTTTACAAGTATTTGTTGCGATTTCAAGGTCCTTGAAGAGGCTTGTAATAGTTTTAATCGTCCCACTTGATTTTTTTCTTTGATCACGACGAACGTACGAAACCTCTGGATTTGTGTTTTCCAGGAGATAACTTTTGAAATCGGTTGAGAATTTTTTTTGGAAGATTTTTCGCGTTTTTTTCCCAGAACAACGTAAATGGGCCTCCAGGGTGCTGATAACCGCAGGGATATCGATGTTGTCGGGGCCACTCTGGGTTCCCTATGTGAACGCATTTTTGTCCAGATACGTACGCATTGATATACCAGATGCGAGCACGACTGGATGGGTATGTCTGGTGCTGGGGCTGCTCTGTTTGATAGCGAACGAAGCACTGGACCGCTGGCCATTTAAACAGAAGATGACTGCAGAGGACAAGGAAGACAAGAACACACTTTATGAGTTATTCAGCCAGATGCATTTGCCTACTTATGACTGGTTTTTCCATCATGGGAAATCATCAATGGTTTATATTCCGGCCCTGCATTACCACCATGGCGTTGAGGGGTATATTCAGGCAACCCAGTTCCACCTTCATGATCAGAAAATCAGAGAATCTGTCGAGTTGTTTTACCAATCATGCTCGCGTGCATTTTCTTATGGATTTTACTTTGCTGAAACCAGTAACCCCAATTTGCAGAAGTTCAGCAATCAGCACAATGTTCATACTGATCCGAACGCAAAGGCTGCTCACGATGATTTCCTGAATGCGGTATATGAAGCAGAAGGGCATCTGAAAGACCTGTACAAAGCGGTTAAAACTAAATATCCGGACTTTGATATGGAGGCAACGAGTAAGGCCGCCAGGGATGAGCAGCGGGCTCTATCCGAAACAACTGGGTTTTGAGTCTGCATATTGCCCAAGTTAATAGTATTACCAGTTTTCCTGCAACCTCCGTTGCATAACTGAAAAAAAAGGCCGCTTTCGCGGCCTTTTTTAGTTTAATGCAAATTGTCGGACTTCTTCCCATTCAGCATGGTCATTCTTTAAAACACATTTGTATTCTGAATGACCATGTTTTATCTGCAGCCCGACGGTATATAGCTTTTCGCCATCGGAGCAAGCATACACCTTCTGCTGGTTCGCGAGGAGGATGTTACGGATTTCAGTCAACTGAGTCACAGCATCGGTGTCGATAACAGGCTGTGGCGCTGCAGCGGCAACGCATGAAAAACCAAAGAGGGCGGCAAATAGTAGCTTCTTCATTTCATTTCCTTCTGTTCTATATCATTTTGTTTATCGGCAGCGGTTCCTGAAACAAGACAATTTTTTTGAACTATCACTCTGGCCACTCCATATCCGGATGTGGTGAATCAGGCAGTTTCGGGGAGATAAATGGCTCGTTTCGATATCTGGAAGGCGGAATATAAGCCGGCTGCGGGAGAGTCAGCGTTCTCAGTATCGCATCTGGTGCGAGCTGAATTTCTTCAGCGCTTACTTGCGTCGGTTCCGATTCCGGCTTATTAAGCGTGATGTACCGTATTGTACGTTCCGCCATAGTGGTTGTTCTGATTACCTCCAGCGCTTCTTCCCAGAGGTTTTCTTCCCGTCCATGGTGGTCCGTATCATATTCAGTCATCAGATTATGCGCTTCCTGGCGATTGGCCAGACGCTGCTGAAAGGTATCGATTATCTTCCAGGGTTCAGCTTTTGCCGCTTTACCCCGACGCGAGGGCTTTTCTGTCAGAACACCAATGATTTTGCTGACGTTCTCCGGAGCCGGAAGACGGCGCTGCGCTGTTCGTGGAACAAGTTTACGTAGTTGCTTAAGGTTCGGTGGGTTAATCGTGATGTATCGGTTGATAATGACGGGTGCATTGCACGTTTTGTCCTGCGGCTCGATGTAGAAGGATGCTCCCGGAACCGGATCGCCCTGAAACACCGTGTAGTTCTCACCTGGCTGCAATTTAATCAGATCCTGCACATTGATTTTGTTCTCCATCTGAATATTGATGTGGTCGCCATCGATCCAGGAGGTACCAATGATACCGTCACGCCGTTGCAGGCTGACCATGTTCGCCCGGGCTTCCTGTCCTGCGGCATTAGTGATTGTCTTTGCCGTTTTATCATCACTTACGATTTTACCCGCAACCTTAGTGCCGGCGTTTTGCATCAGGGTGGCAACGTTTGTGGCTGAAGTCTGGCTTTCAATGCGCTCCTGGTCCTGGCTCATCATGACGATAGAAAAGTCTAGGGAACGTACCTGTGTGGCCTGAACGGCAATACGCTCGGTATAATAGGCTCCCACCTCGTCGAGATAGTTCATGTAGGGGAAGGGGCCTTTGTATTTGGTGATTTCGAGAGCTTCGGAATCTAGCCCTTCCAGACGATGTCCCAGGTCCCGGGCCAGTATCATGCTCTGCTGGGTAACAAACATTCTCCCCAGTGCAGAGGTTGTGTGCTGAGAGGTGTTCATTGCCGGGATAAGCACCAGGAGTATCCGGTCGCTGTGAATGCTGTCGCGAATATCAATGTCACCGGCATCCTCAGCGAAGATATTACCGAACGTTTCCGTAAATGTGTTGAAGGTTTCCAGAAACTGCCCAGTCAGGTAGCTGTGCTGCTTGCGCGGCTCTTCTGTCCAGGCTGAAGGCTGACGAACGGTGGCCATATCGAAACCCGGTACGTCTACCAGATAATTATAGAGTGGAGAGACAGCTTCCTCTGGCCATTGATCGTCTATGGCACGGCAGTAAAGCTCTGCCAGTTTCTCCAGTGGCATAAACTCGCGCAGCAGCTGCAACGACATGGTTTTGTTTTCACGGACGCAATAGAACTTTGTGCCAAAAACCAGCGCCTTGTTCATTGCAATTGCTCTGGACTGCCATTCTCCCCCCTGTACGTTGGTCGGCAGCATTGATTGCATCGTCTCAGCAACAAAGGCCTCAGTGCTATAGCAGAAGGGGTTCCACTGGTGAGACTGTGGCCGACTTTTATCACCGTTGTGGATCATCTCACTGCGGGACATGCCGCTATTCATGAAGTTGATGTACTCCACATCATCCTCACGCCCAAAGCGGCGGGCCAGGTAGTAGCAGGTGCGCGCCGTGTCGTTCTGCGCCTTACCGTCAACAAAGGTGAAGCCCCGACCCCAGCAAAATGAATTGAGCATCCACGCATAGATGGTTTCGGTTTTCCCTCCACCGGTCGAGGCAAAGAACATCACATGACGGGTCAGGTCATCAATGGTGAGCCAGAGTTCGCGACCGATATCATTCATTCGCCTGTAGCCGAGATAGAATATTCCCTTACCTTTACTTTCCTGCGTTGTTTCATACTGAAACAGTGAGGGGAACCTTCTGAACAGGCTGCGCCGTACCTTCCGGTCTTCAGAGGGGTCTACTTTATTCAGGTGGACAGGCATTCGCATGGGCATACGCCAGCGGTGTGTTCCAAAGCTGATGCTGGCCACGATGGCCAGCAAAAGCAAAAGCGGTATGGCGAGTGGCCAGATAAACCCCGCCACCACACTTCCTGCCATAATGCCGGCATACAGTAGGTGGTCGCGTAAAAGCTCAAGAACAGGGGAGTTCCAGGCATTGCGCTTCATGAGCGCCTGGTTTACGGGCGTATAATTCATGGTTTACTCCTGGATACTGAGGGAACTCACAAAGCGGTCGACCTGTTCTGGTGACATTGGATCTGTAATTTTCAGGAAGTGATCAATTTTATCCGGCGCGGTCAGCATGCCCGTTGCCAGGCGAATGCCCGAGTCAGTCAGCACAGTCGGCGTACCTGAAAAACCAAAGGTGCGGAAGCCAGTATCGTTTACGGCTACTACGGCCTGAGCCGACGCGGAACAGTCTGAGCTCACCTGTGGAGGTGTTGTCTGTCCCGGAACCAGCATACCTGCGTCCGGTCGGAAAAGATCACTCCATGCAACAGCACGAGCTGTCTGGTCCTTCTCGCATAAAACCGGAATGATCTTCTCTACAGCATCGCCGCCGTCATTCACGACTGATACAGGGAATACAACAACGTTGTAACGCTGCGCCAGCTGTTCGATTGCCGGCTCCATACTTCTGCAGACCGCACAGGTTGGATCGAGGAATGCATACAGCGTACGCTCATGCCCGGTTGAGAGCTGGATGGTGAACAGACCGCGATCGGTACTGCGCTTCAGTATTTCCACCATCTTCTGTCGCGCTGGCTGTTCCGTCGCTTCTTTTTTTACTGATGTGGTTGACGTTACCGGTGCCGGTGCTGTTTTCATGGCTTCAGAAGGTGAAGCCGGTAAGGATTTATGACTTTCCTTCATAATATTCTGCATGTTGTCGGATTCAGCCTGGGCAGCCTGAATGACTGTATTGACTGCCGCCGGGTTGGCTGGCTCCTGAACAGCAACAGTCTGCCGCGGCCGGGCCGGTGCGATTGCGCCTGGTTCTGCCGGGATAGTCATTGTCTGGTTTCCCACATTGAGTGAGAAATGGTTGTCCGTACCCAGGAGCCATAACGAAGATGCTATCAGCGCGCCGCTCACAAACAGGGCAAGGGACTTAATACGGCGTTTCATTATTGCCTTACTCTGGGTTTTGAGGTGCCGCGCTATGGTGTTGAAGACTTCCGCCGCATCGTGCATCGGGTCATCAAGAAGTGTCACGGCTTCTGCTGAATATGGATAAAAAGCGATGAGCTTTTTATCGTGGATGGCCATACGCTGAGGCTCACGAAAGGTCAACAGGGCCTGAGGAACACCGTGTCCGTGTTGATGTAAAACCACAATGGTGTCGTTACAACGAAAGGTGGTGTAGGTGCTTTCCAGCGACATAATGAGACTCCAGTAGACAGTAAGATAATTAGCGTCAGAAATGAGCGAAATTTCAGAAGATGAGATCGTCATCGTCACCCGGGCGAGTGATGACGTCTTCCGTGAGTGACCAGTTGGTCCGGATACGACGCCTGCGGTCGCGGTCTGGCTGAGGTTCGTTCCAGATTAGCCCCAGGGACAGCATATCGATGCGCAATCCCTCAATGGCTTCATCGACGCAGGCTTGCGGGCAGGGGAGGCCAAGTCGGATAGCCTCGCTCTCGGTGCGGGCGACGGCGACGATACCTGCACCTTCAATAAATCCTTTGGTGGTGTTTGCCCGGTGCAGGGCATAGAAGAGTGGGCGGTCTACCCCCTTTAGCCATAGCCAGTTAGGTGGTGTCAGCCGTAAATCATGCGCGTACAGCCAGACCAGACCACTTCTGACGTAACGGTGCTCACGCAACCACTGTTTCGCGCCTTCGCTCTGAATGACGCGCTTAAAAGCGGTTCTCGCCAGCGCATAGACCGGAACTGAGAATTTCCCCTTATCACGGCGGCTTTTTATCCGACAGGAGCGGTTCAGGGCATCCATTAATTGACGTGCGGCCGGTCGGTCGTCCAGGAAAAACTGAAGGCCGAATATTGCGAATAATGCCTTTTCATGAGGGGCGAGACTTTTCCATCCATTAAGTGGACGCCCCAGCTGGGCCATAAAAACAGCCCTGCAGCGGGCAACATCGAGCTGCATATTACTGATGAGTTCATGCTCTTCAGCGAAACCCTCAGGGCTTTGTGCCGGACGTCTTTCTGGACGACGTTTATCAAGCAACAGGCGACTGGAATCCCCCTCATTAAGAATGGGGGCAATTGCAGGAGAAATGGTTTCCATAGCGAAGGGCAGCGTGCTGATATTGAGTACCCGTCGCGTTTGCCAGTTTCGTGCAGGATGGCATAACCAGCTCCACAGCGAAGCGGTAGACAGGGGAATGAGGAATATCATCAGGATCACCGTCGTTTGCTTCATCACGTTGATCCACTGATCGTAAGTGATGTTTTCGGCATTGTTGGCGGTGACGGCCAGCAGGTTATAACGCGGTGCGGCCCAAGTGTGGAAGGGGCCAAAATCAGCCATGCCCCACAGGGTATGCAAAATGAAACATGACCAGTACACAAACTCAGGCAAGAACAGCCATGCAACAAGCAGAAGCATAATGCCCAGGATGGCGAGGGCTCCAAGAAATTCAAGCGGGTCAGTCGTTCCCGCGCGAGCGGATGTCATGGAAAAGCTCCCTAAATAAAAACGATGAAGACTAACTGAATAAAAGAGGGCAGCAGAGCCCGAGCTTACGAAAAGTTAGCAAGCATATTTACTGGTGATAACGGCAGGTGAAATTATATTGATTGGTTAAATATTAGATTGTTGAGGATCTGATACGGATCTCCTTTGTTTTAGTGAGAACCATTAATAAGATGGGTTGTAGTTTTTATTATCATCATCTGTTTTAAAGTGAATTTTCAGAGCAATGATCTGCGTTAATGAAATCAATGAAAATAGCCGGCAATTAAACCGGCTATTTATTGGAGGGTATTTGATGTGTTTCAGGCAAGAACGGGAACAGGTAGCCCTGTCAGAGATTCGATCTCGGCACGTTTTTTATTCACGACATCGTTGAAGTTGAAGTTATAGGTGTATCCTTTGTTGTTCATTGCATGCAGATGGTTAGCAATACTGGATGCAGCACCGGTATCGATAGGAATCATCGGCAATGATGTGAACCTAGTAAAGAGACGCAACTTTGAATCTTCAACCTCTGTACGTGTCAGGCTGTAAGCATCGAAGCCAATGACATCCATTACATTGCCCGGGTAGATTCGGACGTACAAAAAGGTTCCTTGCTGAAAGTCAAAACCCAGGTAGGTACTTTTCCAGAAGAGCCAGCCCTCAGAAGTGCTTTCCGGGTTGAAATGCCCTGTCTCCTTGATTTTCTCAACAACAGCAAGGATCTTTTTTTTGCGTTTCTTGGCTATAACATAATTGATGGCAAATGGACCGAATAACAGTAAGCAACTTGTTATGGCGTATAGATATGCCTCCGGGCGTACGTGCTCATCCATGATGATTGAAATGGAGCATAGAAAAAAAATCAGCAAGAAAGAGATTATACCGAACTTTAAAAATAAAGACTTTGCAACAGAGTATAAAACCCACCACTTAGGGAATCTATCTTTCACAGTAAACCCTCCTTAGGTATTTCACTCAATGTTATAGCACTACTGGATAGATGTCCACATCTCAACTTTTTATTCCATCATTATTTGTTTCCCCAGGACCATTCATACCTTTCGTATTAACGCCAGGGGTATGCCGTATATTCCTCCCACCGGCTACGAACATATCTTTGACAGAACCAGCCATGCTTCCAAGAGTATTTGCTGCATCTCTACCGCCAAGGAACGAAATGACGTAGTCAGGTAAATATGCCTGTAAGGCAAATATGCTAGATACCAGTGTCGTGCAAATTCGAGCATAGATCATTAAAAAACCAGCCATGCTGAATAAACCTGTTAACGAGTTGGCTTGAACATTGACCAGTGCGACACCAAAAAGTGCATGAAGGATAGTTCCAGTAGCAACAATCGCAACAGATGCAAAGAAAAATCCAAAAACCATGAGTGCGGGACGAATCATGGTATCTATAAAGTAAATGTAACCATAAGCCGCACGACTGCCTCGATCCTGAGACGTACCTAGGTGAGTTGCCCCCCATAGAGGTCCCGCTGCGCAACCTACCAGAACACTGACAATCCAGTTACCAATACCAGTCATCCAGAAGATAAACGGAATAAATGGCAAATAGATTGAAAGTGTAAATCCCGCGCTAAACATAAGTAGTAACAAGAAATATACTGCTGGCGAAATGGCATCAAGCCCTTTATCTACAGCGCTAATTGCTCCTGTCATATTGGCAACCTTCCCGAGAAGGGATGACTCTCCACCCGCAACAGCAGCCCGTATGACTGTGTATGCTGTTAAAGTTCCCTCCGCTGCAACCAGCGTGTAATCTCCAACATTTTTCATTTTAACTAATGGGTTTACCTGCCCCGTTGAGGTTCCTGTCCCACTATAATTTGTTGCGATGTTGCTGGTTAAACTGACGAAAAATGGAGCGAACGAGTTCATTAATATGCTATTTGGGTCATTACCTTCAGAAGCACTTAACTCGTTTTGTGATGTTGCTGTACCTGCTGGAGGTGCATAATTAGAGTTTTGTAACTGGGTACGGTAGGCGCTCATTACCGCACTGAACAGGTCTCCGCTGCCAATTTCCCCAAGAGATGACATTCCACTGGTTGCAGGCGCGCGACTGGCAACTTCTGTCAGGCGTTGATTGGCCGTTGCAAAAGTCTGGTACCAGGCACCGAGAGCCGCCCAGCCATATGTGTCGAGGTAATTCCTGACAGCGTCCTGTATGCCATTTTGTTCACTCTGCGCCGGTAATGCGCGCTGAACAGTTTGTTCGTACGTACTGGCTGCTCTCTGAATGCGGGTTTCAATATCCGGGAGTGTGCCGTTGCCGGTTGTTCGTTTATTCATAAACCCTGCCATAAACTCGCTGGCCGCGCTGTCCATATCCTGGATCATTGCTTCCATAGCTTTGTTTTGCGCATCCACCACTTCACTTGTATCGCGGTTACTGAAGGGGTTAAAGAAGCTTCCGGAACCAGACGAGGAGTCCGATTTCTGTTGTTCCGGTATCGTCGCCGTGCCGCACACACCGCTGCCATTAGTGACCCGGTAGGTATAATTCCCTCCAGAAGAACCGGATATCCCTGCCATTCTGGCTGTGGTCGAGCTTGCCGTGCTGTTGTAATCGTCCAGCGCAGTATTGATGGCATGTCTACAAAGCTGCATCTCAAAAATACCGCGTGCAGAAGTGCGGGTCGAAGCCTGTGTGGGCTGGACAGTCAGGGAGTAGCCGCTGGCAATATCACTGGCAGCTTTGGACACCATCAGGTTGGCAGAACCTACGCCCATAATCGACGCGCCCCAGAGGATGATTAGCTGGGACATGCTCCAGCCATTGGCGGTCGGGATAATCATCAAAAATCCTGACACTGTGCTCAGTGTGCTGGTGATATCGCGATCCCCGCTGAATACCTTGCCCTGATGCCCCGTTTTATTAATGTGCTTCAGACCAATAAATACAAACCACACGACGGCAAGGACGGCGATAATTCCGTTAAACAGAGCAAACAGATTCCCGATCATCGTGGTATTGCCGGCGGCGAGAGGGTCCAGCACCACATCGCCGAAGATAGTGACCAGTGCCTGTCGGGAGAGGTCCTGTGCATTGGTTGCAGCAGAGACTATGTCATCGTAAGTGACACCTGCGCGTGCCGGGGTAACAGAGATAAGCAGCCCTGCACAAAGCGCACGAATGAGATTTTTCACGGTAACTCCGGATAATGCATGAATGCCGGGATGTCGGCAGGAGGCAGAGAAGGGCAGCTATTTCCCGAGAATGGCATCTCGTACGGCATGGGTTTCCGCCATGAAATGCTGAAAGGTGCCTCTTTCAGCAAGACTTACGCGACGGTTGCGTAACTGCCACAGTCGGTAGGTTACGATTAGCGCTTTTGACCATGCTACGCCAGCACCGGAAAACAGCACCACACAGGTGCTGATCTGGTGCGCGGAGATACTCCCACCAATAATGAATGGTGTCAGTGCTGCAAGCGGAACCGGTATGGCCATAAGCCAGAACAGCACTCGCCAGCGCCTGCGCTGGCTCACATACCCCTTATCCAGCTGTGCGGGGGTACAACCTGATTCCGCAACGGCTTTTTCCCAGTCAGGAGAAGTCGGCGGTTTGTCGTCAGTAATGAGCTCCGGAAAAGCATCACGCATTCGCTCAATATTTCGTGATGTCATGTGCCGGGCAGCCCGCAAATACCACTTCGTTTCCTGCAATGGCAGAAATATGCTCAGCAGTCCCCGGGTAATACGTCCAGGTAGTCCTTTTTTCCGTGCGACTGTTTTTTCCAGTGTCATTTGGCAGCTCCCTGGTTCATGGCTGATTCGAGCTGTTTCAGACGTGGGGCGTAGGACTGGCGGGCAAAGGCGGCGAGCAGCTGGCCGTCGATCACGTTCCCTTTGCGCAGCAACTCTTTAATGTCGTTAAGTTGCCAGTTCATCTGTGCCGTAGTTCGGATGAGTTCGCGCATAAGGTTATCCCCGTCCATTTGCTGTAGGTCGGAGAGATAGGCTGTGTTGGCATATCGACGTCCGGCCTCAAACGATTCAAATTCCCGCTGGCTCATGTAGCCCTTCGCCTTCGCCTCCGGCGAAGCCACATTGTCAAAATACTGCGCTGCGGAAGGTGACTGCAGTGCTTCTTTCAGGGCATCACGGGTAGTTTCACTGGTCTTACTGTCGGCAATCAGCGAGAGCTGAGGTTCAGACGCGGCATCGATGATACCGTTGTATTCGTTGAGCAACCCTACATACGTACGACCGGTAACAGTGTTGACTTCACCTTTGCCAGGCGTGCGGCCTGCTGAAGGGCGAGCCGTGTTTTTCATGTAGGCCATAGCGGCATCAATCTGTTCCTGTGACCAGGAAAGTGCCGGTGCCTGCCCTTCAGGTCCCGCGCCGCCATAGATGGAGCGTACCTGACTGTCACCTCCGGGCAAATTACTGACGGCAGGGCAGATACCGGTTCCGCCAAAGCGTTCATATTCTGCTGCCGTACAGTACGCGGCATGTACGTTCGCACCGTCATAAGCGTCTCGGGCCTGTTCTTCCGATGCTGTAGAAATCCTCTTCCGCACCGCTGAACTGGAAACACCTTTGCCTGATGAGAGTTTTGACGCGGCGCTGCCTGATGCACTTTTACTTTGTGCTGCCACACCGGATGCAGAATCACTACAGATCGAATCCGGTACCGAAAAACTCTGCCGTGCCTCCTCCAGACGTTGGGTTTCATTATTGAAAATCATTTGCTGGCGAGTAGCCTGCCCATCCTGATTAATCAGGGCGCCGAGCTTGTCGGCGTTCTGTGTGATGGCTGTACCAGTGGCCTGTTGCATCTGTAGTATTTCGACCAGAGTTGCCTGGATGGTGGCCATCTCAGGCAGAACCTGAGTCGTGATCGGAACGCTGGAGTTCACGTTGACCGTTAAAGCACTGGCAACAGTGGGAAGGCTGGACGCGATGGCCAGCGCCAGCGCGGGGAGGTGACGTTGTATCATGAAATTCTCCGTTTATTTGAGCGGGGTAAACACGTCGGGAAGGCGGGGTGACTGTGTGCCGGGGGCGAGGGCGACCAGAGGGAAGGTCTGAAAGCGTCTGCTGATACGTCCTTCCCGGCTGCGGGTGTCTATGATTGTGAGCCCACGACGCGTGATTCTTGCATGAGCTGGAGGGGTGATATCTAGTACCGGCCAGTCTCCTGGGCTGAGTTGTGGGGTATCTGCCCCCTCCGGCCATAACCAGGTATCATCTGTTAACACCGCCACTGTATTTTCAGGTAGCAACCACTGGACCACATGACGCGATTCCCGCACCGGTTCGCCTGGCTCATTGACCTGCCAGATGGCCGTTGTGACCAGCTGGCGTGGTCGCGCTTTGAGCGAAAGAAGCACGCCACAGGCCTCTTGCGTTGCCCGGCGATCGGTCGCGTATACCGCCCGGGAGTTCACTGCACTGTCTGTACGGAAGTGCCGGGACGGCAGTACGAACTCCACGCCGTCGGCATCGATCACCAGGCGGGAAAGACTGACCTGGCCCTTTACCGGGCGGCGACAGCGTGGCGTCAGGTGGATGGAACAAATCAAAGGTCATACCCCAGCTCATTTATCATTTCGTCTGCCATCAATTCGATGACGCCCTTATCACCACGGGCGCCACTGTTACGCTCCCTGTACTCAATGAGTTTTTTTGCGGATCCGCGAGGGAACTTCTCCGCCAGTAACTGACGGGCACGGGCAGTACCGATCGTATCCGAGAGATTTCTGCGTAGCGCGCCGTCTTTTTTGTCTGAGTTAAGCGACCACAGCTCCAGCGGTCCGAGCGTAAACCGGACAATGCGTGCCAGCGTCCCCTGGGTTGTGCGCATCATACATAGCATCGGTACGCCACTACCGTCTGCAGCCGGACCAGCTGGCATACGCAGGAATGCATGAAGATTGTGTTCGGGGATCTTAAAACTGTCCCGTAAAAGTGGAATATCTTCCTGGCGGAAGCGCAGCAGCCAGAGGGTGTTGGCAGAGTCGAGCAGGCTTTTCGGATAGTCGGTAAGGAACTGGGTACTCAGCACCGTGCGGATACCAAACTTACGTTGTTCACGATCCTGCGTATCCAGTGCTTCGAAGATGAAATCAATACCTTTGACGTTGTGCAGTTCGTCATAGATTTTGGTTTTCATTTCACTATCGAGCTGGTTGATGCGTCGCATAATGCCCGGGAGGTAGGCTTCCGGCAGTATTTGCATTACCTCATCCTGATACTGCGGCAGCAAAAAATCACCCGCAGTGATGTGGCCAGCAAAGAGGAACATGATGCCGGTTTTCAGTCTGCCTGCCGGGGTCTTATCGCCGGCGACGTTGTTTAAGTCTACGGCAATAATGCGTGTGTTCGGGTTCAGCGCAAAACGAGTCCGACTGGCCATCATCGGGTAGTCCTGTCGGGCCTGAATCATGCAGCGCTCAATGTACTCCACCAGGGGCTCCTGTGAGCCGTTACGCTGTATTCGGCCAAAAGTTTCCTGAATGACCTCACTGCGTAGTAGCGCGGGCATATCAGCAAGTTCTGGTACCGCCTGGTAGTGTGCCCGCTGAGCCGCAGATAATTGTCCACGTTCATGCAGGAGGTCACGTACTTCGTACCATGGTGTCGCGGTCCACCACTCCGGATCGTGCTCACCCCACAAACCGGATGACTCCAGTGCCGCATCCACTTCTGGCTCTACGTTTGAACGGAACATGTTTGGCTCAATACCACTACGCATGTCATACGCCAGATCAATCAGGCGGTTCACTATTTGCCGGGTATCTGTAGGGTTAGGCGGGGTCCCTTTATCCGGTTCGATACAGAAGGCCGTCAACATGGACGCGATAAATTGCTTCTCTGGTGTCACTGGCTTACGAGCGCCATACAGGATGTCGAAGACATTGCGTGACTTAGACGGGTCGTTGCTGAGTATGATGCCGACTGCTTCGTCCTTTCGCTCTTCAGGCAGACTGTCACGTATCAGCTGGATTAACCCCATCGCGCTGAATCCTTTATCAATGTGAGCCACATAAGGAAGCGAAACCTGGGCGGAAGATACCTGTATCTCCGTCAGGGTATTAATCAGTACCGATTTACCCAGACCCGAATCGCCAGGGGCAAGTTCGGTATGCTTGTTCTGGCGAGAAGACCCCAGCCCGACTTCCCAGGCGCATCCGTCTTCCGTGTGCAGCATCAGGTTGCCTTCCCCTCGCCAGACGGTACCTGGTCGGTTGAAGGGCAACATCGATAGCGCATGGGAGAGTGGAGGGTAAAGCGGAACAGGGCCGGAGCCCGCTGACGCGGCCAGCATACTGTTGACCCATCCCCTGCGAGGATCACCGAATGTGGTGGTCGTGTTACAGACTCCCCAGCCCTGCAACGCTGATTCAAGCAGCATCTGATTACGGGAGCATATTTCCCGGGTATGCCCCCAGGTGGACGCCACAATGGTCATCACGCAGACCGGATCGCGTTCATCCGTTGCAGCCAGCTGTGTGAAAGCGTCGTAAAGTGGCCGAATAGAGGGAATAAATTGTCCAAATGATGAAATAGTTTTTTTCCAGCCCAGCGCTTTCATCCCACCAGGCATGATGTCGATTCGTATGCGCCAGGGAACGGAACGTGGAACCAATTTCACAAGCTCATTGAAGGGGCGTGGATGCTGAGGCGGAAGTGTTATGGCCACCATGCCGTGCCACAGCCCCCCTGCATGCACCAGATTACCTTCTGTTTCTGGCGTACAACCAAATACCTGAAGATTCAGGAAGGGAGCAAGCAGTGCCGTAGCGTCGCCCTCCTGAAGCGCCCCCGCTGGCGCAGCCTTCCCGGGTAATGCCGGGCGCCATGCGGCCGATGTGCTGTTGCGTGCTGTTTCACGTCTGATTTCATTACAGAACTCAGGCACATCAAGTAGGCGGACAAGCAAGCCGTCTCCACCGCGTACGAGTGCTTTTTCAAGAGTGGTGATAAAGCTGTCGTGCCGGATCTTCAGACCAGACATTTGCCAGCGCCAGGGCTCCTGACCAAAGCGCGCGACAGGTGCTTTATCCTGAATGGCCCGAACGGTGGCGTTAAAATCGGTTCTTTCCTGATGACTCACCAGTGTCGGAGAGCTCCAGACGGCAAGCCAGCAGCGCTCACGAACAAGCCACGGAGAAATGACATTGATCTTCTCATTAAGCAGGTCATCCAGCTGGACGCCGATGTGCTGAATTGAACGCATTTGCGGGGCGATCATGGCGCTGACTTCGTCACGCCCTTTTTCCGGGTCTCGTTCGAAAATGAAGGCCAGTTTATGGCCGATATTTTTCCAGGTGGTGCTGAGCGTGGACGCGAGGTGCGCGATCATTCCTTCAAACGCATCCGGATGATCGTCTGAGGCTGTTTCCGACATTTCACGTAATGCCCCGGATATTTCGAATACAGAAAGGAAATAGCCCTGATGGGTGACACCTATATAAGGCGCTTCCAGCCAGGGTCTGAGCTCCAGATCTTGTTTGTCCAGTCCGATCACCGTACGAATGTCGCAGTAGTCGACAAAGTCAGCAGAGACGGCGAAACGGGAACAGGTATTCATAACGTCTTCAATAGTGAAGACAAGGCGGTTGATATTCATAGCTGCGAAGACTCCACCGGAATGGCGTGTATTGATGGGCGAGGCGCTTCTGTGGGCGCATCTGCGGGATAAGGCTTGCGTTAGGTTTACGTGACAGTGGTACCAGATGACTGTGAGGATAATATTGTTGTCTGCGAGGCTCCTGACAGAACGTCACTGTCCGTCACTGAATCAGGTGTCAGGATTAACGCCACTCCGTTCATTTTTTGTCGCATTTCATCGCGCATGACTGGCGGGAAACGTTTAAGCGCATCTGCATAGTCAGCTGGTCGCCATCCCCCGAAACGTTCTTCCAGAGGAAGACGATGGCGGGTCAGTTCTGACAGTACCCGACGGCCTTCCCGAACCTCGCTTGGTCTGGTGCTGAAGACGGCCTGCAGGGCTTTTCGGTTCAGGGCAACAACATTACGTGGGTGCAGGTCCGGTAGCCAGACCATGACCCCCTGAGCAGCAGCAAATCCGTTGAGGGCATGCCAGGCATGGCATAGGTAACAGAGGTGAAACGGTGTCGTTAGCCGTTCTAATTCAGCATGTTCGCTGTCAGACAGGAGACTGGTGTCGGTCAGCAGTGTTTTGGGGATGTGTCGCAACGCAATCCGGCGGGCGGCAAGTGATGCGTGCTGCATCCCGGTTCGGGCAGCTTTCAGAGCCCGGGCGTGTTTCTCATATTCAACCGGTACCTGCGGGGCGGGGCGTGACTCCAGCTGAGCCAGCGTGTCTTTCGCTCTGACGAGTCGGGTCCTGGCATCCTGCGCGTCTTCCGCAAGTCGGGATAGTGGCAGGGATTCCGGTAACGCAAACAGATGTTTCATGTCAGCATTACAGCAATAACACAGCCCTCCAGAAACGCTCTCGGGGGGAGGAAGTAAAGGGGCTGTGGAATGGACAACATCAGGAACCGGAAGCGGATGTAGCCATGGACAGTGAGGTGTCTTTTTCTTTTTGCTCATCGTTTTCTCCTGAAAGGGTCGGTAAACACCGACCCTTTCCTGTGGTTAGCTGATATTGACAGAGCTGGTACCGAGCTGTTTCTGGGTTCGTCCCATAATTTCAGGGACTACGGCCAGTAGTGCGCCGATGGCCAGACCTGCACAGCAGCGGCCCACAGTGATCTGCGGATTGGTGCCCACTTTTTTGAAGGACAGCAGGGAACCGATGAAGATGAACACACCGATCGCCTGGGCAATTTCCAGACCGGAAGTTTTACCGCTTTTGGCACCAGAGGCGGCGCTACCGAACATATCGGCGAGATCGCCATCAGCGAATGCCATGCCGGGTAACAGGAACGTGACCAGAGCACACAGCCCCTGAATCATGCGCTCGCGGCACTGCATCATGGTCAGCTGGCAGAAAATAACGACGGC
The DNA here is from genome assembly GCF_050030905.1 of Enterobacter cloacae complex sp. 342H5. Taxonomy (NCBI): domain Bacteria; kingdom Pseudomonadati; phylum Pseudomonadota; class Gammaproteobacteria; order Enterobacterales; family Enterobacteriaceae; genus Enterobacter; species Enterobacter cloacae complex sp. 342H5. The sequence continues at coordinate 88,032 of NZ_JBLGVB010000003.1, forward strand.
ATAAAGACGCGCGGAAATAGCACGGAAAAGTGACATAGTGTCTCCTTGGGTTATAAAAAAACGAAGTGTGTTAAAAAGAGAGGCCGAGAGTGGCAAGTGCGGCATCGATGAGCTGAGGTGAAAAGACCATACCGGTCCCTGCAAACAGTTTTACTGTCGCAGCGCGAATGCTTTCACTTGAACTGAGTGCGGTGTGCCCCTCAAGCTCTGATCGTCGAAACATATCGAGTGCCGTATAGACAAATCCCACTCCTGCTAGCCGAACCAGAGAAAGTACGGCGTTAGCAGCCCCGGCAGCAACGCCATAGGTGGCGGGTTGCACATACGCGATTGCATCAAAAGATGTGGCGCCAAAGCCAAGCTGCGCACCACTGGCATTAATGATGGAGGGGAGAGATACCAGCGCGGCGCAGGAAAAAAGGCCAATAGCAAACTTGCCCGGGGACAATGGACTTCGACTGGAACGTTGCCGGGTCAGAAGTGCGATGAGGCCAAAAAAACCAATCATCTCGGACCAGCTGAATAATAAATCCAGCCCAGCGGTGAAGATGCCCGAAGCAAGATTCTCTATTAGCGTGACGGCATCCAGTGCCATTAGCGCAGGGTTCCTCCGGTTGTCACCACAGAGCGCGTGGCAGGATCAATCTGACGAATAGTGACTTTACCCAGCGTATCCCCCTCCCGGACTGACCAGGTACTGCCCTGCCATTTGATCCACGCCATTCCTGCTTCCAGCGACATGATTTTCATGCCTGCAACAGCACTGGTTGTCTGCCGTTTTTGGGGCCGGGAAGCTGTTTTTGAGGCATCAGAGGTGCTTACGCGGGTTTCCAGAACAGCCAGCTTCTGTGTCAGCTCATTAAGCTGTGCACGCGTTTCTACTGCGTAAGCCTCATCCCTTTTGATAGCATCAGACAGGCGCGTAACGCTGTCTTTAAGCGACGTCAGAGAGTCATTTATCTTGCGGTCACGATCGTTCAGCTCGTCACGGATATCCGTCATCATGCTCGCCCTGTCGTCCTGAGCCATTGGCAGGGACGTATGTGCCGCCGGTTGCGCCGCGGCTGGCGAGACAGCCTGCTGCGGAACAGACTCAACCGTACTATGCTGTGCACCGTCGAGTGTATTTTCAACTTCACTGAAGCTGGTTTCAGACGGCGTATTATTCGTCAATGACAGTGATGGACCGAACAGGTGCCAGAGGCTGGCCACTGCCAGAAGCGTTATCCCGAGAAGCCACGGCAGAGAATAGCCAAACAGCAGGTCTCGCTTCCAGAAGGGCGGTTTCTCGCGAGGATCTGGCGCGCCAAAATCATCCTCGCTTTCCAGTGTTTCTTCTTCAGGCATATCAATTTTCTGGTTCATCATTGTTCCTCACGGGTACGGTATCGCCATACTGACGACGGATTTCAGCCTGGCGGCGCGCGATGGCTTCCTGCAGGCGGGTTTCGGTTTGCTGCTCTGCGGCAGCGGGTGCTGATAAGGTGCTATTGATTGCGGGGCGAGCCGCTTTATTGCTGCTGACAATGTCGTCAGAAGTAACCGAGTCAACGAAGAGAATGGAGATAACTTCTTTCTGCTTCACGGTGACCTGGCGGAACGGCTCACGGGCCATCTCCTGTTTGATGACTTCCGCCCCGGTCTGGGCTGTGCCGCCAACCATTACGCCAGCCACTGTGCTGCCATCAGGTTTACCCACTCGTCCGGTGACGGTACCGACACTGGACTGCATAACCTGAGTGTTAGCATCCTTGTACAGACCGCCAAGATCACCAAGACCTCCCAGTACAGCGGGCAGAACGATGTGTGTTCCCCATCGATGGTTAACATCGGAGGCCACAGAAGACATCAGGTTTTTCTCACTCTGTGCGCTTGCATTGACGTTCAGCTCCATGCCGTTCCAGCTCATACTGGTAAATCTGATATCCAGTCCATTGCCGGCAAGTTTTACTGACGAACTGTGAAGTCTTGCGCCAGCCAGCGGCCCGGCAGGAATAACCGCAACAACCTCTGAGTTGGGGTTATCTGAATCCACGGCAGTCTCCATATAACCGGCCGCACGCGTAAGTGCGTGGATGAAGACCTGTGCACTCTCTGTTTCAGTTTTTGTCTCTGCCAGGTTTCTTGTGCCATTCGCTGGCGATGTCTGCGTAACACTTGCCAGGGCAGTTGCCAGCACCGGTGCATCGCCGCCAGTCTGTGCGTCACTGATCCGCTTAAGCAGTTTTTGCAGTTGAGCCTGGCGCTTTTCGTTTGCCTGCTCTTCTCCGGCCGGGTTTTCCGCATGGCGTGATGCTGCTGGCGGCGGAGGTGGCAGGTCCACCGGTTTTGTTTCTGGCACCTTATCCGGAGGGGGTTCCGTGACTTCAAGGCCGACCGGGAGACTGGCGATGAAGGATGAATCGGTCCGTGCGGCTTCCTGCGCGCCTAAATCGTTTGAGGCTTTAAGCAGTTCACGGTAACGCGGGCTCTCCGTCGTGGTGGTTACGGCACTTGAGGCCGTACCGTTAAGGTTGACGGCAGAATCTGTTCCTGAAGGGTCATGTGTCAGCCACGACATGGCCAGATAACCCGCGGTCACTAAAACCAGGGCACTAAATCCAATTATTGAAAAAAGTTTTTTGCCGTTCTTACCGGCATCCTGTTCTGCGCTCATTACTGAAGCTCCGGCGTGACGTGAACGGATTTCCCGTTTACTGAGAAGGTCAGTAACGGGGTGACGGGGAGTTTCCAGAGATGCGTACCATCCGCTGAAGAGAGTGTCTGTTCAAACTCGTCGCGCAGCATTGCGCGGGAACGGACCATCAGATCATCACCGCTTTGCCAGATCGCAGTGTCAGGGACGTTGCCCTGGAATTTAAGGCGACGGGCATCTTCTGGTGGTGTGCCATCCAGAAAAGCCTGCAACGTGGCGCTGTGGAGTGCGATTTTATCGACGGGTACTCCCGGGGCTGCTGAGCCAGGACCCAGACGCGGGACGCGTAAATCCAGCCGACTGTCGATCTCCTGACTGGCAGTACGGGTGTCTGTCTCACCACTTGTCACATTGATCATGATTGGAACATCAAGCCCTTTCAGATATACGGAAATATTCCCCGCAGCCCACGGGCGCAGTGGTGTTATGGCCAGCATGTTGGTTCCAGCATTGAACTTCACATCAAAACTCTTCGGGCTGGCATTAATTGGCGGATCTGACTGTGGCCACGGTGCGCCACTGATGTCCGTCAGGGTGACGACGCTCTGGTTATTCATGGCCGTGCGTACCAGCGGGATACTGGCGCCTGGAGAAAGATTGAGGGTTAATGAACTGATACGCGGAACCACGCTTATCATTGGGGCATTTACAGAACGCTCGTTGTCGGTCAGTCGAAGCCTCAATTCGCGTATCTCATCCGCTGACAGAGGCGAGTCTAAACCTGCTGCCTCATCTACCAGCGGCGAGCTTTGTTCCGGGGGCGGGAGCTCTCCACTAATCCGGGTTGCCGGTACACCTGTTGTTTGCGCTTCTGCCCCCTGAGGAGCGGCGGCAGTTGTTGCACTAGGCGTCCTGGCATCCTGCCAGCCAGTATTGTCAGCGGCGGCTACGAGGGCCGGACCACACAGCAGTAGTGTGGTCATGAGATAACGAAGTTTCATGGCGGGAGCCTCAGAGGTTGCGGGGAGCGTTGCGTGAGATCATCTGGCGGATTTCCATCCCGACGGGTTTCTGTCGTGGATCTACGCGCTGGATGGTAATTTCGAAAACAAACGGTTGTTCAGGCTTGCTGGTCGTCTGCCCAACCAGGCGCAAACGTACCGGATACTGCATTGTCCAGAACCAGGTTCCGTCAGACAGACGCCCACGCCGGATGACGACACCAGCCCCTACGGAGCCGGTAAGATTCATACGCTCGCGTTTCAGGGCATCGTAGATATTGGAGTTGGTTAGCGCCTGGATGTAACTGGCGTGTCCTGCTTCAGAGAACAGCGATGCTGTAGAGGATACCTGTTCACGATAATGAACGAAGTCCAGGTTAAAGGCCCGCATCAGAGCCTTGCTGCCAAAGGCGATGGCATCGTCCTGGCTCCATGCTGGTTCGGAAGTGGGAGCCAGGCGAACCAGGCGCCCACTGTCGGTGGCAAAGTAATCCCGTGGCTGTTGTATCAAAGCCCAGGTCAGGCCAGCATTGAGGATGATGCTGATAAGCAGGCCACTCCCCAGCAGGAGGTTACTCTTCATCAGCTCTGGTGCCATTTTCTGGCGTTTTTCTGCCGTTTTCATCATGTTCACGGCGTTTTTCAGCGGATCCTCCGCAGGGGAGGGGGCCCGCCCCTTTGCAGGGGGGGCTGATTGTGTCTGTTTTGTCATAGGTTTCAGGAGTTGAAGTTTTTCCAGGGATCGATGTTGTCTGGGATCTGTTCGTTGACTTTATCCAGGGCCGCTTCGCAGACCTTATTTTCCAGTTGCGAAATGATTTCATCGAGCCCGGGGAATTGCGGCAGGGTCACCTTGACGTTCTTGATACGGGACAGACAGGACTGCAGGGAGGATGAGACATTGCTTTCGCGCTGTTCCCAGGCTGTTGCGGCCGCCCTGGCTCGCTCATAACCAGCCTGGCTACCCGCTTCAGCAGCACTTCCTGCACGGCAGGTTGCCGCCGCAGCGGCGGCAGAAAAAAGCATGAAGCCGGACAAAAGTCCGGCTTTAAGCATGTGATATCGCATTCTCTCTCCTTATCGGCTTAGCGGCCGGGGCTGTGGGAGTGTTCCTGATGAAGCGCTTTTTCCTGTCTGCCCTCCGGCTTTCGGGCGTCATCCCATTGTTTCCAGGTCTGTTCAAAACCGAGGCGCTGGAACAAGGTATCTGCCTGTTTTTCCGGTGTGTAGAGCCGGGCGGGAAGCGGTGTATCCTCTTCCCGACCTTTCAGGTGGAACGTCATCAGCTGAGGTGCGGCACGGGTGGTGCCGTCGGGTTCGAAATTCACCGCCTGTCCGTAGCCTACAAAGCGGGGACCGTCATCGGTGATGGCATTAATAACCAGCTGACTGTTGTCTGTGGTTGGCGTGGCCAGTGCCGGATACAGCGTGCCATCCAGACGAACCATCCCCTGCAGGTGTTCTCCCGCAGACTGGACAAGCAGCAGATCTAACTGGTTTGACTGTGTGTCCATAGAGGCCATGACGGGTACCAGCCTGTCTGGTGCTTCCGTGGACGGTGGCGAAATGCTGGCCGCGGCTACCGGTGACTTTACAGGATGCCTGTCTTCGCCCAGATAAAACTGACGCTCTTCCAGGCGAGGTGGCAGCTTCAGGTCTGTGGTGTACTCAGGCCAGGCCTGTCGGATTTGCTGTGTGAGGCGGCCAAACGTATCGACCGGGAAAGCCTGAAGGGGCTGTCCCTGCTCCGGTCGATCATGTGCCACGGCAAGACCTGTTGAGGCGGACGTCAATGACCAGTTATTTTTTACGCGCTCTTTTTCCTCACCAGGTACCTGCCAGCTGTCACGGGAATTGAGCGTCAGCGTGACCACATCGCCGGTTTTGTGGTGCGCGATCAGCTCCCGTAAATCCTGCCCCCAGTAGGTATGACTTCCACCGCGGTTCTGTAGCTCGATAAAGAAGCTCTTGCCCTTTTGCTCTTTATTTTCGTACATCGCTTCACCAAAGTTCTTGAGGACCGCCGTGACGCTCTGGCCTGGTTTCAGTGCAGAGGGGGCTGGCTCAGCGGGCATATCAGGGACCCGGATGCTGTCGGCCTGCTTAGGCGCTACAGGCTCTGTTGAGGGTGAAACGGCAGGCTGCTTTGCGGCAGTTGCCTGTGCTGACGGCGTCGGTGATACGGGGGGCACTGGTATGCCCGGAGCGTCAGGGGTAACAGCTTCGGGGGCGGCTGTTGCCGGTGACACTGGCGATGCGGCATCAGTTAATGGAGTCTGTCGGTTCAGGTCCGGCGTAGGAATATGCGTTGTGACTGAATCCCTGGTTGCCCCAAACTGTTGCCGCATAGCCTCAAGCTGCGCGCGCTGCGCAGGCAGCTTCATTCGGATATCGAGGTCATATTCAATAATGATCCGCATGGCCTGCTCTTTAAACTGCGTACTGCCGGTGAGCTCCACCACGCCGCCGTAATAGCGTGATGCCACGGCCAGCGCGGCGAGCACCTTGCGCTTGTCCTCACTCGCACCGTTACACATTTCGAGACGGTTGCCGAGATCGTGAAACGCATCTTCCCCGTCGAGACGGTAAAGCACCTTATTGTCACGCTGTTCTTCCGTTGACAGGGCTTTAATGATTTCATCGAGATCTTCTCGCTGAAGCGGTTCCGGCCTTCGCGGTCCGTAGACAAGCCCATCCGCTTCATGCATCTCACTCTCTGCCGTTTCCTTCCTGCCCGGGGAGGGCTCTGACGTGTTTGGATCCACATCGGCAGTTTGCGTCTGCTCCTGTTTTTGCCCGGTTGATGTTGCTCCGGGGGACTGTGGAGGGATTGGTAATTCAGGAACGATCGGCTCCGGAGACTCAGCGTCTGTTTCATGTGACGCTGCCTCAGGCTTCAGGGTTTGTTTGCCCGTTTCTGACAGTTCATGGTCTGTCTGTCGTTCCTGAGCAGGCATATGGGGAATGTCAGCAGACTGACTGTTCACCCATTCAGCAAATTGTGGGTCGTCCATCTGCGCGCGTATGTCTGCATAATCATCGAGGCCAGGGACCGGTATATTCGATCCTGATTCGATGGCACTATGACTACGCTGACCGGCATCCGCAGAAGATGTCGCGATCGTCACGTCCGTGGTGCTCTGCGTATCAGGAATTAAAACATCAGCGTCTCGCAGGGACGTGGGGGCGGGTTCATCGTGTTCAGCCTTATTCTCAACCGGTGCCGCACTGATACTGGCTTCATCGGGCGGCATCACCGCTGCCGGAGAGATTATTTCAGGTTCAGGCGGGGCGGGAGGCGCTGGTTTTACTGAATCATCCTGCCTGTGGCTTTCAGACGGAATAACGACAGGTTCATCCGGGGCAATCGAAGACTGGCCGGATTCCTGGCTTTCCAGATTTTCCATTTTTGGGTCCTGTTGTGAGAGAAATTGTGCATCGTTGGGTGCGTAGTCTGTCCGGATATCGATGCCGGCAGACCTGAGGCGGTCGCTGATGTGCTCACGGAAGGCTTCTCTGCCCCTGCTGGTATCGAGATCGTTGAAGTCCGTCAGCAAGCGTGCTTTTTCTTCTTCGGTGAAATCAGGAACGATGACTCTGCCGCCCGTGAGTTCTGCCGCTTTCTCAGCGCTCAGGATGCCCTTATTTTCAGGTTGTCCTGTCTGCGCATTCTTCAGCTGATGATCATTGTCTGCACAGAAAATAAAAGGACTGTCAGGCCAGACGGCACGAGCATTCTGGCCAACGGCGATCATGTTTCCCGCATCAACCGTCATCAGTACCGGCAAACCTGATGCCTCATGCAGAGAGGCTGCTGTGGCATATCCTTCAGCAAACAGCAAAGGCAGGCCATTCTGTGGCGTCCCCAGTGCAAACCAGTTACCTGTTTTTTCACTGTCTTTAAGGATGCGGGCGTCTTTTCCGCCGGTGAGCGGAATACGCTGGTAAGAGCGTATGTCGCCATGCGCATTGCTGAAGGGGATCACAAGTTCTTGCTTATCGTTGATTCTTATACCCGGCGCAGCCGCCACACCCTTACGGGTCAGATAGGCGTTCGTTGTAGCCTGCGGGTAGCGGTCAACATATCGGGCGGCGTACTCTGCCTGCCGGTTGTACTGTTGCTCCAGAGCACGGGCATTGTCTTCACGCGTTTGCTGGGCGTGTGCACGGAGATGAAGACGCGCAAGCGGATCCATCTCGCCACCACCTGAAAACACCCACTGCGTCGGTTTAGCGTCGGCGCTGCGATAATCGCGGTACCATCCAGCAGGGCGCCCGTCCAGGTAAGCCTTGTAAGCTCCGCTTTTCGAACCTTTCTTGTCCTGTTTCGTCGGTACGCGCTGAAGGCTTCCATCCATCACGGGGAGCCCCTTAACCAGCAGTCCTGCTTCTTCAAGTTTTTGAGCAAACTCTGTTACCGGATCGTCCGCATTCATCGACAGTTCATGGGGGCGGGGCATCCATCGCTCGAACCTGGTCAGGTCGGCTCCTGGTCGGGCATACCAGAGGCGGTGCTCATCGTCCCATTTAAGGGCTTTCTGCCCATCGCTGAGACGCGGGTGGGCGTTGATGGCGTCGTCCTTCTCTTCGTGAGGTACGGCAAGCCATACGCGGTGACTTTTTTGCATGGTCACATTCCTGGAAGATATTGAGGGAGTAGCGCGGGAGCGCTATGGGGAACGAACGGGTTACATCGGGTTCAGAGACCAGTCCAGTCTCGTGGTTTTTCAACAAAATGCCGGTACCACCAGGGGCGACCGGAGGCAATCTTTCCCCTGAAGGTACTTATTACGCGCAGGCAGATAGCCCGTACACTCCAGCCAAAGAAATTCAGGGCAACAAAGAATCCCAGAATGGCGGAACAGATATACAGCGTCTTCATGGACGGCCAGCGAAACCAGACCAGATACAGCAACAGGAACGGCAGCGGGATACCAAAAAAGGTGACAGGCGGGGTGGCATAGCGCCAGAATCCTTCTCGTTTCAATGTCTAAGCTCCTGTGTCGGTAGGTAGAGTGCCGCTTCGTGTCTGTCTATATCACCCGTTACGTAACCTTCACGCACTTGATCGACAATGCGCCTTTTCTCCAGTCTCAGGATGTTATCGATGTGGGCCGGCCACTTCTCTGACGGGAGATTCTGTAGTGCATCGCGTAGCTCATCGTCGAAGACGATGTATTCCCGGAGAGCCCGGCGTTTGCCGTCTGTCGTTCTGACAAGTACCTGGACTACGATAAACCGTAACATCCCAAGCATCTCCCAGGCGCGTGCATCACGAATCTGAGGCGGGAACAGACCAAGCAGTCGGTTCAGGGTTTCACCTGGTGATTTAGAGTGCAGTGTACCGATGGTTAAATGTCCGCTTTCACCGGCCTGGACAGAAGCCTCTGCTGTTTCCGTGTCACGAATTTCCCCGATACCGATGACCTCCGGGTTTCGGCGCATTGCGGAGCGAAGCCCATCTGCAAAACTTGCGACGTCACGTCTTACCTGAGCCTGATGCGGCGGCAGAAGGTCGTCGGGGCGGCCGAGAATGTACTCTACTGGATCTTCGTAGGTCACAATTTTGCGATCGGGCTGTGTGTCCTGGCAGTGGCGATACAACGACGCCTGCAACGTTGATTTACCCGAACCCGTTTCACCGCAAATAAGACCCAGCCCGGTTTTTGGCAGCATTGCCGCCGCCAGATCGGGCTCGATACCCAGCTTCAGAAAATCGGGAATGATGTGGGGGATCACACGCAGAGTGACGGAGAGAGCCTTTTCTTCCCGGGCAGATGTCCCCTGGATGATGTGCGCGCGTAGCCGCACGCGTTCCCCCCTTTCCAGGCCATATCGCCCATGCATGTCGCCGTCGATTTGAATGGCTCTGTCCAGCGGTCTTCCACCCTGCACTCGGGGGCGCACTTCTGGCCCCAGCAGGTCGTCAAGCATATTTCCCAGCATGATATTCGGCAGTATGGTGTCTGAGACTCTCTCACGTCGGCCATAACGACTCACTGAAACTGGTGAGCCGCCAACCAGATCCACATCACTGACTCCATGTGCCGAACACCAGGCAAAAAATGTCCTGAACTCGTCGGCGGTATAGGCACCGCTGAACGGGAAAAGCCCGAACGAGTCAGGGATAGCTGATATGTTCACGAGGAAAACTCCTTACTGGATGGTAACGGACGGGCGCCAGCGTGATTTCTGTAGCTCAAACGAGGCATGTGATTTGAGTCGGCGAACACGATCGCCGGTAACGAGCTTCTGACCACTGCCAGTAACAGTCTGCTGCTGCTCGGTGACTTCCGGCCGAGAAATCATGCCCCGTCGCCAGAGCAGGGAATAAAGCATCATGCCGCGATAGTCCCGGGTGAGTTGATTCATGCTGGCCTCAAAGGTCAGATCGGCATTTTCGCGACCTTCCTGCCAGCCTTTTTTCAGTGCGTCTTCCCAGACCTTTCTCTGGGCGCTGTCTTCCGGCACAACCAGACCTTCTGTGCCAGGGGTTGCCGTGGTGGCCAGACCGCGTAGTAACCAGCTGCGCCAGCTGGGCGGGTTACTGACGAATCGCTCCGGTCGGATGATGGTCCAGACTTTTGAGGCTGTGCGAATTTGATCAGGAGTGATGTGTGCTACGTCCTGCGCTTCATCAATAACCGGAGGAAGCCAGCCTTCAGGGCTGATAAGTGGACGGAAATCGTAAAGGGCATTGAGGGTGGATTCGCGGGCGTTGAGTGCCTGGGTTAACTCCCATGCCCGCTGGGATTTTCCTCCTCGGAATCCCAGTGTTCTGCCAGCATCAGTAAGCATCTGCCAGCGCGTTTCGGACAGACCTGCTGGTCTTTGTCGCTCCGGGTTGAGCCAGGCCTGCATATCCGGAGGTGGTGCCCCTGTATCTGTCGGTGAAGCCGGCCGCTCTCCTGCACACCCAGTCAGGAGCAGAGCAGGGAATAGTAACAAGAGAAAGCATTTCATTTCTTTCTGGTCTCCGGTTGCATGAAGTTGAGCTGGAGCAGCCCAGGGTACTGATTCAGGGTTGCGCGCCATGCGGTCTGCGCTTCGATAACGCGCAACACATTGCTGAACGTCATGCCACGAACGTGCAATGTTACGGGCAAGGGCAGGCGAACGCCGCTGTAGTTGAACTGCAGGCCACGTGCCCGCGCCAGTTCATCCAGTAGCTCCACAGCATCACCTTCCCAGTCGAAAGAGACGTCAGCGCTGTTGGATCGAATGATCTCCATGGATGATGGCGCGGTTTTCGAACCGGACCAGACACCGTTATTCCACATCTGATACTGTGTGTGACGGGTAACGGCAACGGATGAGGCCGCGCCGTAACGGTCGGGGGAAGGAGAAACTGGAGACGTTGATGGCGTAGTCCAGGACTGGCAGCCGGCGAGCAGGGAGATGGCCAACACGCCGGGAAGCATTAAATAATTCATGGTAGTTACCTTGCCGGGGGGCGACGGAGATTAAAGCCAGAAGATTCAGTGGGCGAGGCTTATGATGCCGTTAATTTTGATGTTTACTTTTCCTGCGTATCCAGCCAATTAATTCAGATGGTTGATTATTTGCGGTCATCCAGAATAAAAGTCCGAATACAGAGAAAGTGAGATAAAACTGCCTGATGGTATCGTCAACACGCTCTTTCCAGTCATCCTCACCAATTAATACCGTTTTGCATACCTGAGGCATTACAAGAGGAGATGGCGGGCCGCTATCGTTTGATTGTTTACATTCTCTTACCATGCCTGGTGGTGCATCACCGGTAAGTGATCGGGCCTGTTCAAGGAAGGTGTCGGCGAGCGAGTGGTTGAATCCAAATAACATGAACAGAATAAAAAACCCGGTGGCTGGCGCAGTTATCAGGCTGCTGAAAGCAACACTGCTGATCTGATGCAATACATGTACATATCGGAAAGATTTCATCTTCAACGGTCTCAGCGGGAGAAAGTTCGGGGGGATTACAGCCAGTGCACAGGGGATAACACACAAAGAAACGGCAGAGGAAGCCCATTGCGGGCTTCCCCTAAACTATCAGAACGTGAACTGCAACTGTGCGACCGCACCGTAGGTACGATCGGTTCCTGCAATACCGGTCAGGTCCAGATGTACTACGTCGAAAGGAGAGAAGCCCAGACCCGCAGTGAAAGCGTTGCCCTCGCTGGAGACCATGTTCTGACGATAACCCGCGCGTACCTGCATCCAGTTCCAGGCATTCAGCTCGGCACCCACACTGGCGAACTGGCGTTTGTCATCTCGCTCAAAGCGGCTGGCTTCGGTCAGATCCACATCGAGAGCGGTGGTCAGGATACTGTTACTCCATGCCACGCCTGCAGTGGCCTGTGGTTTTACTTTGAATGTTTCTTTCTCACCATTCACTGCTTTAGTGTCAACGGTGCGGGCGATGATGTTCTGTACCGCGAGACCCAGCATCCAGTTGTCGCCGAGGTTTGTTGCCAGACCGATGTCGGCGTTAAATCCGGTTTTAGTATTGCGGTAGTCATCCGAATTCAGGTCATTTTTGTCGAAGTCGTTTACCTTTGCGCTGTAGTTGAAAAGATCGATGCGTTGATACTTGGGCGTGATCCCCAGTGACCAGCTATGTCCCGCTGTTTCAAATTCGTGCGCCATAGCCACACCGACATCGGTGATAACGGCAGCCCGACCATAAGCGCGGGACGTAAGTGCATCCTTGTCTACCATATCTGACGGGATGGCGCCGCTGGCGATATTATCGAGATACTGTAGATCAGTGATCACTGACCTTGCCGTTTACGGAAACGGTGCCCCAGGACTTCACGACAACCGCAAATGGAAGCACCTTATTAGGAGTGGTAGCAATGACAGATGCCCCGACCTGTCCGTTTGCTTTTACGTCCTTCAGGTCTTCCAGCTTGTTGCGTAATGCGGCTGCACTTTCGCTGACACCGCTCTGGCGGTCAACTGCATTGTCAAAATTGTTCCACAGATCCTTTACGTCATCGGTATTATCGATGGCATTATCTGGGTCTGCTACCTGGACACCTACGGACGGCAGCACCAGGCTGAAGTCATCGTTCGCGCCAAATTTCGTCAGGAGTGCCGGGTTGGATAAGGCAGCTGTACCGTAATGTGCGGAAGCTACGCCAGTCCCGCCCATCGCATCGCTGCGGGCTTCCATATAAGAGGTTGCTGCTCCTGCATGAAATGCCATCATGACGGCGGAAGATATCAGTGTTTTTGCAATGTGAGTCTTTTTCATAAGTAAATTTCCTGTAGTCCTGTCTGGATTTAGGGCAAAAGAAGGTCCTGATGCGGCAGCATCAAAATTTTCTTTTTCTTTTTTAATTCAGATTTTCAGCGTGGTTTAAAGCTGTCTGAATATAAGTACGGGTAACGTTGTTCCGTGTTCAAGTGCTGTTGCCAGCCCTGCACCTAAGGTGACGGGGCGGATAGTACCTGTTGCTGCGTGTTCCCTGAGGAGTCGCTCTTTCCAGCATTCCTGCTCTGTATTCAGGGTGCGCGTAATAATGGATAGCACCGGAAAATATGTCAGCTGAGATGAAGATATTTTCTTCTTAATTAATATGCCGTTTCGTTCCTGATCTTTATCCTCAGTTGTATTTTCAGTCTTCCAGAAAATAATGCTGTCATTATTGTTTTCGGCTGAAGGAATAATTACCTCCCGGAAAGTTTCTTCCGTTTGTGGCCATTGATGACTCGCGCTGCCTGTGTCGACAGGTGGAACGTTGCTTCCAAGCAACCAGCCAGGCGAAACGAAAAACCAGTCAGCGAGCGCCTGGAGAAGCGGGGTGGACAGATAGTCCATTGTACGTTCCCTGTCCTGTAGCACACTAACCCGAACATTCCATGACGACAGCAGTTCTGCGATGTCCGTCGGGCTAAGCTCGTGTGACTGCATCAGTAGCTCAAAGCGGTCTATAACGCTGATTGCAGTATTACTGAATGGCAGGAAGATATCGCGAAAAGAGCCTTCAATTACCATATTCAGCAACTCTGACTGAGAAACTCCAATTTTGCCTGACAGCTCATCAATCAGTTGACGGGTACCAGGTCGCAACCGAAGTGATGTGGTCTGCATGGGCTTCTTATCATTGCGCTGAAGCAGTTCTGCAATCCTGTTCCGATCAAGGTCGGGGAGCGCCAGAAGCGAGGTGAAAATTGCTGTAAGACTGTTTGCCACATGGCCCCCTTAAGTGAAATTAAACTTTGTTACTCAGTGGGTTAAAGAATAATTAATCGTGACGCGTATGTATAACGAGTTAATTCGATCGTGTAGATCGACTGCGTTTGCGTGTTCGTTTTAATTACGTTTGTGTATTTGCTTTTTTAGCGCTCTTTCCGGCGCGGCCGAATGAGTACAAGCACGCCGGTTTCAGGTACGGTTATCCAGCGCCATTCCTGTAAAAATGTTTGCAGCCGTATCCCGTTTCTGATGGCTGGAGGTATCGTGACTGTGGTGCTGCGCCAGCGGTGCGTTTCCCCCATTTTTGACATCAGGATAGTCATGCTTTTCAGGTGTGCCGGTCGCATCAGATGGGATGTGAAGTACACCGGCGTGCTGTCTCTTTGTAGCGCCAGCTGCAACGTGGCCAGAAAGCTCCGGTGAAAGCGTGCCGCACGTCGGAGATTAAGATGGCCAACCCGGTCAAATGTCGACAGATGTAGGGTTGTGTAATGCTTCTTACGATGTCGAACCAAGGCCGTTCGGAACCCTTTCCAGGGCGTCACGGCACTGACGATTGTCATTATCGGGCAATACAGCAGTAGCGTTAGTGGTACCGCTGAAAGGAGAATCAAAAACACAGCCCCTCCAGAAGAAAAGTTATACCAGGGCCGACAGTGCCTGGTCGGGGTTAAGCGGACATATCATGATGTGATTGTTTGTCCTGACAGGAAGCTCCCCCGGCGCGGGGACTCGTTCGCCGCGCTGGGCTGCAAGAGCCAGTGTCCGCAGTAGCAGTTCGCTGGCGCGGGCCAATGCAAGTTCGCGAGTAGGCGCTGATACCGTCAGATTTTCGAAATCGCATAGCATTACCTTGATGTCACCTGACTCTTCGCTGTCCTGCTCAACCTGGGCAGGATAGGGCACGAAGTAGGGGGCGATCTTTTGAGTCTGGCGCCGTCGCGCGTCCAGCTTGCTGACCAGCTGGTAAGCTCTCAGATGGGTGTAGCGCTTTAGCATATTCATCGAGCGGTGGCCTGATATAGCTGCGACCTCCATAACGTTCAGCGTACCGAGTTCGAAGAAACGGCTGATGGCCTCGTGCCGAAGATCATGAAAATGCAGATTTTCGATAGAGAGTTCCTTGAGAGCATTTCGCCAGGCGTTTTTGAAACCGGATGACGTATAGGAAAACAACTTACCTTTTAGCTGGGCCGGCATCATCTGAATGAATCGCCACGCGTTTAACAGACACCTCAGAGTCATTTAAGATGACTTAAAGAGAGGTGCCCATGAGCGGTAAGCGTTATCCTGAAGAGTTTAAAACTGAAGCAGTCAAACAGGTTGTTGATCGCGGTTATTCTGTTGCCAGCGTTGCAACACGTCTCGATATCACCACCCACAGCCTTTATGCCTGGATAAAGAAGTACGGTCCGGATTCTTCCACTAATAAAGAACAGTCAGATGCTCAGGCCGAGATCCGCCGTCTCCAGAAAGAGCTGAAACGGGTTACCGACGAACGGGACATATTAAAAAAAGCCGCGGCGTACTTCGCAAAGCTGTCCGACTGAGGTACGCCTTTATCCGTGACAACTCCTGTTGCTGGCCTGTTCGCCTGCTCTGTCGGGTGCTGGATGTTCATCCCAGTGGTTTTTACGCCTGGCTTCAGCAGCCGCATTCACAACGCCATCAGGCAGACCTGAGACTGACAGGACAGATTAAACAGTTCTGGCTGGAATCGGGATGCGTCTATGGTTATCGCAAAATCCATCTGGATCTGCGTGACAGCGGGCAACAGTGCGGAGTAAACAGAGTCTGGAGACTGATGAAACGTGTCGGAATAAAGGCTCAGGTCGGATACCGAAGCCCGCGGGCACGTAAAGGCGAGGCCAGTATCGTGTCACCCAACAGGCTCCAGCGACAGTTCAATCCGGATGCTCCTGATGAGCGTTGGGTAACGGACATAACCTACATCAGGACCCACGAAGGCTGGCTGTATCTTGCCGTTGTTGTTGATCTGTTCTCACGCAAAATTATCGGCTGGTCCATGCAATCCCGGATGACAAAGGACATTGTCCTGAACGCACTGCTGATGGCTGTATGGCGGCGTAATCCCGAAAAACAGGTGCTGGTTCATTCGGATCAGGGCAGTCAGTACACAAGCCATGAGTGGCAGTCGTTCCTGAAATCACACGGCCTGGAGGGTAGCATGAGCCGTCGCGGTAACTGCCATGATAATGCGGTTGCAGAAAGTTTTTTCCAGTTGTTGAAACGTGAACGGATAAAGAAAAAGATCTACGGAACGCGGGAAGAAGCCCGCAGTGATATTTTTGATTACATCGAAATGTTTTATAACAGTAAGCGTCGGCATGGTTCTAGCGAACAGATGTCACCGACAGAATATGAAAACCAGTATTATCAACGGCTCGGAAGTGTCTAGATTATCCGTGGCGATTCAGAAGGATGTTACGAGCCTTACGTGAGAGAGGAACATCTCGCGATGAGCCATTCTTGGTATCGGGCAGATGTGCTACGCCGTGCTGCAGGTCAATGTATTCCCATTGCAGGTTAAGGATTTCACCCTGGCGCATGGCTGTCTCAAGCGCGAGATGAAAAATTATATACAGCATTAAGTTTCGTTCGCGGAAATAACGGGACAGTCTGCGCTCTTCACTGGATGTCAGGCGGCGATCGCGACCTTTGGATACTTTAGGTTTACGCACCAGTTCGACCGGATTGCTACGACATGTCCCCCATTCCACTCGTGCAATTCCAAAAAGTGATGATAACAGCGCCAGTTCAAGCCTTACTGTATTGCCAGAGATAGGGTTCCCAGTCCTGGGGTTGCACTGCGTCAGCCTTTCATCACGGTAGGCTGCAATATCAACTGTGGTGATCTCATCCATGTTCCGGCTGGCCAGTGGGTGCCGTTTAATCACATTGACCCGGTAAAATTCCTGAAGATGGCCCTTTTTGTGAACTGATACCGACTCGTAATATTTATCGAGTCCCCGACTGAGGGACATTTTTCTTAAACGCGCAACAGAAGACATTATTACTCCCAAAAAGGCGAAGAAAATAAAGCCTTGCGCGAAAAATGCAATAACACTGTCAATCCGGTGCGTGGTCTGGGATGGGTATTGGCGACGTTTCTTTCTCTCAAACGGTCAGGCAAGGACAGTCCGTCAATATTGGTGTTCATACCTTCTGTGCTTTGTCGCAGGCATCATATGACTACAACAACTGGCGCTCTTGCCAGATAACACGTAATAGCGATAGTTCCTGGCAATTAACAGGTGCCAACGTTGGAAATGGTGAAGCGACATGCCGGGCTGTTTGCTTTTGAAGGATATCTCATTTACTGGAGCATATAGCAAATACGGTGAGCTCCTCCCTTGGGCAAGCAGCTGCCCATCCATTCCCATTAGGATTTGACCATTTAAGCCTTTCCTTACCACTGGGATTACATTGAGCGCCGCCGCCAGTCAGATGTTCGTCACTGTTGCAGCTAACAGATATGGTTTCATACCCGGAATTTACCCTTGTAACAGTTTTAACACTGCTTCCACTCCAAGTACCGGATTGACAGTTACCAATCCAGACACATTGCAGTCTCACTGCCGTCCTTAACGTTGATTCGCCAAGACCCGTCAGACAATCTCTCAACACCTCTCCAACTGTCATCGCGGTCGTTTTCATTACCGTACTGAGAAGTACAGAAATCGTGAACTCCGATACCGTAATAGTTGTGTGACGAGTTGTAGTTTGTATACGTGTATTCCGTCATTTTTGGTTTACCTGCAGAAGAACTCCAAGTACCGGATTGACAGTTCTGCACTCAGTCGATACAGCTAACCCAACAACGTTGCGTGCTGCTGCCATTGTAACCAACCATACTAAGGAGCCAGGACGAACCTGACGGGTAGATTTGGCATGTACCATTGTCACCAGCGGACATTAACCCGGAAACTAAACAGTATTTATGAGCCCCGGGAATCTGGTAAGTAACCCCTCTGGTGGATGTTGTTTCCCAAACTCCCATTTCTACATAACGCCCAGAATTTGAGGCTTGCCACGCACCGGATTGACAGGTTAATAATCCAGTATGATTTTCATACAGCTACAGTAACCATTGGGTTCCTGTCCAGGTTGGATGACGGGACACCTATCATCCGTTCGTGGGGTGAATCCCACATAGTCATCAGACCGACCTTTATCAAAGGATGTTCTGCGGCAGTAGTATCCGGGACGTCCAATTCCTGGAGATACCCACGCACCGGATTGACAGGAAAGTACGCCGCCATTGGCATCACGGCTTATCAGCCCGTTAGGGTAACAGGCCATGCCTGCAACGTTGACCTGACCCAGTTGCAAAACACCGCCAGCCGAAAGGTTGCCTGACGCTTTAACTGTGGCACCAGATACCTCGTTTGTTGCCGTAATATTTCGTCCTGCGCTGATGTCGCTTTCGGCACGTACCGTAGCTCCTTTTACTTGTGCTCCCGCTGTAATATTTTGGGTGAAATTACCGTTCGCTCCGCTGACGTTACTGGTGAATATTCCGTTTGAACCACTTACATTTCCACTGAATGCTCCTGTCTGTCCATTAATGGTGCCAACGCTGTTCAGGTTATTTCCACCCATATCGATGGCTGTGTGCATCTTGTTCAGGTCGGGGCGGCCATTAACCTGAAAACGGTACAACCTGTCGTTATCCTCCTGTGCACCAGATAACTCATCTGTTGAGAGAAGCACGACGATATGCCCGTTTCCGGAACTAGCTCCGTAGCTACTCAGCGGGATTTTCCACGTCCGTAAGGCACCAGTGGCAGTTTTACCGTCATCGATGTATCCTCCGAATCCGGTTTTGATATCCCGCGATATCAGCCTCAATGCTTTGGCCGGATATACACTTCCACCGCTTGATACCACCATTCCCTGCAACAATTCCGTGTTTTGCCCGTTTCTGACCAGGTACGTGTTCATACGCTGGCCCTGGCTGTTTGTTTCGGTAAAACCGGACGGCAGAAAACCGGTATTTTTAAGCATGGCTGTGGTGATCACTGTCGGCGCGGTAGTGCTGGTTGCACTTAACAGCGTCGCATAGTTTCGCCCGACGTAGCCACGCGCTGCTGCTGCGTAGGTACTGATATGGGCTGCTTCAACCTGCCAGTTTTTCTCCTGTTGCCAGTCCTTGTATTTAGTGAGCCCAAAGACGGCCATTGCCATCACAACCAGGAGCGACAGAGCGACATCAAGATTTGCCCAGCCACGATCATGCTTTTTCATAGAATCGATATCCATACAGGTTGATACAGAAGAGTGAGCTGGAAAATACTCCCGCTAAGACAAAGCCAGGGTCCCAGCGGTCCCTCTTTTTTCCCCGATACATGCCAGGTTAACAGCCAGAGAACAAAGGCTGCTGCTCCAAACAGAGTGACCAGGGCAGCATCTTTCCCCCCCATCCAGGCAGTCAGGCCAGTTATCAGCCATAAATCTCCCTGACCCAGACGCTGAGTGCCCCGGTTTACCAGGACACTCAGTAGCGCCATCAGACTGACTGTTGCTGCGATCTCCGCCAGTTGTGTAGATATACCTTCAACTGAAACGTCTGATGCTGCTCCCCAGAGCAATCCCCCAAGTAAAAGCCGTACTGTGAAGGTTCGTGGCAGATATCCACTGACTGCGTCTGTGCTCCCGGCCTGAAGAAGGAAGGCCATCATCACTATGGCAGCTGCCCGATCAGCAACAGGAACCGGTGCAAGGGCGGCGATCATACTGAAAGTAGCGAAGAGCCAAATCCCTGCCGTCAAGGTTGTTTTCTGTCCCTTAACGTTTATCGGGTGCTCTTCCAGAAATTCGAGCACGCGGCACATCAGGCCTCTGCCAAGGAGTGCGAACCCCAGTAGTAACGGCAGACTCCATGCTGTCGTCAGACTCGTAACTATGATGGTTCGCATATTCGCTTTCCTTTCACCTGTCGACAGACTCGAAGACCTTTCAGCTCCAGATAGAACCCCCAGATACGGTTGGCATATTGCTCACGAGTTTCGTGCCGATCCTTACGGAATCCAGCGTTGTAAGACCCGAGGCAATTCCAGGTCACACCACATACCTGAAAGTGGCTGGCCAGGATCCACGCCCCTATCTGAATGTTCAGACAGGGGCGCTTCAGCAGGTCTTCTGCCCCCTGGATGACACCCATCCGGACGAGCTTCGGCACATGGGTTGAGTTAATCTGCATCAACCCATAGTCCGTGCTGACCGGATTACCCTTTTTATCCCGGTTGGTATTTGTGACCCATGGACGGAACGAGGACTCCCCTTTGGCCACAGCCTTAAGCAGCAGTGGCTCGATCTGGTATCGGGCACCGGCATTGTTAAAGCAGGCATCAAAAGTCGCAGGCGGGGAGTTCGTGCTGGCCATCAATGGGCCGGAGGAAAAGGACAGAATGAGCAGCGTCATTAACAGGTGGCAGGAGAGAATGCGTTCTCTCCGCATGTTGTCTCCTTAGCTGTTCATCGTGAAGATCAGCTTGTTGGTACCTGTGCTGCCATTGTCAGCTGTGCATTGCGCGCTGGCTTCTTCAGTTGTCACGACCCCATCACTGTGCGCCGTGGAGTTGACGGTGATCGCATCAGCAATTTTGGCGCGACTGAGTTGTGTGACTAGCGAGACGCAGGCGCCCTGAGGAACCATTTCGTAGGTCAAAGAGAACCCATTTGAGAACCCGGAGACTGTGACAGGTGACAGTGTCACGGCTCCACCCCATCCATTATAAAGCGTGGCAGTCCCGGAAGAGGGGGTACCACGTACAGTCATACTTTTAGGCTGAAGTTTCATCTGGATAAGCGAGCCCATCATTTTGGCACCGGAAGTGAATGTGTATCCATCTCCTCCTTTCATCATGTTTTGGGTGCTTGTGATGAGCGACTGAATGTTCGACGACTCCTTACCTACGTTGACGTTATTTTTGAGGGCGAAGTATCCCGCCAGGACGATCCCGATGACGACCAGTACGATTAGCGCGATGCTGCCCTGCTCCAGGAAGCCCCAGCCGCGGTGTTGCGAAAGCGCCTTAGTTGGTTTGTATGGCTGAGAAGTTGGTTCAGAATTAAATTGCATGATGTTTCCTCATTTAAAAAGAGCCCGACGAGCTGTTAAGGGCATTAATATCCATAACGACAAGGACCAGAAGCAGAAGCATCAGGATCATTGCCAGGAACATGAGTCCGCGGATTACAACAGCGCGCTTTGCTACGCGCTCCAGGGTTTGTTCAAGCCAGCGCTGTCCGTAGTTAATGATGATTTCATCGTCTCCATCACCCTGCAAAAGGGAGAGGAAGTTGGCCGCTTCCTGCGACGGAAAATCGTAACCACAGTCCTTCAGAGCCAGTCCGAAATGTTTACCTTCACGCACATGTTCGGTAATCGCATCAATACGCACAGCAAGCCAGGGGGATGCCGTTTCCAGCAGGATCTCCAGCGCGTCTTTGGTTCTTACGCCGGACTGTAGCAGTGCACCGATGTTCAACAGGAAGGTCGCGCCCTGAATATCCTTATAAACCGACCATGGCATCAGCCCGTCGAATATACGACGAAGCCTGTCAGGGCGATGCCAGCGCGGGAGTGACCAGACCGTCCAGATAATTAAAGCGGTGGCGGCGATGCCGGTTATCACTCCATACTCACTGAAATACACTGAGATCCCGTAAAGAAACCCTAGCGCCCCGGTCCAGTTCTCTGGCGGGCTGATTTCTGTCAGCGTGGGAAGTAGCTCGGCATTCAGTACATAGATGGAACTGGACAACATGATGGCAAAACCAATCGGATAGATGGCCATCTGCCATACAGCTGCGCGAATACGCTTACCCGCGTGGGTCAGGGCACAGGCGTATCTTAGTGAGCGTGGAAGTGACTCACTGCGTATGCCGGCGCTTATAACGGATGCTTCTGCGGCAGGTAGCCACCGGGTGAGTGTACGCTCCAGCGTTTTTTCGCCGCTGTTTTCCCTTAACGCATCAATACAGTCGTCCGTCAGCTCAACGTAGGGATGCCAGTTCTGGCCGAAGTTCGTCCATGCATTGCGCATTTTCTCCAGTGAAGGCTTTAGTTTCTGCCGGTTTTCAATCAGAAACCGCAGCGCATCATAGAACTGAACACGATACTGACCGCTGAACGTCTTACGAACCAGGTTATATCGGAGTCGTTTCAGGAAGTGCATTTCACGCATCATCCACCTCCAGACGTTCATCTTCATCGAGTGGAATGATCCGGTTGGCCATCAGCGGGTCGACCAGCCCCTCGTTGATTTTATGCAGAACGTGCCGGACACGACTGATCCCCTGCATGTTGTTTATCCAGAACTGGCGAGCCGCGACCTTGCCGTCAGTTTTCAGCAGTTTAAAAAGACGGTTATTGGTCTCGATAACCTCGGCAATGACGGTACGTCCCCTGATACCCTGACCGACTTTGCCACGCACCTGGCCGTTGATCTCCACCACCTGTGTGCATGCTTCACACCCGTCCGGGTTATGGAAATAGAGCCTGTCGGTCGAGCAGACGCCTTCAATATTGCAGTATTTCTCCAGCCAGTTCTTTTCCTCCTCACTTAAGGTGTTGACCTTATCCTGCCAGGATATACGACATTCTGGACATAGCGTGGGTACCAGACGCTGACTGATTAGCCCGATTAAAAGTTGGGCATCACACAACAGATTTTCGTTAACACCGAGCGTAACCATACGCTCCGGGATGCCAAGTGCTGAGTTTGTGTGCAGGGTGGTCATCACCAGGTGCCCGGTCTGGGCGGCATAAATGGTGGCCAGCATCGAGACAAGGTCACGCATTTCACCCTCCATAATGGCGTCCGGATCCAGTCGCAGCGCTGACGAGATAGCTTTTCCCCAGGCGATACGTACTGCTTCCTCATCTGATTTGTCGCAGATGATCGGTGTCTGAACTGCTCCCACGACCTGCCCCTCAAGTGGGTCTTCGATGGTCAGAAGGTGTTGCCCGGGGTTGGTATCCAGATATACACGGCAGGCGGTACGGAGTGTGGTGGATTTACCGGAACCAGTTGGTCCCGAGAGGATGATCTTCCCTTCAGGTCGGTCAATCATGCGTTTAAGCAGCTTGATTTGTTCGGGTAGATAACCCAGTTGCAGGAAGTCAGGTACGTTGTTACCGTCATCCGGAATAAGTCGCATAACCGCAATCAGCCCATCGCCAGTTGGACGGTGACTGTAGCGGGCACCAAACAGTCCTATTTTCCGCATCATGGCCGGGGAGAGTCGTGCATCCTGTTCCCGGTGTGGGTAGAAGCTGGTTTCTGACACATCCGACATCGAGAGAATACAGGTGGCACAGAGGGACATTCCTTCCTCCCGCCGACGTTCATCCACCACATGTAAATAGCCGTGGACACGCATTTTGACCTGGAAGAGCGAATCAGAAATCAGAAAGTGAATATCTGAGGAACCGAGCTTTTTGGCCACTGAAAAATAGTTCAGGATCCGTTGCTCACTTTGGCTGCTGTCTCCATCCAGGTCTGCCAGAGTTAATCCTGTCTTGGCGCTGGCCTGCGGTTGAGCTTCCTGCTTTTTCCGTGCCTCTCGTAAGTCTGAGAGAGTGACAAACCGATGTTTGATCCCCGGGTGTTTGTTCATTAAGTCCATCAGCGCGGCCTGTACACTTGGGACGCCTCGCTGGTTGGTATCGATGAGGATTTCTTTCCTGTCACCGTCATCAAACAGCAGAAGAGATTCTGCAGTAATAGCGCTCATGGTTAGTCCCCAAAGGCAAGCAGTGTGCCATCGCTGAGTGTGACGCCGGCTAGCGTAATGCTCTTGACTGTGCTCTCCATCCCTGGAATACGGCTTCCCGGCGATACAACCAATGACTGTCCTGATTGGAGTTGCAGTGTGGCGCGGAGGTTTTTATCGCGGCCGTTAATCTCAAGAACGACAGGGCGATTATTCATGGTAACCGGGCGTGCAGGCTGACCGGGCAGTGAAGTATCGCCGAAGGAGGCACCGGGAAGAGCGGTGGCAGGAGTGCTGGCGCTGGATTGATTTTCCTCAAGCTGGCGCTGCAGTTGCGCCCCCTGAACTTCTGCCTGAAGAATAACGTTTCGTATATGCAGCTGTTCAAGCTGCCCTTTTGTCACACCGGGTGTCAGATTCCCTGCTGGCTGTGATACCTGTTGGTTCGTTGACTGAGAGGCCTGAACGGGTAAAGGCCCGAATATTGACAGCAGGAGCCAGAGTGTCGCCTGCCGAAGAAATTTACTTTGCTGACGCATAAATTTTACCTTCAGTGGTATAGCTGAACGCACTTCCGTTCAGCTCGAATGTTAAACGGGTAAGTCGGATACCAGTTTCATCCAGACCGTCGAATAAGATGATGGCGGGGAGGGGCGCGGAAAAACTAAACGCGTATTCCTGCCAGTCCTGCACAGGAGGCGGTTCTCCGTTCGACCCCGGCAGGACTGGAGGCATGGCTACATCGATGATGTTGAGTGTGATTTGCTGACGCTGGAACCAGGAGAGGATGGGGATGAGCTGCAATGAACTGTCAGGCACTGCTTCATCTCTGAGTGGTCTGTCCGGGGGCGGTAATGAAATTCGGGCTTCCCGCCCCCCCTCCTTGAGATTGAATAATGGCGTGACACCGAAGACCTCCTGACTGCGAGCGAGAAACCCTTCAACTGTGCCACCGGGCATAATCTGGTACAAAAGGGTTATCCCGTCAGGAGAGCAGGTCCCGGATGCCAGTTTCCAGCTCCCCAGAACATGTAGCGCCGGATCGGTCTTTCTCTGACAATCCTCGATCAGAGCCTGGGCTGTTACCTCGCGTGCCCAGGGATGAGGCAAAACCTTAGGTTTTGCCTGACTGGCGAACATTGCGCGCGCCCTGGCCTGTATTTCTTCAGCGGTGAGTACCGGTTCCTCCGGTGGTGTGGTCGTCTGCCACCAGGCAATGGCGCCTGAGCCGAGCAGCAGTATCGCGCAAGCCAGTAACCAGCGCTGTCTCCGGAGCCCATCTACATGCACACGGCATTGCTGTCGCCTGCGTGCAGATAGTCCGGCAAAGAGACTGTTAGCATCAAGGGGGGTTTCCACTGATGCCAGACAGTCCCAGCCTTCTGGGGGCGGTTCGTTCATGCTCAGGAACAGTGTCAGCAGCTCCTGCATTTTGTCCGCACTCCCTGTTTTATCGGCAGTGACGGCAGGCACACCATTAATACTGGCCAGAAACACGAAGTCGGTACTACTCAGCCGATAAATGCCGTATCCATTTCGTGTGCTGGCACAGAACGCGAGTGCCAGCGAAAAGAGCTGGTGACGTCGATAACGGACGGGCAATCTGCCACTCCCTGCGACTGATTGCCCTTTTTCCCGTGTATTGAATTGTCCGGTTGAGGTGTGGACGCCAACGCCGTCTGTTCTTCCGGAACGTGATTTTCTTAGTTGAAATGACGGCAGCCGAAATTTCTGTTTTTCCGTTGGCGCCCAGTCCATCCCCGCCAGCCAGTAACGGCTGCGGGATTTTCCATCCCGGATTGTAAACAGGTAATCCTCATCCTTCATTTCAGCCTCCGGAACTTTGCGGGAATGTCGGTGTGATCACGATGACCAGGGTGGTCCGTTCGTTTTTACCTGACTGACTTCCGCCCAAGAGCGGGTTCCCTGGCGTAAAGGTGCCGGATTTATTGACGGAGGTATTGTTCTGATCAAAACCAGTAAGGATCAGCGATTGCCCGGCCCGGAGATTTGCCTTCTGGCTCAGAGAGCGCAGTTTGGTATATGGCATCTCGATGTAAGAGTTCCCGTCTTTTGACGTGAAGTTACGGATGGTCGGTGGATCTGACAGGTTGAAGTTTACCTGTAGCTGAACGTTACCTGTTTCCTGAATCAACGGTAACAGGGTCATGTTGAAACCGGTGGTGATCATCCCAGGAGTCAGCGTTGTAGTGGCGCCGACATCGGTGGTTGTCGTTGTAGCCGACTGCGCTACATAGACCGTCTGATCTGCCATCTGAATAGGCACGGGCGTCAGGTTAGTCACGGTACTGGACTGAGAAGTGACGACGCTGACATCGCCCTGTTCTGACAACGCTTTCAGCAGAAGGCTGGAGCCAGCAAACTTCGCGGCATTACCAGTAGCGGTATCAAGAATGGACGCGCCGGCAGAAATACCACCAGTGAGATCCCCCGTCGCGTTGTTAAGCGTGGCGCCAGCAGAGTGCAGTGACTTGTACACCAGGTTCCAGTCAATCCGGAAATCTTCGTTTCGTGAGTTACCGACGCTCAGGACTTCAACATTCAGGGCTACCTGCCTGTTCATGATGAGATTTTGCTCGTTCACATAACGGGCCACAGCGGCTTGTACTGACGGCGTGTCTGTCACAATCAGTGATGAGCTGGAGGAGGACAGCCAGTAGCGACCTTTGTTCGGGGTCAGCATCGACTCCACAGCTTTTCGCAGATCAGCATACAAATCGTATTCCTGCCCCGTGGTTGTGCTTTGGGAGGTTGTAGATTCGCCGGAGGCGGAGTTATCTGTACCACTGGTGGCTCCCATACTGCTGGTCGTCCCTGAGCTGACGCTCGACGTGCTGGACGTTTTAGTGTTCAGCATGGCCAGCGAATAGGTCCGGGTTTCCATCAGATAGAACACGATAGTTCCATTATCCATTCGCCAGTAGAGACCGCTACGGCTGGCCATCAGATCCAGAAGCCCGCCCAGGTCTCCCTGCCACATCAGTCCGGTAAGGTTGAGGGGCTGGCTGGTTCCTCCAGTCGGCAAAGAATTTACACCCCCCAGACTGGCCAGTGGCGTCCGACCGCTGTCATCAGGTGGTGGTAGTGTGCCACTTATCTGGCGTGTGACGCCGGTACTGACGCTGCTCTGGCTGATATCAAGGGCGTCAGGAGTAAAAATAACGGGGGTTCCACACAGCGCGGTGATGCGTTGTGCCAGTTCCTGTAGCGTAATTGTATTTTTTGCCTGGGTGATATTACATGACGGAGCCTGGTGGTTCCGTTCACGAACGGCGACCGGGATAGGACTCGGATTAATCCACTGACGCTCCGTCCAGGTCAGTGGTTGTTGATGTTGTGTCCGCGGGAGCTGTGCCTGTGCGCGGGCTACCGTGGCGTCAGATTGTGCCTTAGTCTGCATTTTGTTGATTTCAGAGAAGGTACAGCCTGCGAGCATGGCAAAGCAGGACGCCATTAGCAGGTGCCGCAAAAGGGTTTTCTTCATGGGGGAAATCCGGATTAGTTGAGGTAAACCACAGCGCCTTCAGGAACGCCCTGTGGAGCCGTGAGCCCGGTGGCCAGACCGGAAAGCCAGATTAACTGGCCGCTTCTCATGGTGCCGATGAGTGCCGAACCGCGACTCTGTGCCCGTAAGGCATCAACGAGTCCAGCTTGTTCCGGCATCCAGACCCACAATCTACTCTGAAGTAACCGGTACTGGATCCGAGCGTCGGGAGTAAAGGGAAGACCCAGCTGGTCAACTGGAACTGTGCCGTTCGTTTGGCCAGTTTTGTAACGCCAGTCGTTAACGCGGTTGGCGATGGTAAGGATCTGGGTGGCATAAAGCTGGCCGCTCTGCGTCTGTATTGCAGTCCGGCTGGTCTGATTTTGTTGCGAATCTATATCACCGACAATCAGGAAAAATATCATGCTGATTGCCAGTATGACCCAACCCATCACCGACCTGCCGGAGTGTCTGTGACAGATACCACGCACTGCATGCGGGAAGCTTCAGCATAAAGCGGTTTCTGTGCTGAACGGTAAAGGTCGAACATCTGACCGAGCATGGTTTCAAATGAGCCGCGGAAGGTCAGTGGTGCGTCAAGCCGATAATCCGTCACGGATACTGGCCAGATAACCGTCCAGTGCGATGATGCGCCTGATTCACAGCGGGTATCCTGAGCCCATTTCATCAACATTTCCCGAAGAGTCGTTCCCGATGGCGCCAGCCAGGTTTTACCCTGAACCACAGGTGCGACTGGTTCCCCGGTGGCTGGTTGTGCTTTAACTACCGCTGTTGGTGCCTTCACCGGTTTTGTTGTTACAGAGGATGTGCTGGTTTTAACCGCTGCCGGCGGTATGGGTTGGGTCACCTCCGGTCCGCTGAACGGATTTCTCGGCGCGCCAGACGCCTGTGGTGGAGCAGGGAGGTTTCCAGTGGACAGTGCAGGGACGGTCATCTGAGCGGTTTGCCCCTTTCGCTGCAATGTGACGGCATGACGATCCCAGTCCAGCTGACCCTGGATGGATTGCTCTGTCAGCAGACGGTTGAGCACCCTGGTCCACTGGTCATTGGTGTCGACCGAGACGATACGGGTATTCAGTACAGGTCGCAGGGCATTCTCATAGTTCAGCGTCCAGCCAGTCGGAATGATGCGCCTGACCCACTGTTCGAAAGTGAGGTTACGCACCGGTGATAATGACAGAACGGCAACGGGACCTGGTGTGCCGGTAAATGTGAGTGCCGGCAGCGCTGGATTCATGATGGGGCTCACTGAGCTGACTTGTTTTGCGGAGGAGGCCATCATTGTTGGTTGCGGCAGCGGGGAGGTCTGCGATGTTACCGCTACAGATGTCGGCTGGCGTACGGGAACGGGAGTGGCCGCCGGAGGCGCAATTCGCCGCTGTGTCTGTGTAATGATATCGGCACTATCGCTGATCTGGCCGTCGACAAACACGAGCGCAGGTGTGTCAGGAGCAATGTTACGGTTATTAAATCCCGCGCAACTGCTTAACAGCGACGGTATTAACAGGGGCAGGGCAAGTTTTTTCATGATGATCCCCGGGGTTATTCGGTGGGGTGAACGGTAATACGTGGAAAAGCACAGTTCGCGTCAAAACCGGTACCGCTGATCAGAACATCGTCTCCGCGCGCTATCAGAATTTTTTGCTGTTGAGTTATGTAATTTTGCGAGGGCAGGTCTATCCCTTCCTCGGCTGAGCCAGCTGAGAGTTTTGATAATTCGGGATGGCAGGCGTGTCGTACCGCCAGTGAAACGAGTTGTTTGTCATCCCCTGCATCGCTGACGACAGCCCTGACCGTGGTCCCATAAGAGAGAGTGCGGTATTCCTTACTGACGATTTTTCCATCTTCAGTAGTGACCGAATTTACATAGCGGACATTGTCTGAGTTGTCGAAAGTAACAGGTTGGCTGAGCGGCGCATCCATCCTGAGAGAAACCACTTTTTGTACAGAGGCTGATTTGCCGTGAGTTATGTCAATACGCTGATCGGGCTGTGAGGACGAGCAGGCGCTCAGAATAAGCGGCAATACGGCAAGGGTAATACGTTTCATGTTTTTACTCCGGAGTTAGTTGTTAGTGAAATACAGATATGAAAGAGAGCTGGATGTGACGAGTCGGGACGGTTATGTTTTTTGAGTGATGATAATGAGGCGGTTCGTTTCATCATTGAGGGGAAGAGCAACACTGAGCTTCTGTCCCCCCTTTAACCTGAGAAGTTGTCGGAAGTTGATAGTGTAACTGGAGTGTTCATTTTTTGAGCTGCCAGTGGTCCGGGAAAGCTCTACGGTCATCTGCATTAGTGCAGAGTCTGCGGAAAGAGCCGGCGTGATCACTAATGAGAGATCATCCTCGACATTTTCTTTCTTCTTCACCCCTGTCGTTGCGTGTTGTTGAGCGGAGTAATTTGAAACAGAGAAAAGTAATTCCTTGTTGTTGGTTGTGACTCCGGACATATCGTAGAGCAGTCTGACGTTCCCTTTAGCGACCAGCTCCGTGAGTTCGTCTTCCAGTGAAGAGCTGACCGGTCTTAAAGATATTTTTGCACCTGGCTGTTCCAGCAATTCCTTTAGTTCAGGCGTTACGGGAGTGGAAAGCTCGTAAATACTGGCTCTGACAGGAATGTATGCAGTTCCGTTTTTCTGATACTGCCCGATTTCATTACGGTGAGGAGCCTGGTTTGAAGTAGTAGCTCCGTTGCAGCCATATAACGCCAGCAGGGAACATAGCACGCCCAATATATGCGTTTTCATGATTAAGCCTCGGCAAAAAGATTAATGAAGGTCAGGGCGCCATACATCCCCGTAGCGGACACCTTCACGTGCACCCCATGCTGACTCCGGCAGTGTGTGATGTCCGATATAGAGTGTGCGAAGAGTGGCTTTGGGTAGTGAGATATCGCGGCCACGGACAACAGAGAAACGATCGAGATAGAAAGACTTTTCTACCTCATCATCTTCATTTTTTTTCAGGAGGAGTTGAAGCGTGACGGGGGAAGTCATTGAGCCTGTCGCGGTAAATGCTTCTTCCATACGGGTGAACTGTAGGATGTGGTTCTTACGATTCCGCTGGCGTTCCATGATTTCAGTTACAACCTGCTCAGGCCAGGGGCAAAGGCAGTGCTTCCAGCCAAGGCCGAGAAGTGAATTAAGGACAGCCCGAAAACGAAACAGATCACAGTTCCCGGTTGAAACAGCGTTGGTCCAGAGCGCAGTCAGGACGTCATCAATGGGACGATTCCGTTCGGTTTCGAGCAACTGCCGGATAGTCATAAACTCGCTACCCATCCCTTTGAATGTTGGTATTCTTCGTGCTCCGCTTAGCCATTCTGTGATGAATCTACGTTTGCCACGCTCTGAGGTTATGTGATGGTTTTCGACTGCCGTACGTAAGGCTACGAGAATGCACCACAAGAGATGGCTGACCTGTTCCTGGGTGGATTGCATGGTTTGTCTCTCTCTGGTTCCGGTTTCTGGCAATGACGTCTGTACCTTCATTCCGCCAGAATGAAAGAAGCCTGAAAGCAGGCTGGCTACAGGAACAGAGGGTGTTCATTGGGCAGGGCCAGCCCAGACGTCATTGCCGGAAAACGGTGAAAAAAGCCCCCGTGAACGGGGGAAACTAAAGGGATGGTGTAAAACTGGTTTGGACCAGCTTAAGAGGCTCGGTTAAGTACATTTTAAAATCCCCACGCATCAGCATAGGTGATCATATCGAACAGCATTGCAGTCCGGGATATGGGATGATCCGTTTTATCTAACTGTGTAAGGCGTTTGTATTGGCTTTTTGTCAGCCAGATATCTGATGCCGCTTCGAGTTCAGCTCTTGCAGCAGGGTGATGAGTCGGGTCGGGGTATTTCTTCATTAACGCTTCGACTACCCTTGTATTCACAGGGGCAATTTTACTGCCGAATTTCACAAAGTCGCAGAATGCAGAGTGCGCCCGAATCATATCTATTTTCTGTGATTCGAAATCTGCCTTAAGGAAGAAATATCCTGGGAAAACGGCCGAGATCCTTTTTCTGAAAACATGCGGGGCATCCGCACGCCGTATTTGCGTTAAGGATAAAGGTGTCCAGGGAGTTATTCTCCTGTCGTGTAGCCAGTCGAATAAGTTCTCGCGGTTTTTGCCCCCGGTAATATAGAGAGCAAGATACCATTGTTGGTTACATACAGTCTCAATATTCATTTTTGAACGCTTCGCGCAGAATTGATCCATGAAAGGATAATTCAAGTTCAATGGGGTCGAACATACTCAACCATGAAGGCGAAACAGTCTTACTAACAAACACTTAAGTTTGCATGCTGTAGTTCGAACGCCTTCAAGGCTCAGGATGCTCTTGTGATGAGTTTCAAAGTTATACTAGGCCGGATCAACTTATAAAACTCAGTTTAATGATCTTAATTTTTTTATTTGTTGTAAAGTAAAATGAGATGAATCTTAAAAAATGTACCCGTTAGGGTACATTCTATGATTATTTATTGAGCATTATTACAAATATTGTAGAGAGTAAAGCAACCCTCAGTGCATCACTATTATCCAGTTCGAGTTTCTGCACGCTTCTTTTTATATTCTGCTTAACCGCCTCAACAGTAATATTATAATTACTGGCAATAATACTTTTGGCTACTCCAAATGTATGAAGGAGACAGATTTCAAGTTGCTTTCTCGAAAGTGGTTGAAAATGTTTGTGTACCATTTCAACTGCTTGATTTTGCATAATATTTTGTAACATACCGGTCTCCTATTTAACATAAGTGAATAGGAGTTGACGGTAGAATAGGCAGTTTCTTTAATCTTTTTACGAAAGGGTAAAGCCCTGCATTGAGAATAGGTTTTGTGGATCTGTTCACGTCTGGAACAGCTTTGGGTGATTGGATTGATGTGAAAAATGCTAGGCAGGTAGCAAATGTGGCCATCGTTTCAGCCTCCACGTAGATAGTATCGAAAGCTACCTCGAAGTTTCCACGCTTCTGGTGGTAGCCCAGGCAGGGGTGGAAATACCGGTTACGTGTACCCGGCCAACCTTGACGGTTGCCCCACCTGAGCCACCATTGAGATACAAACGGCGACAGGCAATAAAAAACACGCAAAAGCGTGTTTTTTGTACACGTAAAGTCGGGTTTCCACGCCCGGTTGGACATCTATTCCAACTATTACAGGCTACTCAGGAACTAACGTTCAGTCAAGACGGAGGTTTTAAGTTTGTTTTAGATCACAGATCGTTTAAAGATCAACGATAATAAGACTTTCTAAAGTCTAATTGTGGTTCTATACTGAGTCGCATTAGTTAGCTATCTTGTTGTGAGGGCTCTCAATGTCGCGAACGATTCTTTGTAACCGTGTTGCAGGTGTTTCTGAGCTTAAGGCTAATCCAGAAAAACTAGTGACATCGACTGCTGGCGAGGCTCTGGCAATTTTGAGCTATAACAAACCAGTGTTCTACTGTGTGCCACTAGAGCTTTTTGAGAAGATGAAAAAAGCTCTGGAATCCCAGGATTCTCAGGCACATGGTTAATGGTTAGCTCTTGGATTTCTTTAAATTGATCGTTTGGGATCTTAGTGTTAGAGTCCCGACGATTGAGTTCAGGTATGATTGGTAGCCAAGCCATAAGTTGGCAGGATCTGGGGTAGTAAATATCAAACTCCAGATAAAACAAAACCCCGAGAATCTCTTCACCTTGGCCGGACGAGAAGATTAACGGGGTTGCTTTGAAACATACAGAAGTTGTTGCTTCTGTATGGGAGTATAACCCGTGCGCGAAAAAAGACAAGAGATTCCGTGCTTACTCCTTCTGTGCAACATAAGCGCAGGAAGTG
>NZ_JBLGVB010000004.1:0-46161 GCF_050030905.1 Enterobacter cloacae complex sp. 342H5
ACAATGTGCGTAATGACCCCCCTGACCTCCAACCCGTCCTCATCGTCATCAGGTATAGCCCTGAAGTTATCCAGCTTATCGAGTTCCTGGAGACACCGCTTGGGGTGTAGTCGCAATCGCATGATCCTGAATTCTTGTTCCAGGACACAGAGCACCAAAGACCCGTCAACGGGCGTGCCCCCAAAATCTACTATGAGCAGCGCACCAGGCTTTATCCCTTCCCGGAAAGAGTAGGTATCACTTCGAAAAAAGAATACTCCCGGCGCTCCTGTATTACAGTGCTGATCGAGTGACAGCCTGTTTTCCTGGTAGTCGGTTGCTGGCGATGGAAAACCCATTTTTAACGGCCTCCGTTGGGGTTAAAAAGCATGAATGTCCGGTTCTCTCCTTCCTGAGTGGAAATGTCTTTAAAAACGGTCACGTAGGTTTCAATCCACTGATTTGCTTGGCGACAACTCCAGTGAAAATTAATCAGCGCAAGCTGGCTGACAAAGGCTTCTGTCGTAACTGTCTGACGACCGTTCGGCTCACGCTTAATGCTCGCACGCCAGGCTGAGTCAATTTCATAGTGTCTAGGCATGAAAAACCTCCGATCAATATAGCTGTATGCATATGGGTCTTCCCTTGTTGTGGTGGCTGAAGGCATGATAATGGTGTATTTAATCGCCAGAGGTCACCGCCATGGACGAAAAGTCCCTCTACGCTCATATTCTCAACCTGTCCGATCCGTGGCAGGTAAAGTCCCTTTCTCTCGATGAAAATGCCGGTTCTGTTACTGTCACTATTGAGATCGCTGAAAACACCCGGCTAGCCTGTCCGACCTGCGGTAAATCCTGTTCTGTTCACGATCACCGTCATCGTAAATGGCGCCATCTTGATACCTACCAGTTCACCACTATTGTTGAAGCCGATGTTCCACGAATTATGTGTCCGGAGCATGGCTGCCTGACGTTGCCTGTTCCGTGGGCTGGCCCCGGAAGCCGGTATACGTTGCTATTCGAATCGTTCGTTCTCTCATGGCTGAAAATCAGCACCGTTGATGCTGTCAGGAAGCAACTTAAGCTCAGTTGGAATGCGGTTGACGGCATTATGACCCGGGCAGTTAAGCGAGGTCTTGCCCGGATAAAAAAGCCATTATCCGCCCGTCATATGAATGTGGATGAGGTCGCCTTTAAAAAAGGACATCGTTACATAACGGTGATCTCCGATCGCGATGGTCGGGCGCTGGCCTTAACGGATGATCGCGGCACAGAGAGTCTTGCCGGCTATCTTCGCACGCTCACTGATGGGCAGTTGCTGGCTATCAAAACGCTCTCAATGGACATGAACGCGGGCTATATAAGAGCAGCGCGTATCCACTTACCCAGTGCGGTTGAGAAAATCGCCTTTGACCGCTTCCATGTGGCGAAGCAACTGGGCGAGGTAGTTGATAAAACCCGTCAGAATGAACATCCGCACCTCCCTGTTGAAAGCCGACACCAGGCAAAAGGAACCCGCTTCCTGTGGCAGTACAGCGATAAGTGGATGACCGAATCCCGGCAGGAAAAGCTGATGTGGCTGCGTGCACAGATGAAGCTGACGAGCCAGTGCTGGGCGCTGAAAGAGCTGGCAAAGGATATCTGGAACAGGCCATGGAGCGAGGAAAGACGGAGTGACTGGCAGAGATGGTTGGCGCTGGCGGCTAACAGTGACGTTCCCATGATGAAAAATGCCGCGAAAACGATAGGAAAAAGGCTGTACGGGATCCTGAATGCGATGCGACACAGTGT
Source organism: Enterobacter cloacae complex sp. 342H5 (assembly GCF_050030905.1). Classification (NCBI taxonomy): domain Bacteria; kingdom Pseudomonadati; phylum Pseudomonadota; class Gammaproteobacteria; order Enterobacterales; family Enterobacteriaceae; genus Enterobacter; species Enterobacter cloacae complex sp. 342H5. The sequence continues at coordinate 1,770 of NZ_JBLGVB010000004.1, forward strand.
CTCAAACGGAAATGCGGAGGCACTTAACAGCAAGATCAGGCTGCTGAGGATAAAAGCCAGGGGATACCGAAACCGGGAGCGCTTTAAACTGGGGGTGATGTTCCACTACGGAAAGCTGAATATGGCGTTCTGAGCCTTCCCACCATGATCGGGGAAGACCCATGCATATACAGTATAAAGAATCAGTTTTATTCTTCAACACACTGTTTATTATGTTGTAACTACTCCCTACCTTCAGGTTCATGGTTCATTTTGTTAACGGTCTGTTGCTTCACAGCTTTGCTGATAGTCGCCCGGCTACAACCCAGCACTTTTTGAATCTGGCTCCAGGAGCTGCCGCTCGCAATCAGCCTGTTTATGGCGTCATAGCGAGACTGATTAACCTGGCGGCCTTTATACTTCCCTTCCCTTTTCGCCCTGGCGATCCCCTGCTGCTGCCGTTCCCGGCGCTGTTCATAGTCTCGCCTGGCGACGGCGGCCAGCATATCCAGCAACATATCGTTTATGGCCGAAAACATTCGGCTGTCAAAATCATTGTGACCCGATGCGAGCCAGGTTGTCGGAACGTTGACGGCCACAACCCGGATATCTTTCTGCCGGATCATTTTCTTCAGTGTGTTCCAGTCCTCCCCTACCAGGCGTGAAAGCCTGTCCACATCCTCTACCAGCAAGATATCGTTTTGCTGACAATCTTTCAGGAGCCGGAACAACTCAGGGCGTTCAAGCTTAGAACCTGATTCATTTTCAATGTAGTAGTTACAGATGCTCAGGCCGCGCTCGATGGCGAAGGTATTTATCGTGTCCAGGGCGCGTGTTGCATCCTGTTCAGTCGTGGATGCGCGTAAGTAAGCTCTGACAAAGCCTTTCGGTACTGTTTGAGTCATTATAGGGAACCAGTTCATTTTGAGTTAACCAGACACACCCATACAGTACCCATTTCAGTTGGTTCAGGGAAGGCACACTCAAAAAGAACCAGCAAACAGACCCCAGCCCTATAGTGACAACGTCACACTAAAAATTTACAACATAAAGATGATGTAAAGACACACCAAGATTTACACCATAAAGCGCACATAAAGACACAGCAACATTTACCATGTAAAGACACCATAAAGATAAATATATCTTTATTTGTGCTTTACATGGTAAAGCCATTGCATTATAAAGACACTGTAAAGACAAAAGTATCTTTACGAAAAACACACCATGTAAAGACATTCATATCTTTACATGAGCTTTACAACATAAAGAGAGGGATTCTGAAATGGGTAAAATCTTGCTTGTCGTATCAGATAAAGGTGGGGTAGGCAAAAGCACCTACGTGGCTAACACAGGCTCAATGCTGGTCAACAAAGGTAAGTCGGTAATTATCCTGAAGACAGATAAAAACCACGATCTGTTGAGCTGGAACGAAAAGCGGACAGATAACGGCTTACTCACTATCCCGGTTCACGCAGCTTACGGAAACGTCAGCAACGAAATTAAGCGCCTTAGTAAGCTGTGTGAAGTTCTCATTGTCGATTGCCCCGGCCACGACAGCCAGGAGTTCCGTAGCGCCCTGACAGTATCAGATATCGTGGTGACACTGGTTAAGCCGTCCTCTGATTTCGAAAGCGAAACACTGACCAGTGTTACAGAGAAAATCCGCACCGCTCAGAAAGCTAACGCAGCTCTGGAACCGTGGGTGCTGTTCACCAGAATCAACTCAGCGAAACCCCGCCACAGAAAAGCGGCCATTGATCTGGATAAATTACTGCGTTCGGACAACATCTGGATTCAACCTCTGAAAACCCGGATATCCGAGCTGGATGTGTATGAAAGCGCCTGTAATGAAGGGGCAGGGGTACATGACGTTAGCCGGGCATCGAGCCTTTCAACAGCGAAAGCACAGATTGAACTTGTGGCACAGGAAATTGGCATTTTATAGAAATATCAACAATATTCATCGAAATCTTTACATTGTAAATACACCATAAAGATACTATGATATTTACAATTAATGCATACCGTACAAGGGGAAATTTTCATGGCTTTAAAACTAAACCGCCCGAACATCGATGAATCTCAGCAACCAGCAACAAACGCAGAAACCGCGCGTTTTATCTCCGGCGCTACCAGAGCGCCTGTAGCGGGTAAACCAAAGTTGATGAACTTCAGACTGCCAGCGTACTTTGAGGAGATCCTGGAAGCGGAGGCGCAGAGAACAGGCCAGAGCAAGACAACCGTTCTAAAGGCAGCGCTGGCCGCATTCGATAACCTGGACGAGAACCTGAAAAACCACTGGCTGCTTGAATCTGCAAAATTAGGGTAGCGTTATGGCTAAGAAAAAGAGATATGTTGTGATGGTTAGAGATAAACCAAATACAGCGGCAATCAGCGATTATTAGCCTGGTTAGTATGGTTCGCTAACAGGCATAATAAGGCCGTTGCCTATGACTGCGGAGAATGGATTGTCGAACCATCACATTGGTTAAGAATTGGAAATCCAAAATAGAAAGAAACCTAAGGAAAGAAAAATGTTCATATTCAGATATATTAAAACTCTTATTAATATCTACTTGTTATACATCCAACCGATATTGGGGATGTTCCTTATAGGTATAGGCTTATGGGGGTTCTATGCACCTGATGAGGGAACTTGTACTAATCTCAATATTGAGTTATGCGCTGTATCAGCTATTGATGTTCTGAAGCCTGCTATTTTTGTATTTTTAGGCATTATTACCGTTGCCGGATGGTACTTTACCGAACTTCAGCCGAAGCTAAGGGGGGAGGGCAAGTATATGAAGGTAAAAACAGGTGTAAAACCGGAAGATTTCGTTAAGTAAAAACCGAGCCTAAAGACGTTAACCGTGGGGGATTTATGAATAAATCATGGCTTGAACAACAGGTGCAAAATGAAAAATTAAAAAAAGTACAGGAAGAGAAAAAAGATGGCACTATCCAAAAAGGATTGTACAGGGTTCGTATAAAAGACAAATACAGGTGGGATTTGTGGGAAAATGATTTCAGAGTTGTTATTGCTTATTCGAAAGATGATGCAGAGCTAAAATTTACAGAAATGACAGGTTTTAATGAGCATTACTATATAGAAAGCATTGAAAAAATAGTGCTTTCAGATATAGAAAAAATCTTACTGGAAAACTGAAAAGATAGTTATCCAGAGGTTTAGTTAAATAATGGCGTCAGTTTTTCAACCAGTAGCAGATCGCTTAAACCGTCTAAAGAAACAACTTCTATACCAGAATCAACAAGTGAATCAACTCCACATACTTCACCGAAGCCGATAACCATAATCGGCTTTCGGTCTATCAAATCAAAAATCACCAAAGGCAATATTACACTGTTAATCGCTTCAAACTCCTGAAAAAACATTTCAGAGCCGTATTCGCTGGCAGGAAAAAGAATCTCACTTAATCTCAAACCATAAAAAATATGGTAGTGTTCTTTAAGGTTATCCTTTAAAATATTAACAGCCTTAGAATATTTTTCGTTAATAAACTCTTTAACCTGATATTTCATAACTCTCTCCAACAAGAACCGACTGTAGGTCACCGGGCAAACGTTGCGGAATGGCGTCAGAGACGTCATTTTGCGGCGTTTGCCCTATCCTGCATCGCAGTGAAAAGAACTCGCCTCGTGCGCTATGATTAACCGATGATAAAAGGCTGAAAGAAGCACTGCAAGCCGACTGGATAACATTGTTGCTTCACGGCTGATCATCATTGGTTGCCTCAGTGCTAGTGTGCTTTGCATCAGGAACCAGAAGACGATACCACGGCATTTTTTTGTTAAGCAGCTCCATCAGGGGAGTGGCAAACAAACTCAATCCCCACAGCGTTACGATTACTGGAATCGTGAAATTTTGCGGCGTCCAGAACTGGCGCTCAAGGTGGAACCATGTAACAACACAGAGCATTCCACCAATCCAGAAAATAGCTTTACTGAAAGCCCCCAGGACTGCCAGAGAAATAACAGAGACTAAATGCAGTGCGCCAGCCGTAGCAAGACGTAGATAAAACCAGAACCATTTAGCGTGCCGGATAACCGGGTTACCGTTCGTTTCTCGCAATCGTTTTTTACGTTCCCGGATGATTTCTTTTTTCAGCTTACTTCGTTCGGCTCCCTGCGGAAACTCATATATTTTAGCCATGTTTTGCCTCACTTATTCTTTTTTGGTGGAACGACTTTGTCAAACTCCTCTAAAAATGCCATATCATCTTCCGAAAAGGATGAGGATTTTTCATTTATACTAAACTCAAATCTAAGCATGTGAGCCATTCTCCCTTTTTTCCCAACAACAGAGAAAGATAACTGATTTATTTCCGTTTTCTCAATTATCTCATTAATGCTTTTATTGATAACATCACGAACAAAAAATGAGTATTTAGGATACTTATATTTCTTCTCCCCTTCCTCAATAGTATAAAGTCCCATTTCCTCTTTTAAATCATCCACGGATATATCAAAAGATTTTTTTGAACTATTCTGACTGTAATATTTCCTAATGACTTGATAAAGGTTTGTTGAGTTTACACTGTTCAACAACACAACTGATTTCAATACCTGAGTGGTATATCTATTTTCAGAACCAATCAACTTAGAAAAATATCGCTTAGCTGTATTTGTGAATTTTATCCGTACAGTTGCAAGATGATCGTAATAGGCACAGAATTCTGTTAAGTTTAAATCCAAGCGATCAGGTATTTTATTCTTAGATGATAGTATCCCAAGTTCATCAGCCAAATTTTTTAAATCATCTCTGTTTAAAACTAACGTAGTTGAAGAAAGAACTTTAGCTCCCTCTTTCAGAGCTGCATAAGAGGCATATTTATCTAAAGAAGTAGCTTTTGAAAAAAAGTCAGCATCAACCTCCAAAATATCATCATCTAACATTTCCTTTGTATCAATCTGGCAAAGAGCCAGAAAAAGCACTCTTTTTGCTGAAAGGGAAAGGGATGCAAGAGTTACCCCAACTTCATTTCTATGTCTAACTTTCGTTAATCCCGTTACTGTCTTCACGATAAGCCTCATATAACCTTTCCTATGTAGGCAAATCATAACCCCACAAAGGTTGTAATTCAAGACAACAATACAACCTTTAATTAAAAAACCTCTCACCTTTAGATATGAAGATCTGAGGATCTTCATATCTAAAGATAGCAACAACCGCATGTTTCACTTGATGTTCAGTCAAACTGTGGAAACCGTTAAAAATCTTCTCACCTTACGTGAAAAATCCTCTCATCTTTAGTGAAAAATCTAACTACCTTAACTTAAAAATCTTCTCACCTTACGTGAAAAATCCTCTCACCTTACGTGAAAAATCCTCTCACCTTTAGCAATTTTTTTCCATAATTTTCAGGTAATTGAAGCGAGCTAAGTTTTTAAGTTTTTAAGATCAAGAAGAAAATATAAGGCTTTTAATGCACAGCGTCTGTGGATAACTCAGCATAAATCCAGAGGATAGATCCGTCTGGCCTCCCTGAGCACTGCACCACCAAAAATTGAGCAAATATTAACCTTAGCGCGTAAGTGCTCTATTGAAACCCCGTGGAAATTCCGCTTCCTCGCTCACTCGCGGGCTTCGCCCTGTCGTTCGGCTGCGGCGAGCGGTGTAATCTCTCTAAAAGATCCAGACGGGATCCTTTTCCGATCCAATTCTTAAATGCTCTCAAAAGCCCTCAGAGGCGTTTTAACCGCTTTAACCCGGTCATGGTTCAACGGAGCGGGTAAAATGCGCTTAGAACGTCATACAGCTCGTTTTTAACCTGATCCCTAATCAGGGGGTATAACAGAGGCGGCCAAAAAATCCGGCCTTGCTCGTCAGAGTATCTACCGCGCATTATCCCCGAACGGAAACCCGACCATCACAACACTTGCACAGCTTGCAGCAGTAGCCGGGTTACAGTTCACTCTCAGTAAGCCCAACCACTAACCTTTCAGACAAGCCCCTCATACCGGGGGGATTATTTCTTATGCCAGCAAAATTTCACGACCGGCGAGGATGGCCAAGTGTTTTTTGCTGGCAATTTTCGTGCAGCAGCTGGCGCCCGGATTCATTTTTTGCTGTCAGGCATCAATCGGTTTCAGCAACCCGCCCCGTAATTCGCTGCTAACGCATCTCATAACGCGCAGATACAGCGCCCCGCGCCAGTGTTTCACACTGACCCGGCGTACCGTTCGCAAGCTCACGCGCTAACTGCGACAGGCTAAACATCGTCTGATAGTCAGAAATTGGCCTGGCAGGGGTGAGGGGGGTTATCGCTCTCATTCGGGCTTGTTGGTTCGCCAGTCCTGGCGAACGTCTCCGGCGCGATGTTACGACAGCGCATTATGTAACTACAGTTCGCGCCTCTTTCGGAAATCCCTTCATGCGCGGTAAAGCAATATACATCTTTATGTAATCTTTACAATGTAAAGCATTAAAAATGATTCCATAACCATCATTTGATGGTATAATGAATTTGTTGGTTGGGAATGGTTCCCTGCCAGATTCCAGAAGCCCACACGGGCGGGAGCGAAAAATGAATATTCAGGAAGCATTAAACGTTTTTGGTTTATCCGGTGATCTGACTGAAAAGGACATCAAGGCGGCATACAAAAAAGCGGCTTTAAAATATCATCCAGACCGCAATCCATTGGGTGCCGAGCTGATGAAAGCAGTAAATGCTGCGTTTGATTTTCTCATGGCTAACATTGATAAAATCAATCAGTTTCAAAGCACTGATGAAAACGCACGTTACAACTACGGTGAAGATCTGGAAAAAGTTCTGAATACGCTTTCCGGCCTTACAGGGATTGTCTATGAAGTTATTGGTAATTGGGTCTGGATTAGCGGAGAAACTAAAGAACACAAAGACATTTTAAAGGAAATGGGCTGTAAGTGGGCATCTAAGAAAAAACAATGGTTTTACCGTCCTGAAGAACACAAAAGCCGCTGGAACCGTAAAGAACACAGCATTGAAGAAATTCGTGAAATGTATGGTACAGCGGGTAAACGTAAGGCGTCAGGCTGGACACGTGTAGAAGCAAGCGCATAACCGGAATGGGGGCGAAAGCCCCCTAGAACATGGCAAAGATTGATTCGGAGACACGTTGATGAAAAACAAGACCATAACGGAAGCGGAGCTGATAAACATTTTTGAAAGTTACGGAGCCTACATTTGCCCGGATGAGATCGAAGTTACAGCCAAAGAATGCAATGAAAATGGTTCAGTCTTGCACCGTGGCTTAAACGCAGAAGGATGGGCGCATCTTTTTGCGAAGGAAGAAGCATATCAGCAGGAATGCGAAGCCCAGGAAGCTGCAAGTGATGATGGACACTTTGATGAATAGTCTTAAAACTGCCGTAATTCGATTTACGGCTTTTTTATTGAGTTCAAAAGGCTGAATCGATGAAAGAACAGAAAAATTTCTTTGAACGGTATAAACCGGTGTTTGAAATCGTTTGTCGAATCCTGGGGAACGGCTGGCGTGTAAATCTGCTCGATGATTGCCAGTACAGGATTAAGCTAACCTCACCTGATTTTAAAAATTACTCTATACATATTCGAATGGAGAAAGGAAGGTTAGTTATCATTGGAAGCGTAGATAGTCGCAGCTGGAGAAGTCCTTACCATACTTGCACAGTATCGCCAGAGCGTAACCCTGTAGAAATCGCCGCCGATATTGAAAAGAAAATCCTGTCGGATGCTTTAGATAATGTAGATATGGCGCGAGAGTATGAACAACAGTTACAGCAAAAACGCGAGAAAAAACTGATCCTGAAAGGAATGCTATCTCGTTTAGTGCATCTTGAAAGCTGGCATGGGACATTGACCGGGTTTAAAGTTGAGAATGGGTTAGATGGTAACGTATCAGAACGGGGCGACGGATATGAAATGGTAATTCGTGGCCTGAGTGTAGATCAGCTCATAAAGGTAGCGGGGTTTATTAAACAGCTATGAGGCAAAAAATGAATGAAGTCCTGAGCGACAGGAAAAACAAAGGTAATGTAACATACAGGATTGTTGTGTCTGAAGATGCAACACGTTTGTTTATTGAACTTGAAAAACTGATGAAGGTACGCTCTAAAGAAGCGGATAAAAAAACAACTAAAAAGATTGTTTTCCAAAAATCATTTTATTACGAAGAATTCTCGAACGTTAAAGATGAAATTGATGATCCAATTTTATTGAAATTCTATACAGATACTATTGTGAAGGTACAAAATCATGAGTTTTAAGCCAACACCTGAAGAGGTGAAACAAGCACGTATTAAAGCTGGCTTTACGCAGCAGGAAGCCGCTGAACGGTTTGGTTTTACGTTATCAGCCTGGCAAGCCAAAGAAACATCCGGTAAAACGTCTCGTGGTTTAGCCGCTGGTACGTATGAATTACTTTTGCTCCTGGCTGATGAACATCCAGATTACCAGCTCGTTAAGAGAGAAAAAAATCAGGATAAAGTGACTAAATAAATTGCATTACCATCATATGATGGTATAATTTATTTGTAGGTCGGGAATAGTTCCTTACCATGATCCAGTAGCCCAAACGGGCGGGAGACTAAAATGAACACGTATGTTATCACTTTCCAGGCTTTAAACACTAAGAAAGAAAAAATCACCTGCTCTGCTTTTGTCCATTCAGAAACTCTCTTCCTTGTCGTTCATTCTTTCGAAGATAAAAATCGCGGTCGTGGTTATGTTATCACGTCTGTTAGTGAATTGTTGTCCGAGGAACTGACGGCGAAAAATTCCCTCAAGAAAAATATTAACTTTTGGTTTAATGAGTGTGGTTTAAGTAAATCTGAGGTTATAAACGAAGTAATTAACTGGAAGAATTTCGCATATACCCTTAAAGAACTGGAGGAAGCCAAAAATGAAGCGATAAGAGAACTGCGGAGTTAATCAATTAGGGGTGGTATCAGGTTGTGGAGGCAACCTGATACCGTGACACTCAATTCCCTCGCGAGGAATATAAAATGTCGGAACGCATGTTATCAGCAATACAGACTGTTGAAAAGGGTGGGCGTCCGGTTTTTCCCTTGATGCCATTCTCTGCTTTTCCTGAGTACATGGCATTACTCAGAAAAGCCCTGGAAAAGAAAGAAACAAAAGCACTGATAGAAAAACAGGAGGTGCTATGAAAAAACAGGAGTTTTTAGATTTTATCAGTGCAGAACAGAGGCGGGGAGCTGTCCGGTTTTCGCTGGGATTTAACAGCAAAGGGGAAATTGTATTGCACTGGACTAACGAGGCCGGGTTAAGAGTCTGGAGTATACTAAGCGGTAACAGGGGAAAAAGTCCCAGCCGGGCAAACCGGGAAAGAATGAGTAACCTCCGCCGCTGGCTCCATGATGCCCGGCAGGGCATGGAAGGCGACACACCAGAGGCAGAATAAAATTCCCGTTCCTGAATCGCCGAAGCCCTCCCGTTTACGGGAGGTGCTTTTTTTGTATATTCCGTAAAACAGCGCTCGCGCCCCCTGCCAGGCCATTCGCGTAGCGAATTTATTTCCGCCCAAGTTAGCCGCGAATCCGTTGTCTCCGGTCGCAGACGCACCAGATCACAGCCACGATAGCCTTTCATTTTTTGCATTTCGATGGACGCTGAAGCACAATTTATGTGTGGAGGTAGTTCACTGCGATGCAGGATAGGGCAAACGCCGCAAAATGACGTCTCTGACGCCATTCCGCAACGTTTGCCCGGTGACCTACAGTCGGTTCTTGTTGGAGAGTTTTATGAAAAAAGTTCAATTCAGGATTGAAGAAAGCCAACATGATGATCTACTTGATTGTCTTAAAACACTTTATCCAGATGAACCGGGTTTAACCGTGGCAAAAGGAATGAAGCTGCTTGCCAATGCTTTACTGAAAAGCAAGGTTAAAAATGAAGATGTTAATGTGTCAAAAGACAATGATGATTTTATCAAAACCACAATGTATTTGACAGGGAAACAAAGAACTTTAATAGAGAAAGCGGCTCATCGTCATGGCTGGAATTTATCCAGAGAATGTCGTTATCGAATCCAGACGACACTTGAAAATGAACTTGATTTTTTCGATCAGGAACTTCTGGTGATGAATCGTTGCCGTAATGCAATAGATAAAATAGGGCGAAACTTTCATTATATTATCGTTAATGATAATGCCAGAGTACTTGATAAAGATGGGTTCTATCAGGACGCTGAGCGGTTGAGTTCAGAGATAATGAGTCTCAAAAGTGAGTTTGAAAACTACATTATGTTATGCAAAGGGCGAACTGTTTCTAACAAGGTTGAGGTGTAATCATGGGCGTTTATGTTGACAAGGAATTCAGGGTTAAGCGTAAGTCCTCTGAAGCTGGCCGCAAGTCTGCTTTCGCCCATAAAGTTAAAAATGGTGGTAAAAACTATCAACGCAACGTTCAGGAACGTATCAACCGCAAGGGTGCCAGTAAGGAGGTTGTTGTCAAAATCTCAGGAGGTGCGATTACCCGGCAGGGAGTTCGAAACAGTATTGACTATATGAGCCGGGAGTCAGAGCTGCCAGTGATGAGTGAAAGCGGTCAGGTATGGAAAGGTGATGAGATTCAGGAGGCTAAAGAGCACATGATAGATCGTGCTAATGACCCTCAAAATGTTTTCGATGATAAAGGTAAGGAAAATAAAAAAGTAACCCAAAATATTGTGTTTTCACCGCCTGTATCAGCAAAGGTAAAACCTGAAGATCTGCTTGAGTCTGTCAGGAAAACGATGAACAAGAAGTACCCAAATCATCGTTTTGTGCTTGGCTATCATAACGACAAAAAAGAACATCCACACGTGCATGTCGTTTTTCGTATTCGTGATAATGACGGTAAACGAGCTGATATCAGGAAAAAAGATTTACGGGAAATTCGTACAGGTTTTTGTGAAGAGCTGAAGATGAAGGGCTATGACGTTAAAGCCACTCATAAGCAGCAGCATGGACTTAACCAGTCTATTAAAGATGCGCACAAAACAGCGCCAAAACGACAGAAGGGCGTTTATGAGGTTGTTGATGTTGGCTACGACCATTATCAGAACGATAAAACCAAACCAAAGCAGCATTTCATAAAGCTTAAGACACTGAACAAGGGCGTGGAGAAAACATATTGGGGGGCTGATTTTGGTGAGTTAACCACTCGCGAGAACGTTAAGAAAGGTGATCTTGTTAAGCTGAAGAAGTTAGGACAAAAGGAGGTGAAAATCCCTGCACTTGATAAGAACGGTGTACAGCATGGCTGGAAGACTGCACACAGGAATGAGTGGCAGCTAGAGAACCTGGGGGTTAAGGGCATAGACAGAATCTCTTCATCCAGTAAAGAGCTGGTGCTGAACAGCGCGGAGATGATTAAGAAACAGCAACTCCAGATGAGAAATTTCTCGCAAATAAAACAGTCGATGATTCAAAGCGAACAGAAAGTGAAAATCGGAATTCGTTTAGGATAATTCATACTCTCCGGTAACTTATTGATTAAGATCGATTTATTTATCTTGTTAGCAGAGTTTTTGTAAAAAGTAACTAGCGGTAAAAAATTTAGTTAACTTGACTATAAAATAAGCGCATGGTGATCAATCGATCTGCTTTTTTGTTATCAAATAGCATATGTATCTAGATATAAATAAAATACAAGCACAAACAAAATGAAATGTGTCGTAAATGCGATCTAAAGATCTGCTTGTGTGGTTGAACGCAGCACATGTAGCTGATAAAGTTTTTATGAGATGTAAATTTGTCCTTTTGTTTTTTTTCTCTGATTCGGGGTCATCCGAGTCGAGAGAGCGCCTGAAAGGAAAAACTATGGAATGGTATGTTTTGCAATTCACCACTACGAGATTTGCAGCAGTTTTTGCTCATCTCGAACGCCTGAACTTCTCTTACTTCTGTCCTATGGAGACTGAAAGGTATCGTCGCCCGGATAAGATAATTTCATATCGAGAAAGACGTTTGCCGCTTTTTCCCGGTTATCTTTTTATCCAGGCAGATTTTGAAGAGGTTCATTCCACTACAATAACTGCTATCCCTTACGTACAACGCTTTATCTCATTTGGCGGTGAGCCTTTACCTGTACCAGAAGATGTGATGGCGGAGCTTTTGTACAGACAATCACATACAACAGCTCAGGCAAATCTTTTAAGGAAATCAATTCCACACGATTTTGCTGAAATTCTACTCATGGATAATCCGCAGCAAAGAAGTATGGCTTTCATCCACTACATCACAGAGAGAAGCTTAACCCACAAAATGAAACGGAAGAAAAATGACTGCTACCCGAAAAAAAACCGCAACGAGACGCAAGCCCCAACGTAATACACTCTACCTGCCCTCAGCTTCTCGTGAGGAACTGGATAAAATTGCTCTGGAGATTGGCTATCGCAGGGGGCGACGTATTTCAAGCTCTGGTGTTGTCCAGTACCTCATAAAAAAATATTCCAGCCAGGCTATTGAGGAGCTGATAAACGAAGACGATGAAGACGATGACGACTTCGATGACTAACCATTCAGTCTAAACTTTCCGCGCTGTTCTGGCCGGGAGAAAATCATGTTATCTACTACTGCTTTTGCGGCGCTTGCTTTGCAATGCGCGGCCAGCGTTCATCCCGATACTGCGCATGAAGTTGCAAGGGTTGAATCTGGTTTTAACCCATATGCTATTGCCGAGATAATACCGAAGGTTGAACGTAAGCCCGGTGACAAAGGCGTAGTGTCCTACTTTCCCAAAACTAAGGAGGCTGCACTCCAGATCGTAAATCAAATTGAATCACGAAATCATCGTTACTCAGTCGGTCTTATGCAAATAACGAGTACGAATTTTGCAAACTTCAATACAACCGCTGAGAAAATGTTTGACCCCTGCGAAAATCTCAAGGTTTCAGAGCAAATTTTGGTGGATTGTTATAAACGTGGTGGCGATATTTTACGTGGCCTGAGTTGCTATTATTCCGGCAATCCAGAAACAGGAACTAAACCTGAATCAGATTTTAATAACACCAGTTATATACAGCGCATAGGGTTTAATCCGCCTGATAACAAAAAAAACTGGGTGGTTCCTTCAGTTAAAGATGCAATCAGAAAGGAGAATGTAACACAGAGTATCAAACCTAAAGAAGTTACCGTATATCCCCAATATGCCATGCGTGGCACTGTTTTAGATGAAAAGGAAACAAACGATGTTAAAACTCAATAAACGTTATTTAACTCTTTCTGTATTTATGGCTGCATTGATGCTTTGTGTAGCAGAACCCGCCTTTGCTGATGATGTATCCACTAAAACAACTGGCTTCTTGCAGAAGATTATCGATTTTCTGACGGATATCCGTAAGCCAGCAATCACCATCATTGCGCTGGTAATTGGTTATATCGCTATCTTCTCACGCCAGCATGCAGCGTGGATTACGCCTTTAATTATCGGGATTATCATCTTTATTGTTGCGCCATATCTGCCTGACTGGTTAGCGTAATATGTAATAAAAGGGGGCGTAAAAATGAGTACCGTTTTTAAAGGGCTGACACGCCCCGCTTTGATTAGGGGGCTGGGCGTTCCGCTCTACCCCTTTCTTGGAATGTGCGTTATCTGCGTTTTGCTTGGTGTCTGGATTCATGAGGCTATGTATGCCCTCATCCTCCCTGGCTGGTATGCCATCAAGCGAGTTACGAAGATAGATGAACGCTTTTTTGACCTGCTTTATCTGCGAATGCAAATCAAAGGTAATCCTCTGGCAAACAAGCGCTTCAATGCCGTCCATTATGCGGGGAGTTCGTACGACGCAGTCGATATATCGAAAGTGGACAATTTTATGAAGCTTAAAGACCAGTCTTCTCTTGAAGAGTTAATCCCGTATTCATCACACATCACTGATAACCTCATTGTTACCAGAAACCATGATCTACTGGCGACCTGGCAGATTGACGGAGCTTATTTTGAATGTGTAGATGAAGCGGATCTAGCCTTGCTTACTGACCAGCTCAATACGCTGATACGTAGTTTTGATGGGAAACCCGTTACCTTTTATACGCATCGTATTCGGGTTAGAAAAGAAGTGCGACCTGTATTTGACAGCAAGATCCCATTCGTCAACAGAGTGATGAACGATTATTACGAATCGCTTTCGGCGGCTGAGTATTTTGAAAACAAATTATACTTAACCGTATGCTATAAACCGTTCAGCGCTGAAGATAAAGTGACGCATTTTCTTTCAAGGAAAAAGGGTAATAAAAATATCTTCGAAGAACCCATTAATGATATGAATGAAATATGTGGCAGATTGAGCACCTATCTCTCCCGGTTTCATTCCCGTCGTCTTGGGTTATATGAAGAAAATAATATAGTTTATTCAGAACAGCTTACGCTGTTCCAGAAACTGCTATCCGGGCGCTGGCAGAAAGTCAGAGTCACCAATAGTCCGTTTTATACATACCTGGGTGGTAAAGACCTGTTCTTTGGTAACGATGCTGGACAAATCACTGCCTCTGACCATGCCCGGTACTTTCGTTGCATCGAGATCAAGGACTACTTTCAGGAAACGGATGCCGGAATTTTTGATGCACTGATGTATCTCCCGGTTGAGTATGTACAGACTTCCTCTTTAACTCCGATAGACAAGCAGTCTGCAATCAAGGCGCTGGATGATCAGATCGACAAACTCGAAATGACCGATGATGCCGCTAAATCCTTGCTCGCTGATTTGAAAGTTGGTCTCGATATGGTCTCCAGCGGCTATATTTCTTTCGGGAAAAGTCACCAGACACTGATTGTTTACGCAGATTCGCCGGAGCGTCTGGTGAAGGACACCAATATTGTAACGACGACCCTGGAGGATTTAGGGCTGATCGTAACCTATTCAACCTTGAGTCTTGGCGCAGCGTATTTTGCTCAGTTACCTGGTAACTACACGTTACGGCCACGCCTGAGTTCTATCAGCAGTCTGAACTTTGCCGAAATGGAAAGCTTCCATAATTTCTTTACGGGCAAGGAGAAAGGAAATACCTGGGGTAACAACCTTATCACCCTGGGCGGCTCAGGAAATGATATTTATAACCTGAACTATCACATGACTACCGAGCATCAAAATTACTTCGGTAAAAACCCCACGCTGGGGCATACCGAAATTCTTGGTACGTCAAACGTGGGTAAAACGGTAGTGATGATGACTAAGGCTTTCGCCGCCCAGCAGTTCGGAACGCCGGAGTCTTTTCCACCTGAGAGGAAATTAAAGAAGTTAACTACAGTATTTTTCGACAAAGATCGGGCAGCGGAACCCGGTATACGTTCAATGGGAGGTGCTTACTTTCGGGTGAAAGAAGGAGAGCCGACTGGCTGGAACCCTGCGGCTTTGCCACCAACCAAACGAAATATTTCCTTTATGAAAGACCTGGTGAGGCTACTTTGTACGCTTAACAGTGAGCCGCTTGATGATTACCAGAACCGCCTGATTTCTGATGCCGTTGAGCGCCTGATGCAGAGGTCAAACCGCTCTTATCCGATCAGTAAGTTGCGACCACTCATTCTGGAGCCTGATGATACTGAAACCCGGCGGCATGGGCTTAAAGCACGCCTGAATGCCTGGGTGCAGGGAGGGGAATTTGGCTGGGTGTTTGATAACCCGGACGATACGTTTGATGTGGACAACCTGGACGTTTTCGGTATAGACGGAACGGAGTTTCTGGATAACAAAGTACTTTCCAGCGCCGCTTCATTCTATCTCATCTACCGTGTCACCATGCTGGCTGATGGCCGCCGACTCCTTATCTACATGGATGAGTTCTGGCAATGGATTAACAACGAAGCGTTCAGAGATTTTGTTTATAACAAACTCAAAACCGCGCGTAAGCTGGATATGGTGCTTGTCGTAGCGACACAATCGCCGGATGAACTAATTAAATCACCTATCGCGGCTGCCGTTCGTGAGCAGTGCGCAACACATATTTATCTGGCGAACCCCAAAGCGAAACGTAGTGAGTACGTAGACGAGTTGGAAGTGAGAGAACTTTATTTTGACAAAATTAAAGCCATTGACCCGTTATCTCGTCAGTTCCTGGTCGTCAAAAACCCACAGAGGAAGGGGGAAAGTGATGATTTTGCGGCTTTCGCAAGACTGGATTTGGGAAAAGCGGCGTATTACCTACCGGTTCTCAGCGCATCGAAACCCCAGCTTGAACTGTTCGATGAAATCTGGAAAGAGGGTATGAAGCCGGAAGAGTGGCTTGATACCTATCTGGAACGTGCAAACCTGATTTAAGGAATCCCTATGAAAAAGCATATCGTTGCGGCACTTATCGCCTCTGTTACGGTTATTTCTGGTGCTCAGGCTGGTGTTCCCGTTGCCATTGATGCAAACCCTGAATGGGCTGTCGAAGCGCAGCGCTGGACAGAACGCCTCAAACAGTGGCAGGACACCGTGAACCACTACCAGAAACAGATTAATGCCTATAAGCAGGAGCTGCTGACCAAAACGGGCATTCGTGATGTTCAGGGACTGGTGCAGTCTGCGCAATCTGTCAGTAAGGAGCTGGAGAATATTTACGACCAGGGGAACTCCTTCATTGATGATTACATTAAGAACCCGGAAGCCACCCTGTCTGAGCAAGCCAGATCACTACTGGCCGATTATAAGGTGACAAACACCTGTAAGGGGCTGGGATATACGGGCGACCTGGTGCGGGGCTGTGAAGCCTCGTTCCTGTCCCAACTGGCGGGGATCGAGTACGGCAATAAGCTGGAAAGTAAACTGCGTGAAGATAATCAGGAAATGGCCGACCTTATCGACCAGGTGAAGAACGCCCAGGACACGAAAGCCACGCAGGACGCGACAAACGCTGTATCTCTGGCAAGCCTGAAATTTAACAAGCTCAAATTTCAGTATGAAATGTATCGCGATAAGCAGCGCGATCTTGCAGAATACAAGGAGAAAATGTTACAGGCTGCTTTCCAGGAGAAACAATTAGGGGCTGTTAATAAAGAAACTCCAGTTGTTGATTATAAGGCAGCATTTGAGCAGCAGAGTTATGAAATGAACTGAGGGGGCATTTTGAAAAAATATGGATTAGTTGCGGCGTTGGGGCTTACATTCTTTCTTACCGGGTGTGAAGAGGTTAAATCTGTAGACTGGTGGCAGTCTCACGTAGACGATGCAACGAAAAAAGTAGCTGAATGCAAAAAGTCTGGGAGTGATAGCGAAAATTGTAAAAACGCTAAGGAAGGTTTGTTTAGGTATAAGCAATTACATCCTAAGCATGTTGACTATAAAGATGCATTCAAAAATGTATTGGGTAAAGATGGAAGTTAAAAGGAGCCACTATGGCAACTTCTAGGTATTTCCAGGCCGCTCATGACGTTATTGTTAAAACTCTTGACCAGTCTTTGACTGGTCAGTTAGATAACTTTTCTTCAATAGCGTCTCAGTTGGGTAAGTATGGTATTTCCATTTATATATTGTGGTATGCTTATACCACAATAGTTGGGAAGCAAAAAACCGCAGTGCAGGATTTTTTATGGAATCTATGTCGATTCTGGTTAATTCTTGTTTTTGTCAAAAATATGGGGGGGTGGTTAGATAGTGCAACTCAGGCCATTGATGGGCTGAAGGAAACATTTGCAGGAGGTGATCCTTGGAAATGGGTTGACGAGCTTTGGGAGAAAGTTCAGCAGGTAGCTGCATATCTTATGTCCAAAGATACTTCGAAGTATGTGAAAACAGATGGGGCAATCGCATCTTTATTAACATATGCTGGAGGGATAATTGCATTATTGCTAACTTCAATAGTTTATCTCGCCGCCGAAGTTACTATTAAGATACTTACTATTACCGCGCCGTTGTTTATTATTTGTCTTTCATTTGGTTTTTTAAGGCAGATGTTTAATAGCTGGCTTCAGTTAATATTTAGCTCATGCTTCATATTCTTGTTTTGTGGACTGGCAATTAAAGCGGGAATGACGTTCCTTAATGGCATTCTGACAATCTCGATAGCTAACGCAGATGAATTAAATCTGATATCAACAGGTGCTCAGGCCGGGGTTGCAGGTGCATTTATGGCCTGGATTATCTGGCAAGCCAAAACCTATGCTTCCCAGCTCGCAGGGGTAGGTGTTGAAGGCGCGATGCAAGGGGCAGCCGCAATGGGGATTGGTGCTGGCGTGTTCGGCGCTTCCCGTATGGGGCGTAATCTGCTTGGTATGGGTAAAAATGCAGGGATTGGCGCATGGAAAGGCGTTCGCCGTCAGGATGGAGGGTTCAACCAGTCTCCTGGTGTATCCGGTAAGTTGGGGAATCTGACCGGGCAGGGCGTTAATATTGGCGCTAAGAGGCTTCGCCAGGCTGCGATAGATGCGGCGAAAAAGAAATATGGAGGTTAACCGATTTATTATTTAAATCTGTCAACTCTGAGTATTCCGCAGTAAATATTCACTCCTCTATTTAGGTTCTCACATTATGAAACTACTTATCACGGCTATCGTGACGCTTTGCCTTGTCGGATGCCAGGCGTCACATAAACAACCTCCGGTATCCGGAAAAAGCGAACCTGTTAATTCAGCAGAGGTAATGCGCAATGGGGTTTAAACTCTCAGGATTAAAACTTCCCGGTTTTAACAAGAAAAAAGAAGTAACAGACTCTTCAACTACTTTTGAAGAGAAAAATGTATTGATGCAGGAGAAAATGAACCGCATTTATAAATTCGGTGGTATTGCAGGAATTGCCGTAGGTGTGTTGTCTCTGCTGGCACTGAATGGAGCGCTACCGTTAAAGAGTACGGTTGTCGAAGCTTATCTTATTAATGGTGTCACTGGCGTTGCTGAAAGACTGACTTCTGTTAAAAAAGAAAACCTCTCTGAAAATGAAGCGCTGGCGAAATACTTCATTACTCAGTATGTGAAGCGTCGTGAAGGGTATAACTATTTCAGTCTCCAGCATGATTATGATTATGTTCTGTTATACAGCGCTGAGAATGTGGCGACGGATTACAACGCTTTAATCAACGGCAACCAGTCACCAAAGGTTATTTATAATAAAGCGGAAAAAACCGCATCTGTTCAGGATAATCCGTCCGTGATTATCAGTCCGTCATCCCGGCGCGATGATAAGGATATGGGAGCATATATCCGGTTTAAATTAACCATTCGAAATGTCGCGACAGGCCAGGATGATTATGAATACTGGAACGTCCGGTTGACCTACCGTATTGAACCACAGGTCGAAATGGCATCGGGTGACCGAAACAATAACCCGCTTAAATTCGTTGTAACGAGCTATGTACGCGATAAAGAAGTGAAAGGGTGAAAACTATGAAAATGAATAAAGGAGCGCTAATTGTGGCGCTTCTGTTGGTGTCGCACGTCTGCCATGCAGCCGTTACGCCAGCAGCCAGCCGTTTTGATCCCCGTAATCAGATTGTCAGTTATAACCCGCAAAACACGACAGTCATAAACAGTGCGGTTGGCTATACAACCACACTGGTATTTGACGAGGATGAAACGGTCATCAGTGCCAGAACCGGCTTTCCCCAGGGCTGGGAAGTGAACAAAGAAGATAACCTGGTGTATCTCGAAGTGAAGCCCGTCAAACAGACCGTACAGAAGAACAGTACCGATGACAATGGCAACCAGTCTTCAGAGGTGGTCAGTGTAGCCCTTGATCCTGAAAACGACCTGGAACGCTGGCGAACAAACCTGTTTGTTCGCACAACAAAACGTAATTACAGCATGGAGCTGAACGCCCGAACGTTCCGGCAGCCGGATAAGATCGCGTTTGTTGTTAATTACCAGTACCCGCAGGAACGCCGGAAGGAGCAAGCCGAAATCGAGAAGAAACGGATTGAGGCTCTTAACAAGCGGCAGGAGGAGCAGGCAATCAACCGTTCTCTTGAAAATGCGAAGTCGCCCAAGAACTGGGATTACTGGAAGCGGGTAGCTGACGGCAGCCAGTCAATCAGCCCGGATTATGCGTATGACGATGGCCGCTATACCTGGTTTGGCTTCAGCCCCCTGAAGAAAATCCCCAGCGTCTTTGTTATGAGCGGCGAACAGGAAACGCTGACTAACCCGGTAGTCAAAAACAGCGGTAGTTTCACCGTTGTTGGTGTTCCTGTAGACCAGCGCTTTGTTTTGCGTATGGGAAATCAGGTTGTTGGGGTTGAAAACCGGGGCTTTGGCAAAGTCCGTCTTCCGGCAGGAGATACCGTTTCCCCGAACGTTGAGAAAGAGGTGATCCAGTGAGCGAACAGGAAAATAAAATCCCGACCGCTGTAGAAATTGAACAGGCACTACGGGAACGGCATCAGAAAGAAATTGAGCAAAACGATAAAACGGATAAGGGAGATGAAGATGACGGTAAATCAGTAAAACGCCTGGGTATCGAGAAGCTTAAAAAATCGCGTAAGGGGCTGGTGATTATTGTGGCCGCTTTCCTTCTGCTGGCCGCCGGGGTGTCTGTCTACTATATCCCGTCGATTATTCGTGCAATGTCCAGCGGTGATGATAAGCCTGCCAGTAATGCGGTATCTACTGGTTCAGTAAAACGCGCGACAGGACTCAGCGATGATGTTGATCCATTCAACACCAGGGAAGAACCGGCTAAGACGGAAGAACGGAAGGAAAGCAGCGGCAAAGCGGAAACGCCACCGGAAAAAGTACAACAAAACTTCAGTCGTGCGCTGGATGTGGCCTATGGGGGGAGCAGCTCTGCTTCCTCAAATTCCGGTGGTAGCTCATCAACGGCCAGCAATACCAGGAACGAGGGGGACGGCAGTGACAAACAGGCAGAGGTTCAGCCTGTTAATGCAGGGCAACCCGCGCAGCTTTCTAAAATTACGCGCGTTCCTTATGACCCTAACCTTTTCATTCCTGAAAATACCGCGATTAAGTGCTCGCTGGACAGACGATTTATTTCTGATCTGGCTGGCAAGCTGGTCTGTACGATTAATGAGGACGTATACAGTGCAAACAGGAATGTAAAGCTAATTGAAAAGGGAACAGCCGCATATCTGATGTATAAAACGGGCACGTTCAATCATGGTCAGGGAGCCGTGTTTATCGCTGCTACGAAGCTTAGAACACGTAAGGAACCTTTCATTGATATTCCGCTGATTGATACACAGGCGGCGGGAGCGCTGGGTGAGGCCGGGGCTTCAGGCTGGATTGACACACATTTTGCAGATCGCTTTATGGGCGCGATGATGGTTGGCATGATCCCCGATGTGGCACAGGCCGCAAGTGGAGCGGCTAAAAGTAATAAAGACAATCAGACCGACTATACAGCTAACAGTCGCCAGGCTTTTGCTGATATAGCACGCGAAGCGTTTGCAAACAGCGTAAATATCCCTCCAACGCTTTATAAAAACCAGGGGGAAATCATTACTCTGATCGTTGGTCAGGATTTGGATTTCTCCAGCATCTACAAATTAAAAATGGTGGGTACCCGGAGGTAATTTGATAACGCTGGATATCAAAGAGTTTTCAATGCTGTTAGGAATAAGGGAAAGCGAAATATACCATCATATTCGTAAGGGCATACCAATAAATGGCGTTCCTTTCCCCAAACCACTGAAACAAATCAAAACGCATCGATTTAATTACGAAGAAGTCATGCGTTTTATTGAAGATCTTAAAGGAAAAGGTGAATTATGAAGGATGCAGAGAACAGACATATTGTTTATGAAATAATAGATGAATACTTCCACCACTGGCTTAATGAAGTCGATGGTTTAACTGAAATCGCGGTAAATCGGCCTGATGAACTGTTTGTTAAAGTGAGTGGGAAATGGCAGCAGCATGAATTAAAAATGGATTTTAAAGATTGTATGTCATTTGCAGGGGCAATTTCTGATTATCATGATGGTGGGTCGGTTACGCCAGAATATCCCTTACGTTCTGTTACGCTCCCCGGAGGGGAGCGTGTACAAATAGTTATTCCCCCGGCAACGGAACGGGAAACGGTGTCTATTACAATCCGTAAGCCGTCCAGTGTGTTTATCGACCATGATACCTTTGTTAAACAAGGGTTTTACTCAAGGCTAAATCAAGGGGGGAAATTCAGGGATAAAGAAGATGAATTATCTTCAATGTTTAAAGATAATTGTTTTGAACAATTTGTCCCTGAATGCCTGGTTAAGGGTAAAACGATGGTATTTTGTGCCGGAACGGGGGCGGGTAAAACCACCTTTGCAAATGCCTGTCTTCAGTACATACCCCATCATTTACGATGTATTTCAATTGAAGATACAGATGAAGCAAAGTTCAGGTTCCACAAAAATCATGTGAAATTGTATTACCCGTCAGAAGGGGAAAGTAGCACTGTCAGTTCCGCTTCTCTTTTACGTTCTGGTTTTCGTATGAACCCGGACAGAATCCTCATGACTGAGGTTCGCGGCGCGGAAGCCTGGGATTTTCTCAAAGGCTCAAGTTCCGGCCATGCAGGGAACCTTACAACCGTCCATGAGAGCACCCCTGAAGATGCTGTGCTTGGACTGGTTCAACGGTGCTATATGAACCCTGAATGTCAGAATTTGCCTTATAACATTATATTGCGGAGGGTGTTAAGCAACGTCGATGTGATTATGAGTATTAAGTACATCGATGAGGAAGATAACCGATTTGCATCGGGTATTTACTATCGTGATATTCATTTTCAGGAATACTTTGAAAAGCTGAAGGAGTGATTATGTCTCTGAAACTACCCGATAAAGGCCAGTGGGCTTTTATCGGTCTGGTTATGTGTCTTGTGACGTATTATACTGGCTCAGTTGCTGTTTACTTCCTGAACGGAAAAACGCCGCTTTATATATGGAAGAATTTTGATTCCATGCTGCTGTGGCGGATAATAACAGAGAGTAATATACGGACAGATATCAGGTTAACCGCAATCCCCTCTCTTTTATCAGGTATGGTTTCGTCTCTCATTGTGCCTGTTTTTATTATCTGGCAACTGAATAAAACGGATGTTGCTCTTTATGGTGACGCGAAGTTTGCCAGTGATAATGATTTAAGAAAATCGAAACTTCTGAAATGGGAGAAAGAAAACGATACTGATATTCTTGTAGGTGCATATAAAGGTAAATACCTGTGGTATACCGCACCAGATTTTGTATCACTTGGCGCAGGAACCCGCGCAGGTAAAGGGGCTGCAATAGGTATTCCAAACCTGCTGGTCAGGAAACATTCCCTGATTGCATTAGATCCAAAACAGGAACTGTGGAAAATCACCAGTAAGGTACGTGAAAAACTGCTGGGTAATAAGGTCTATCTTCTTGACCCTTTCAACAGTAAAACGCATCAGTTTAACCCGCTTTTCTATATTGATTTAAAAGAAGAGAGCGGGGCTAAAGACCTGCTGAAGCTGATTGAGATCCTGTTCCCGTCTTACGGTCTGACCGGAGCGGAAGCACACTTTAATAACCTCGCGGGGCAGTACTGGACGGGGCTGGCAAAATTGCTTCATTTCTTTATTAACTACGACCCCTCCTGGCTTGGTGAGTTCGGGCTTAAACCTGTTTTCTCAATTGGTTCTGTAGTCGATTTGTACAGCAACATCGACCGGGAGCTGATACTCAGTAAGCGAGAAGACCTGGAGGGAACAAAAGGACTTGATGAAAACGCGCTGTATCATCTGCGCGATGCCCTGACCAAAATCAGGGAGTATCACGAAACCGAAGACGAACAACGTTCGAGTATTGATGGTTCGTTTCGTAAGAAAATGAGTCTGTTTTATCTTCCGACTGTTCGCAAATGTACAGACGGCAATGATTTCGACCTTCGCCAGTTGCGCCGGGAAGATATCACTGTTTATGTTGGCGTTAATGCTGAAGATATGTCCCTGGCCTATGACTTCCTCAACCTGTTCTTTAACTTCGTTGTGGAAGTCACGTTACGAGAAAACCCTGACTTTGACCCGACACTGAAACATGACTGTCTGATGTTCCTGGATGAGTTTCCGTCTATTGGTTACATGCCAATCATTAAAAAAGGTTCGGGTTATATTGCCGGGTTTAAACTCAAACTTCTGACGATTTACCAGAATATCAGTCAGCTTAATGAAATCTATGGTGTTGAAGGTGCCAAAACGCTGATGAGTGCGCATCCCTGCCGGATTATCTACGCTGTCAGTGAAGAAGATGACGCTAAAAAGATTTCGGAAAAGCTGGGCTATATCACCACCAAATCGACAGGTTCAAGCAAGACAAGCGGACGCTCAACGTCGAAAAGCAGTTCAGAAAGTGAGGCGCAGCGCGCCCTTGTGCTCCCGCAGGAGCTGGGAACGCTGGATTTTAAAGAAGAATTTATCATTCTTAAAGGTGAAAACCCGGTTAAAGCTGAGAAAGCCCTCTACTTCCTCGACCCGTATTTTATGGACAGGCTGATGATGGTAAGCCCCAAACTTACCGAGTTAACCGCCTCTCTGAATAAGACTAAAAAAGTATTGGGTGTTAAAGGGCTTAAATATCCTTCTAAAGAAAAAATGCTCTCCGTCGGTGAGCTGGAGTCAGAGGTTTTACTATGAAAAAAATGTTAATGGTCAGTGTCCTTTTTCTCTCTGCCTGTTCCTCTCCGCCTGAACCACCACAGGTTGACTGGGAACAGAATCCTGAAACGGTGAATACACAATTAATGGACTGGCAACCGACATACTCAGTTATTAAATCAGACAAGGTTAATTCATCGTGGGTTAAGGTTATCCATAATTTCAGGCCTGAAAACCGCCTTTACGATGATGCTGTTTTTTATTCTGTTGCACATTCTGATTCAGTGATTGTTGAAACCAGTAACGGAACAGACTTTTTCACAGCTAAAAACTGGTTGAGGGCGAACGGTGCAAACGGTGTCATACAGTATCGTTATAAAATGAACTGTTTTTCTTGCCGGACTACCAGTGTTTATTTATCACGATAACGCCGGATTAATAAAATTCTTGTAATTTTATTGAGCCGGGGTTGAACAACCGCAGGGCGTTAGTTGCCCGTTATCCATGAGGTGTATATGAAAAAGACCGTAACCACGGCAGTGCTGCTTTGTGCGTTCGCTGCCGGAACTGCTCATGCTGAGGAAAAGGCCGACCCGAACGATCCATGTGCAATGGTGTTATGCCTTGCCGGAAAACTTGACGGAAGTAGTCCGGCAGAATGTGACCCGATGTATAAAAGTTTTATGTCAATCAGGAAAAAGAATAAACATGGTTTTTTACCCGATCACACGGCAGATGCCAGAAAGAAAAAACTAAATGAATGTCCTGCGGCTGATGCAGGTACAGTAAGTAAAATTATTTCAAGCTTTGGCCGATTGAAAAACTTTTAATTCTGTTTGATTTAATTCTGATGTGAATACGCAAGTTTCAGGTTTGAGACTGGAACTTGCGAACATTTTTTACAGGGGTGGGAGGATGAAAATTATTAACGTACCTGATGCAAGAAGTGTGAGAATTGCCGGAATTGAAATTATCGATAGTGTCAAATCGGTCGCTTCTGTTTTTACTGAAATTTTGTTGTTTATGGTCTGGTTTCCGGCAATTGTCTATGGGCTTTATCGTTTTGTTATCGTTTTGTGGGATGCTTCCTTAAAGCCGCAATCGCTCATTGAGTTTATTAATTTCATGGTTGAGTTATACAGCTATGTACTTCCTTCGTTGGCTGTTATCGCAGTGGCTTTAGTCGTCGTTTTATCCATTTTTAAAAGACTCTCAGCAATATGGGAGGGAAGAAAGCAATGAGACATTTTTTTAATGTTCTTTCCTTTGCTGTTGCCCTGTTGCCAGCTACATTGTGTGCTGCTCAGATTCAGGGGAAAGTTATTCGCGTTCTCGATGGAGATACCATCGAAGTTAAAACACTACCCGCGAAAATTGTTGTGTATGAAGTTCCGATTCGAGTCCGATTGATAAATATCGATGCACCGGAAAAAAAACAACCCTTTGGTCGCTGGTCAACCAATCAACTTAAAGCCCTGCTGGCAGGGCAATCAGTTACCGTCTCTTATACGCAAACAGATCGCTACGGGCGAGTCCTGGGACGAGTGGTGACAGCGAACGGCACTGAGGCTAACCGCCAGCAAGTGCTAAAAGGGGCTGCATGGGTTTATGACAGGTACAACACCGATAACTCATTACCGGCTCTGCAACGGGAAGCTCAGACACAGAAGCGCGGCCTGTGGGCTGACAGTAATCCCGTTCCTCCGTGGGAGTGGCGTCATAAACAAAACTGACGCGCTTCGCTTGTCCAACCCCTCCTCTGCCTGAAGAAAATCTTCAGGCAACGTCACGGTTTTTAATATACATGGTGCGCATATGGGTAAATTAACTCTGGTAGAGCAGGCTTTACGGCTCCATAAAGAATATTACGGTGAAGATAATTTTGGTACTGTCGTAAAGGATTGTGATTACTATCCTAAAGTGGCAGAGATTTTTATAAACAGAAAGAATCGTAAAATTTATTCGAATCTTGATATCGAACCCGTTGCTTCAACCGTCGTTCATACGGGAAGTAGCCCTGTTATGGCTAAAGCCGGGAGGATTAAAAAGCTTATGTTTAAAGATGGTTCGGGAGCATACCGGATTCATCTTGGTCAAAATGAAGTGGTTCATATTATTCGCTTCATTCTTAACTCTAAAGTCAGAATGGAGTACGCAGTTGGCACAACCAAAAGTATGTCGATGCTTCATAATCTTTGCGAAGCTGGACGCGCTAAATTAAACCGCTCTTTACCCCGTAAAGGTATCTGGAAAATCGGGTGTTACGACGGCGTTTATTATCACGGTAAGGCAAGGAAGGAAGAAATAGAAAACGCTTTACGTTTTTCTGTTCATCCAAAGTTTAATGAGCTGGAGAATGACTTTAATCAGTTCTTTTCGGATATTGATTTCTACACCCGTTATGGTCAGTCAGGAATGCGAAAAGTGCTTTTTACTGGTCCTCCGGGCACAGGGAAAACGACTATCGCAAAAGCTTTGGGGGCAAAATATCAGGATAAATATGTATTTGTTTATGCTGATGATTACTTTAAAGATGTTTGCTATGCCGCAGCTCAAAAGAAAATACCCGTTATCATAATAGCTGAAGAGGTTGATGAACTTTATCGGGCTGATGCCGGAACGTTAAGTTTTCTTGATGGGGCTGATACACCGCGAAATCTTGCCGGGACATATGTTATTTTTTCAACGAACTATCCTAACCGGATTGATCCGCGCATCAGAAAACGCCCTGGCAGAATTGACAGAATCATATCTGTAGGTGCTTTTCGGACTAAAGCCGCTGCCGCTTGTGCCAAAATGTACTTACCAGACGATATAAATATTGACCTTAAAGAACTTGGCGCGGTGCTGGACAGAACGACTCCTGCTGAAATAAAGGAGATAATAAATATTGCTATTGGCATGATTCGCGGAACAAAAAACGAATTAACAGTAGATGTAATCAAGAATGCGCGTGCCTTTTTGAAAGGAACCCTTGACCTTAGTGTGCAGGAGGCAGAAGAAGACATAGAGGAAAGGGAAGAAATCTTTAAAAAGAATGGTGCGCAGCCTGACTATTCAAGTTACCTTGAGGATTGATTAATGAGACTTTTTATTGCAGAAAAACCGTCTTTAGCAAAGGCTATTTTTGAAGGACTGGGCGGAAATCCCAATACAGAAAAGAAAAACGGCTATTTTGAACACGGTTCTGATGTCGTTACCTGGTGTTATGGTCATATGCTGGAGCTTTACGACCCACAGGATTATGACGACAAATATTCCAACTGGCGTTATAGTGATTTACCCATTAAAGCGGTTTATCCGCCAAAATATAAAATCAAGCCTGAATCAGAAGCACAGACCCGCATTATTTTGTCTCTTATCGATAAAGCCGACAGCATCGTTCATTCAGGCGACCCCGATGATGAAGGATGTTTGCTGGTTGATGAGATTCTGGGTTATGCCGGAAACAAGAAACCCGTCCAGCGACTGCTTGTTGCCGACCTCAACCTTGCGCCAGTGCAAAAATCACTGTCGAATTTACAACCTAACGATAAATTTCGCGGTATGACGTTAAGCGCCCTGGCGCGTTCCCTGTGCGATCAGGGTTTTGGCTATAACATGACGCGGGGATGTACATTAAAAGGCCGTGAGAAGGGCTATGACGGCGTTCTGAACGTTGGCCGGGTACAAAGTGCCGTTCTTGGTCTGGTGAACATGCGCACGCTGGCGAACCAGAATCACACAGAAAGCTTTTATTACGATGTATTCGCCAGTCTGTCGATGAACGGGCATCAGATTAAGGCGAAATATCAGACAACAGACGACGATCAGATAGACGAGAAAAAACGCCTGATCTCCGAAGCTCAGGCCGCGCATATTGCCGGACGTGTTACGGGTAAGGATGCTATTGTTACTATCGCGACGACAAAGCCGGAAAATAGCAAGCCTCCGCTTCCGCTTAACCTTTCCACGCTTCAGCAGCTCTGCGCAAAGCGATTTGGTTATTCTGCAAAAGATACGCTCGATGTGATGCAGGGGCTGTATGAAACTCACAAGCTTCTGACCTATCCACGTTCTGACAATCGCTATCTTTCAGATGAGCATTATTACCAGGCCGGAGATATTGCCACTGCTATAGCGGCCACCGTACCCGAACTGGCGTCTGCGATCGTAGATATGGATAAAGGCCAGAAACACAAAGCCTTTAATGCCAGTAAGATTGAGGCGCACCACGCCATCATCCCGACGACAAAAAGCGGAGCCGGTATTCAGCTTAATGAAAAAGAGCGGAACGTTTATAACCTGGTGTCCGTCTACTTTATCGGGCTGTTCTACCCGGATGCGATCCGCAACAAGACGAAAATCCACTTTGATATTAAGGGGGATACCTTTACGGCCACACAGAGCGTTCTGGTACAAAAGGGCTGGGAAGCGCTGGGTAAGGATAGTGATGACGAGGACGAAACCGAAGATGCCGGAACGGACGGTTTTGACCTTTCATTGCTGAAATTTAATGACAGCGGCCTGTGTGAATCGGCAGACGTGGACAAGAAAAAGACTACACCACCTCGCTATTTCACAGAGTCAACGTTACTGGCCGCCATGACGAGTGCGGCAAAATTCATTGATGATCCGGCTCTCAGAAAGGCGCTGGAAGCGAAAGACGAGGGCAGCAGTGATCGTGGCAGTATCGGAACGGAAGCCACCCGCGCGGGTATTCTTGAGAAACTGGCGGCAAATACCGGGCTTATCTCCATCGAAAAAGAAAAGGGGTATTCGGAGCTGGTATGGAAAACCACAAAACAAGGCCAGGAGTTTTGCGCTGCACTGCCTCCTGAAATCACTAAACCGGATATCTCCGCTCTGTGGGCTGAAAAGCAGTCTCAGATCAAAGCCGGAGAGCTGACAGTTGAGGAGTTTATTAAGGAAAATGATGAGTACGTCCAGGGGTTAATCGACGAGCTGGACAGGAACGGAATTTCGATTTCTTCAAATGCCACGCCCTGCCCGGTTTGTAACAACGGTTTCCTGCGTAAGCGTAAGGGGCAAAATGGCTTTTTCTGGGGATGCTCCTGCTACCCTGAATGCAAGACAACATTCCCGGACAAAGACGGCAAACCGGATATGGAAGCAAAATCCAGATCAGAAGGTTCCATGTCCCGGCTCGAAGCCCCCTGCCCTTCATGCAGTAAAGAAATTATTATCCGGCCTAAAGGCTTTTTCTGTTCCGGGTGCGAGTTTAAAATCTGGTCTGAAGTGTCAGGAAAAAAACTGACACAAAATCAGGTTGAGACATTAATCAAAAAAGGTAAAACCGGAGAGATTAAAGGCTTTACCAGTAATAAAACCGGGAAAAAGTTTGACGCTGCAATTGTTTTGCAGGATAAAACTACGGGTAAACTTGGGTTTCAGTTCAGTAAAAAATAAGGATTAACTCGATGAGTGAAAATGAAACGTTTGACGCAACAAAAAAGCTACTCCTGAATATTCGCTCTGTTCGTGTTTTTGCGCGAGAAACCAGCTTTGAACAACTGCTGGAAATGCAGGAAAAGCTTAACGCCGTGATCGAAGAACGTCGTGAAGAAGCAGAGCGTGAGGCAGCAGAACGCGCAGAGCGCGAAAGAAAGCGCCAGGAACTGCTCCAGTTGATTGCCGGAGAAGGTTTTTCACCGGAAGAACTGCTTGGCCTGTCCGAAGATGCGCAAAAAACACGCAAAAAGACGTTGCCAAAAGCGCCGCCTAAATATCAGTTTGATGAAAACGGCGAAACGAAATACTGGTCTGGTCGTGGCCGGACACCAAAACCAATCGACGAAGCGTTAAAAGCTGGCCGTTCTCTTGATGAGTTTCTCATCAAAAAAGATGCTTCCAGCACTGCTGGTGACGAACAGTAATCTAACAAGCCTCTGACACTGCGTCAGAGGCTTTTTTTTAGCAAAAAGGGCGCGGGGGGTTATGGTGAAGAAATCTTTGGATATCTTCGCGGGGATAAGGGAAGTAGTCTCTGATATCTTTGGTTTCTAACTTACCAGTGCAGTGATACGTCTGAAAATAGATCCACTCTGCTATTGTTTTGTAGATGTGATTTCCCATGTTCGCGCTTTGAGAACCATACTGCATGACTTGTGCATCCAGGTCATTACACATCTCCGGCGGAGTGAGTACATGATATGTCCTGCATAACAGCGGGCGGTAATTGTAGATTGAGCATGTTCCCTTCTCAGACAAAAACGGACATTTTGACTCATGCCCGGTCGTAAGCGGGTTGTCTCTGGCAGTAAGTTTACTTGCTTGTGCAATATGTGTTGCCTCAAGCGCGGTTAAATGAACATCCATTTTACAGCACGAAGAGCACCCCTTTTGACAGGAGGTAAACGTGCTCACAAATTCTTTGTTAAAACGATCCAAAAAGGCGTACATCTGTTTTAACTTGAGGTAAATATTACCGGATTGAGTATTGAGTTTATTTATGAGTGCCTTTAACTCATCGAAATACTTATCAGGTACGGGTTTCAGATTGGTATAGCCGGGTAATGTTTCGCCTGGCTCCAGGTGGATCACTGAGTTAGGTTTGATATCCATTGCTTTTGCTTCCTATATTCTTCTCGCGCTGGTTGTTCATTTGACACTAAAACAAGCGTCATACAATGGCAAGGTGTCAAGCCCAGCAGTAAATCACGCTTGCCAGCAAACCAGTTTCCTGCAGCCGGTTTGGCCGTTGATTTTTGCCAGCAATATTACCCGCTCGATGCCCGCCCTGGGCGTGAAATTGCCAGCAAAAAAGATTGCCGCTATCAAAGGTGTGGTTTATATTATCTGTATCGTACGATACAGATAATGGAGAAGCTTAATAGATGACTGAAAAAATCACTGACGAGGAACTGGTAGATTTGTTGGAGGCGCTCAAAAGAGCACATGGTATGGGCGTTTGTTCAAAGGCGGTTAAGCTGGCACAGCGTTGCGCTGATGTGTTCCCTGCTATTGTTGCAGAGTTACAGGAATATCGGAACGCCGCTAAGCGAACTTCAGCATGACAAGAGCCACGGAACGCGCTTACAGCGAGCTACAACAGGCGTTTGATTTCTATAACCAGCGCCTTTTTGACGGCGAACTCCCTGACTGTCTGATTACGTTCCAGCGCGGCAAGAACACAATGGGCTATTTCAGTTACAGGCGCTTTGTTGCTGCTGACGGCAGCGGCAGGATGATTGATGAAATCGCCCTCAATCCTGAATACTTCCCGGTGTACCCGCTTATTGAAGTCATGCAAACGCTGGTTCATGAGCAGTGCCATATGTGGCAGTACCACTACGGCAACCCGTCGCGTAAGACGTACCACAATGCGCAGTGGGCGGCAAAAATGGAAAGTATCGGACTTATGCCCTCCTCCACCGGGAGACCTGGTGGTGCGAAAGTCGGCCAGAAGATTAATGACTATCCGATCCCTGGTGGCCGCTTCCAGCGCGTCACACTGGAACTGTTCCAGGGGCAATTTGCTTTGAGCTGGTTTGATCGCTTCCCTGTCCAGGTCGAACAACAAAAAGATATGACCGCCGTAATAGAGCAATGGCGCGAAACGCTTGCTCTGGCGCATCAAAATGCTGAGGCCGGGATTGATATAGAAGCGGTGCTTTCTATGGCTCTGCTGCCGTCAGTGTCACCGCAGAACGGGAGCCATTCAGATGATATGGCCGGGAGCAATGACAATGATTTGTCAGTTGCAGCATTTGAGGACAAGCCAAAACGAAATAAAGTTAAATATCAGTGTCGCGGGTGTGGCGCTGCCGTGTGGGGCAAAGCCGGACTGAATATTGAATGCGGCGATTGCGAGCTGGC
This sequence comes from Enterobacter cloacae complex sp. 342H5, assembly GCF_050030905.1. NCBI lineage: Bacteria > Pseudomonadati > Pseudomonadota > Gammaproteobacteria > Enterobacterales > Enterobacteriaceae > Enterobacter > Enterobacter cloacae complex sp. 342H5. The sequence continues at coordinate 34,024 of NZ_JBLGVB010000004.1, forward strand.
TTTCATCGAAAATTAATTGCCAGCAAATTTTCCCGGTCACATCTGTTGGCCAGTGTTTTTTGCCAGCAAAGTTTCTTCCCGGGTTCGCGCCGGCAGCGCAAAAATGACAGCAAAAGAGGGGTATCATGGGGCATTACACAATCAGAACGAATGACGACGAAGATCAGGCCATTAAAAAGGCGCAGGAAGCGACCGGACAGGCATCAGCCAGCAAAACCTTTATGACGGCTATCCTTGAGCTTCAGCGTAACAGAGACGAGATGGCGCAGCTACGGCGTGAACTGGCGCAGGAAAAAGCGCGGAGTCAGGAGCTGGTATCATCGGTAAAACAATTCCGTTCCAGCCTGAACAATCTGTTTGATCTGGCTGACAACCCTTAAATAACAAGGAGCGAAACGTGCATACCACAAATGCGATTATCCTGTGCCTGGTGTCATATCCCTGCATCGTTGCATGGGTTATCTATAAAAACAGATTTGTCGATTACTTGTTTTTAACTCTGCTTGCTTGTTTGGGGAGCATTTTTTCAGTCGTATTGTATAAACAGCCCGACTACTCATTGACCATATATCAGGCCGTTGCTGTCGGCTATGCTGCCGTGATCATGCCAACGGTGTTAGTTTTGAGTGTCGTTAATATCTTCATGGGAAAAGCAGAGAGAACGTGCAAATGAATACACTGGCTGCACTGGAAAATACGTTTCGTGATATGAGAAAGCATGGCTGCCAAACAGTCATGGTCACGCAGTCTTTAGCTGATTTTGGCCGCTACAGCTATAAACCGCGCCCTGCATTTCAGGACTGGATCGAACGGCTGAAGACTGGCGAACGTCTGCCGCGAGGCCGTTACTTTGTTGGCAAGAAGCCTGGTGGCCGCCTGGTGCTCATTGATGAATTGGGGGGAACATGGACAGAAAAAGTAACAGTGATTCATACCAACGCTGGATGATAGAGAAGGCTGACAAAAGGGAAAGGACGCAAATCAGTATGTCGTTCGTAAAGATGAAGGACGTACTTTTTAACGTGCTGGCTATCGGTACTGTTTTAGCAGCCCTGGTGGTGATCTTTTATGAAGTGCAAAGCAGCTTATAAATTGATGGCCGTTGACAATGAATGTCATACTACCTGACCGGGCAATGCCGGAAGATTTCTTTCACGGGTGATGGTTTGTGATCCCGGCATTGTTCCGGCGCTCTCTCGTAAATTCTCGCGCCCAATCCCCCTCGCAAAACCTCAGAATTCACGTAACGCACCGCGATTTCGGCAACCATCAACCCTAACGTCCTTATGTTGTTGGGTTTGCCGCAGAACAATTTATTCATTTAAAATAGATTTAAACGAAGCGGGAAACCGCAGACGTAAAAAAACCGACTGGTGAGGTCGGCTTTTTTACGGTTCCGGTGCGAGCTGGTAACTCAGCCCGGAAGGGAAACTCTCTACAACTGACAATAGTATGATAATCCGTGAAGCCTGATTATGCAATATGACGGGCAGTGACTGTGCGTTAACGGTTTGCCTGAACGTTAGATAAACGTATAATCAGAGGGTTAGCTCTGTGGTGAGTCTCTCCCTGCATTCCGCTAAATGCGGCATGAACAGGTTCAAAGTCCTGACAGGTAATACAGGTGGTGCTGGTTATCTGTGCTCTGGCAGGAGTGAGACTCTCTACAACTGACAAGACGAAGAGAAGCCGTGGTGACAGGCAGTGTAAGAGCAAGCCACGGTGTCTTTACTCCATTTATGGAGAAAACGGATGATTAACCTGTTAATCATCGTTCTGAGGGCGGTAGCGGCGCTTGCAAACGCGCTGATTGCCATTCTGGAACTGATCCGCCAGTTCATCGACTAATGAACACGGAAACGTAATTAAGGCCGGAGGAACACCACCTCCGGCCTTTAATAAAAATATAGTTTAGTTACAACATTCACTAGTCTGTACTAACCACCACACACCTGACCTTCTGCGCACAAGTTACCTTTAATCACTCCTAAACAGGCATTTCATGAAACTCCCCTGTTCTTGCATCGGTAACAGGGGTCTGACGCTCAGTGGAACGAAAACTCACGTTAAGCAACGTTTTCTGCCTCTGACGCCTCTTTTAATGGTCTCAGATGTCCTTTGGTCACCAGTTCTGCCAGCGTGAAGGAATAATGGCCGAGCATATTGATATGTCCGTGGCAAAGCGGGGAGAGGCGTGCGATATCTTCATCATTCAGTGTTTCACCCTGCGCCCGGAGATGATCCAGGGCTGCCTGCATATAAATAGTGTTCCATAACACGACGGCGTTAGTGACCAGCCCCAGTGTGCCCAGTTGATCTTCCTGACCGTCGGTATATCGTTTTCTTATCTCACCTTTTTGACCGTGACAGATGGCTCTGGCAACGGCATGGCGACTTTCTCCCCGATTAAGCTGGGTCAGAATGCGCCGGCGGTAATCTTCATCATCAATATAATTAAGCAGATACAGCGTTTTGTTGATGCGCCCCACTTCAATGATTGCCTGAGTCAGTCCGGAAGGACGTTCACTTTTCAGCAATGAACGGACCAGCACTGAAACCTGTACTTTGCCCAGCTTCAGGGAGCCAGCGGTCCGGATCATTTCGTCCCACTGAGGGGTTCTAGGGATTTTCCGTCCAAAAACGACAAAGTGCTCTGGAGGCCCCGCCGTCTGTGGCCTCCAGAGGGGTATTACTTTTTTCGAGATCCCTATTTGGGCTCTGTTTGAGTAAGATTTAGTCTTTTTGGGCTAAATCCATGGCATTCGAAGAACGTGTCCAAATCTTGTCCGAGGCAGAACAAGATGAGTTATATGGACCCCCCGCTTTCACCTCCGCCGACCAACGCTTCTTTTTCTCGCTGAACGATAAGGAACTGGCGATCGCTAAAAGCCTCCGTCATCGGGGCCAGCGTTACATGCTGGTGGTACTGCTGGGCTATTTCAAAGCCAAGCCGGTGGTGCTGAATCCCGGCTTTCATCAGATCAAGCAGGACCTCAAATACGTTTATCAAACCGTTCTACCAGGCCCAGGCTGTAGACCCTTTAATCTCACGCCAAAAGAGAACGAACGGATTTACCAACGTGTTTTCCAGCTCTGCAACTACCAGCGCTGGAATGTCAAAGACCATGGAGCGGCGTTGAGAGATTACTTATCCCAGCAAGCCAGAGCCTGGACAGCGCCTAGGCACCTCTTCGATGCGGCCAATGAATATTGTTCGGGGCAGAAGATCGCAATCCCTGCCTACAGCACGCTGCAAAAGATCATCAGTCAGGTGGTGGGAGACGAACAGGAACACATGGCCGCGCACCTTGAGCGTGCAATGTCACGCGGTCTTAAGCAAGCACTGGCGGAGCTCGTGAACGGCACAGGTCCACTGCCGTTCCGACAGTTGCGACAATCGGCTCGTAACTTCACCGGAACCGAGTTGGAGAAAGAACTGATTGTCTATCGCCATATCCAGCATTGGATGCCGGAAGTGGATCTGCTGTTGAGCACGCTATCACTGTCGCAGAAAAATCTGCAACACCTGGCAGAGAAAGTCGACTACTACGGTGCCAAACTGAAACGTCAAACCGTAGGCAGCCAATGGCTGTATTTATTGTGCTATCTTCAAACGCGATGGCAGCAAGCGCTGGAACGTATTGCCGATGGCTTTGTGCATCATGTCAGACAGACCAAACAGAAGGCAAAGGATTATGCGCAGGAAGCGGTGTTTAAGGATTGGCAAAAAGCAGCTAAAAATGTCAGCAAGGCAGCTGAAGTACTGCACCTGTTCATTGATGACAGCATTGATCTGCAACTACCGTTTGCAACAGTAAGACAGCAAGCACTGAGCCTGCTGACCAAAAGGGATCTGGAATCTGTATGTCTCTTCCTGAACGAGCAGCGACGATCGGTCGATGAAGCCATGTGGCAGTACTGCGACGAGAAAGAAAGTCTGCGGAAAGGTTTGCTGCGAGAGTTGTTCCTATGTCTGCGCTTCGAAGGCTGCGACGGCACCCAGCACTTAGCGGCCGCCTTGGCGAAAACACAAAACGAACTCAACGGCCAGGACGCTCAGTTGCAAACTGCCGACACCAGACTCCTTTCCAAAAAATCACGTGAATTCCTGCTGGATGGTGAAGGGAATATCCTGATCGATCGTTATGAGTGGTTCCTCTATCAACAGATTCCTGATCGCCTGAATGGCCAGCTGACGCTGCCTGATATCACTAAATACCGGGCACTCGACGCCGACCTGATCGACGGGGAACATTGGCGAAAAAACAAATATACGCTGCTTCAACAGAGCCATTTTACAAAATTAGCGGAGGAGCCTGAAAAGCTGATCAAACAGATGGCCATGGAATTGGATACCCGTTTGTACGAAGTCGGCGAATATCTTGAACAGGAAGACAACCGGAATATCATCTTGCGTAATCCGCAGGGTAAACGCTTCTGGCGCCTGCCTTCGGCCAGCAAACATCATCTGGTCAACAATCCCTTCTTCCAGCAAATTCCCACAACGGGGATTGCGGATGTACTGCGCATGGTTGATCGTGACACCGGTTTCATTGACTGCTTCGCTCATGTGCTGGGTTCCCAATCCAGAAGCCGTTCCCATGAATATGACCTGTTGGCAATTCTGGTCGGCAATGCAACCAATCAAGGCATTTACGGCATGGCACAGATCTCTGATCGTACCTATGATCAGCTCAGCACTATCCAGGCGAACTATCTTCGCCTGGAAACATTGAATGCTGCTAACGACAACATCAATAACGCGACAGCCAAGCTACCCATCTTCCGGTACTACAACATCCAGGAAGATGTGATCCACGCCAGTGCCGATGGTCAAAAGTTCGAAGCCCGGCGCGAGACCTTCAAAACCCGTTATTCGTCGAAGTACTTTGGCACTCAAAAAGGTGTTTCTGCCATGACCTTGATCGCCAATCACGCTGCGATCAACGCCAGAGTGATCGGCGCCAACGAACATGAATCGCACTACATCTTTGATTTGTTGATGAGCAATACGTCAGACATCATTCCGGATGTGCTCTCAACCGATACCCATGGGGTGAACCATGTGAACTTCGCGTTACTGGATCTGTTCGGATACCAGTTTGCCCCACGCTATGCCCAGGTTGGCAAAGTGATCAATGACATGTTTGATGTCAAGGAAGACAAAGAACACCGAATTCAGCTGTGCTTAAAAAAGCCAATCAATACCCATCGTATTGCGCAGCACTGGGATACCATCCAACGGATTGCAGTATCACTTAAGCAGCGGAAAACAACGCAAGCCACCTTGGTGAGAAAGCTCTCGGAGTACAAGCGCAATCACCCGCTGCTGGAAGCCCTGACGGAATACAATCGCCTGGTGAAAGCGAATTATCTACTGTGCTACATCGATGATGCCAGTTTAAGAAACTATGTTCAGCGCGCGCTGAACCGGGGAGAGGCCTATCACCAACTGCGTCGGGCCGTGAGCAGCGTCAATGGGGATCAGTTCCGGGGCAGTTCAGACGAAGAAATCCAGCTATGGAATGAGTGCGCTCGCCTGGTCACCAATGCCATCGTTTACTTCAACTCCAGGATACTCAGCCAGCTGTTGACCAGCTTCGAATACCAAGGAGATACCAAGAGAATAGATATCGTCAAACAGGCATCCCCTGTGGCCTGGCACAACATTAACCTCAAGGGGACTTACCACTTCGAATTGAGCGAAAAATTGCCAGATCTGGAGGAGCTTATGCGCTCAATCGAGGGATATTTACCCGTCAGCGAAAAGTAATACCCCTCTGGAGGCCACGGACGGCGCGGCCTCCAGAGCACTTTGTCGTTTTTGGACGGAAAATCCCTAGAACCCCATTATCTAAAAATACTTAATTGTCTTTTAACGTCGCTAAATTTTAAATAAATAAGTGAAGAGTGTTAGTGGAGCCACTGATTTAAAGTTGGCAGAGTAAAACTTGAAGTGCGACATAAACCACCTAATTAATTTAAAGGGTTTATGGAGTATATAAAATTGTCATACCATCATCTTAACTTTGAAGATCGTACTGCATTAATGCTTGAGTCAAGAAAAGAAGGCTTTTCAGCCAGAAAATTTGCTGAACTCATTAAAAGACATCCTAGTACGATCTATCGTGAGCTTAAAAGAAATAGCATCAATGACGTTTATCAAGCTCGATATGCTTCTGATAACACCTTCGCTAGACGTAGACGTGGTCACAGAAAACTCAAAATCGATTCAATCCTCTGGAAATTTATTGTTGAAGCGATCCGTTGTTTATGGTCTCCTCAGCAAATAGCAAAGCGTTTAAAGACATTTCCTGATTTGGATCAAACAATGAATGTAAGCCATACAACGATTTATTCAACGATACGAGCATTACCAAAGGGTGAGTTGAAAAAAGACTTATTATCCTGTCTACGTCATGAAAATAAAAAGCGAAAAGCTAACGGTGAACCTAAAAAAGATTCTATATTACAGGATATTAAAACTATTCATGAGCGCCCAGCCGAAGTTCAAGAAAGAAAAATACCGGGTCATTGGGAAGCTGATTTAATTAAAGGTAAAGACAATAAAAGTTCGATAGCAACACTTATTGAACGAAATACACGGCTCTGTATCTTGGCAACATTACCTGATGCAAAGGCAGAATCAGTGCGCAAGGCTTTAACTGAAGCTCTGAAATATTTACCTGCAGAACTGCGTAAAACGTTGACCTATGACCGTGGACGTGAGATGTCAGAACATAAAATACTCGAAGAAGATTTAGGCATAGATGTATATTTCTGTGACCCACATTCACCCTGGCAAAAAGGCACATGCGAAAATATGAATGGTTTAATTAGGCAATATTTACCTAAAGGGATTGATTTAAATCAGGCAGATCAGCATTATTTAAATCAAGTTGCCATGTCACTGAATACTCGTCCTAGAAAGGCGTTAGATTGGCTTACACCATTAGGGAAGGTGCGAATAAGCGGGGAAATTCTTCTCGGCTGACTCAGTCATTTCATTTCTTCATGTTTGAGCCGATTTTTTCTCCCGTAAATGCCTTGAATCAGCCTATTTAGACCGTTTCTTCGCCATTTAAGGCGTTATCCCCAGTTTTTAGTGAGATCTCTCCCACTGACGTATCATTTGGTCCGCCCGAAACAGGTTGGCCAGCGTGAATAACATCGCCAGTTGGTTATCGTTTTTCAGCAACCCCTTGTATCTGGCTTTCACGAAGCCGAACTGTCGCTTGATGATGCGAAATGGGTGCTCCACCTTGGCCCGGATGCTGGCTTTCATGTATTCGATGTTGATGGCCGTTTTGTTCTTGCGTGGATGCTGTTTCAAGGTTCTTACCTTGCCGGGGCGCTCGGCGATCAGCCAGTCCACATCCACCTCGGCCAGCTCCTCGCGCTGTGGCGCCCCTTGGTAGCCGGCATCGGCTGAGACAAATTGCTCCTCTCCATGCAGCAGATTACCCAGCTGATTGAGGTCATGCTCGTTGGCCGCGGTGGTGACTAGGCTGTGGGTCAGGCCACTCTTGGCATCGACACCAATGTGGGCCTTCATGCCAAAGTGCCATTGATTGCCTTTCTTGGTCTGATGCATCTCCGGATCGCGTTGCTGCTCTTTGTTCTTGGTCGAGCTGGGTGCCTCAATGATGGTGGCATCGACCAAGGTGCCTTGAGTCATCATGACGCCTGCTTCGGCCAGCCAGCGATTGATGGTCTTGAACAATTGGCGGGCCAGTTGATGCTGCTCCAGCAGGTGGCGGAAATTCATGATGGTGGTGCGGTCAGGCAAGGCGCTATCCAGGGATAACCGGGCAAACAGACGCATGGAGGCGATTTCGTACAGAGCATCTTCCATCGCGCCATCGCTCAGGTTGTACCAATGCTGCATGCAGTGAATGCGTAGCATGGTTTCCAGCGGATAAGGTCGCCGGCCATTACCAGCCTTGGGGTAAAACGGCTCGATGACTTCCACCATGTTTTGCCATGGCAGAATCTGCTCCATGCGGGACAAGAAAATCTCTTTTCTGGTCTGACGGCGCTTACTGCTGAATTCACTGTCGGCGAAGGTAAGTTGATGACTCATGATGAACCCTGTTCCATGGCTCCAGATGACAAACATGATCTCATATCAGGGACTTGTTCGCACCTTCCTTAGAGAAATTTGCTCAGCTTGTTGATTATCATATGGCTTTTGAAACTGTCGCACCTCATGTTTGAATTCGCCCCATATTTTTGCTACAGTGAACCAAATTAAGATCATCTATTTACTAGGCCTCGCATTTGCGGGGTTTTTAATGCTGAATAAAAGGAAAACTTGATGGAATTGCCCAATATTATGCACCCGGTCGCGAAGCTGAGCACCGCATTAGCCGCTGCATTGATGCTGAGCGGGTGCATGCCCGGTGAAATCCGCCCGACGATTGGCCAGCAAATGGAAACTGGCGACCAACGGTTTGGCGATCTGGTTTTCCGCCAGCTCGCACCGAATGTCTGGCAGCACACTTCCTATCTCGACATGCCGGGTTTCGGGGCAGTCGCTTCCAACGGTTTGATCGTCAGGGATGGCGGCCGCGTGCTGGTGGTCGATACCGCCTGGACCGATGACCAGACCGCCCAGATCCTCAACTGGATCAAGCAGGAGATCAACCTGCCGGTCGCGCTGGCGGTGGTGACTCACGCGCATCAGGACAAGATGGGCGGTATGAACGCGCTGCATGCGGCGGGGATTGCGACTTATGCCAATGCGTTGTCGAACCAGCTTGCCCCGCAAGAGGGGCTGGTTGCGGCGCAACACAGCCTGACTTTCGCCGCCAATGGCTGGGTCGAACCAGCAACCGCGCCCAACTTTGGCCCGCTCAAGGTATTTTACCCCGGCCCCGGCCACACCAGTGACAATATCACCGTTGGGATCGACGGCACCGACATCGCTTTTGGTGGCTGCCTGATCAAGGACAGCAAGGCCAAGTCGCTCGGCAATCTCGGTGATGCCGACACTGAGCACTACGCCGCGTCAGCGCGCGCGTTTGGTGCGGCGTTCCCCAAGGCCAGCATGATCGTGATGAGCCATTCCGCCCCCGATAGCCGCGCCGCAATCACTCATACGGCCCGCATGGCCGACAAGCTGCGCTGAGCCATGGCTGACCACGTCACCCCCAATCTGCCATCGCGCGATTTCGATGTGACAGAGGCGTTTTATGCGAAGCTGGGCTTTGCGACGAGTTGGAAGGATCGCGGCTGGATGATCCTGCAGCGCGGCGGTTTGCAGCTCGAATTCTTCCCCTATCCTGACCTCGACCCAGCTACGAGCTCGTTCGGCTGTTGCCTGCGGTTGGATGATCTCGATGCCATGGTGGCATTGGTGAACGCGGCGGGAGCCGAGGAAAAAAGCACCGGCTGGCCGCGCTTCAAAGCTCCGCAACTGGAGGCGAGCGGCCTGAGGATCGGCTACCTGATCGATCCCGACTGCACGCTGGTGCGGCTGATCCAGAACCCCGACTGACCGCATGCCCGCGAAAATCAAGATTTGCGGGATCAGCACACCCGAGGCGCTCGATGCGACCATCGCGGCGCGGGCGGACTATGCCGGGTTGGTGTTCTATCCAGCGTCGCCCCGTGCGGTTACGTCGAATGTCGCGGGCGCTTTGACATCGCGCGCAGCTGGCCAGATCGCCATGGTCGGTTTGTTCGTCGATGCGGATGATGCTGTCATCGCCGACGCACTGGTGGCAGCCAAGCTGAACGCGCTGCAGCTGCACGGTTCGGAATCGCCCGAACGCGTGGCCCAGTTGCGCGCGCGGTTTGGCAAGCCGGTGTGGAAGGCGCTGCCCGTCGCCAGCGCCAGCGATGTCGCACGCGCCGCAGCCTATGCCGGGGCGGCGGACTTGATCTTGTTCGACGCCAAGACCCCCAAAGGCGCGCTGCCCGGCGGCATGGGGTTGGCGTTCGACTGGTCGCTGCTGGCCGGATATCGCGGTGCCTTGCCGTGGGGGCTGGCAGGCGGGCTAAATCCGACGAATGTTGCCGAGGCGATTGCGCGCACCGGAGCGCCGCTGGTCGATACCTCCAGCGGCGTCGAAAGCGCGCCGGGCGTCAAGGATACCGACAAGATTACCAATTTCGCCTTTGCGGTGCGCTTGGCCTAAATCGCGTCGATCAATAGGCGTCGTTCAGCGCAAAGATCGGCTTGCGGGTGCGCCACTGCCCTCGGGTGAAGTCGGGAAAATCTAACGTGCGATTGCCCTCAGCAATCGATTGTTCCGACAGAGGCGTGATCGCGCTCCAGGCCAGCGCGTCGTAAATGTCGATTGGCATCGGGGCCTTGGCCTTCAGCGCCTCGACAAAAGCGTGGATCACGAACCAGTCCATCCCGCCATGCCCGGCCCCTGCCGCCAGATCGGCGTAGCGTTTCCATAGCGGGTGATCGTATTTCGCAAACCAGCCCTCGGCAGGCTCCCAGCGGTGCGGCTGTGGGCTCTTGCCCTCCAGATAGATCGACTTGTTGACGTCCATCCACAGCCCCTCGGTGCCTTGCACCCGAAAGCCGAGAGAATAGGGGCGCGGCAGCGAGGTGTCGTGGCACAGCATGATCGTTTCACCATTAGTGCAGCCGATCATGGTGTTGACCACATCACCCAGTGCGAATTTCACCTCGGCGTTGGGATGATCGGCAGAGCCGTTCTTGACGACATAATCATGCAGCCCGCGCGCCTTACAGCCGAAGCCGCCAGCGCCCGCTTCGCCCGGCAACGCGACCTTCAGGGTGCGGGTCTGCGGCGGGTAGCACACGCCGGCATCGGCGCAGCCCTGGTACTTCACGGTCAGGGTGGTCGCGCTCGCGCCGGCCGCGGGCGTGCCGGTGAGGGTGCCGAGCAATTCCTTGCGGTAGGTTTCGACGTCGCCGAAGAATTCGTCGCGGTAGGCCTTGCCCTTCGGCAGCGCCATGGTCGCGCCGGTGAAGGCGGCATCGGCCTTGACCGAGGTGCGGTGCCGGTACAGGTAATAGCCGTCGGCGATCCGCCAGCGCACCTCGATGCGGTCCGGCGCGGTGGCCTGCGCGGACAGGACGAAGACCTCGTCGACCGGCGGCAGTTCGAAGTCCTGGGCGACGGCCGAGGTCGCGGGCAGCGCAAGCAGCAGGGCGAGCCCGGCCAGCCAGCGGCGCAGGCGGATCGTGGATGCGGTCATTGGCTCAGTTTACCGGTCGGCTCTCGGCGGCCAGCCATTGCAGGTATTCGGGCAGGCCGGACGCGGCTTCGACCGCGAGCAGCTCCGGGAGTTCGTAGGGATGCAGTTGGCGCAGGCGTTCCTGCAGGGCGGGGGGCACTGTTGCAAATAGTCGGTGGTGATAAACTTATCATCCCCTTTTGCTGATGGAGCTGCACATGAACCCATTCAAAGGCCGGCATTTTCAGCGTGACATCATTCTGTGGGCCGTACGCTGGTACTGCAAATACGGCATCAGTTACCGTGAGCTGCAGGAGATGCTGGCTGAACGCGGAGTGAATGTCGATCACTCCACGATTTACCGCTGGGTTCAGCGTTATGCGCCTGAAATGGAAAAACGGCTGCGCTGGTACTGGCGTAACCCTTCCGATCTTTGCCCGTGGCACATGGATGAAACCTACGTGAAGGTCAATGGCCGCTGGGCGTATCTGTACCGGGCCGTCGACAGCCGGGGCCGCACTGTCGATTTTTATCTCTCCTCCCGTCGTAACAGCAAAGCTGCATACCGGTTTCTGGGTAAAATCCTCAACAACGTGAAGAAGTGGCAGATCCCGCGATTCATCAACACGGATAAAGCGCCCGCCTATGGTCGCGCGCTTGCTCTGCTCAAACGCGAAGGCCGGTGCCCGTCTGACGTTGAACACCGACAGATTAAGTACCGGAACAACGTGATTGAATGCGATCATGGCAAACTGAAACGGATAATCGGCGCCACGCTGGGATTTAAATCCATGAAGACGGCTTACGCCACCATCAAAGGTATTGAGGTGATGCGTGCACTACGCAAAGGCCAGGCCTCAGCATTTTATTATGGTGATCCCCTGGGCGAAATGCGCCTGGTAAGCAGAGTTTTTGAAATGTAAGGCCTTTGAATAAGACAAAAGGCTGCCTCATCGCTAACTTTGCAACAGTGCC
>NZ_JBLGVB010000005.1:0-2511 GCF_050030905.1 Enterobacter cloacae complex sp. 342H5
AGTGACTGGTCCGGCGCTGCGCCCGGAACCCGCCTGTACCGGTTCAGCAGCCGTTCCGGGCTGACTGCAATTTTTTTATTTTCCTGCCCGCTACCCTGTAAACCTTTCTTCTGCGTTGCCGTTAACAGGAGGTAAGCCATGTTTGGTTTTTCTTCCGGAGACCTGATGACTCTTGATGATGAGCGACACCTGTTTGTGTCTGTTGTTTCGGGCTGGCTCCGGCGTGCCGGGGGGATGCCGGAGCCATGATGCTGGATGCATACCGGCAGATTTTGTCTGAAACTGAACCGGCCGTAAGGACGGTCATGCTCGAATTTCTTGAATCCGTTCGCATTCATTACATTTCGTCCTGAGCATTTTCTGTATTTCTGTCCATACTTAAACGAGGCGGCCGTCACGGACGATGGTCGTCGTTGCATGATGCTGTTATGGATGAGTGAAAGTAATCTAATCTAACTTGACTTACCTTCCGGGCAGCTCCCCGGTTTTTTTTTGCCTGTTCCCGGGGAACCACTCAGGACAGGATGTGTATTTGTAATACCGCGCACGCGCCGGCATCACAAATACCCAGGTCAGGGCTGCGCCCCGACACCCCGCCATCGCCTCACGGCCGCGCACTGAATTGCGCACCCGTTCACCGATTTTCACGCATCTTCCTCGCCTGTCTGTGCGTTCAGCATGGTGTAAAGTGCTTCGGCCTGATCGTGCAGGTGCTCACAGCAGCCGGCAGCCTCATCCAGATCCATCTGTTCGAGCCGCTCGAGGAGGAGGAGTGTCTGTGAGCGGATAAATTTGGCCATGTTGAGGGCGGCGGATTCCTGTCTGGTCACTGGTGATTTTCCCCGTCTGGTGATGATTTTTGCGTGAAAAGAGCATGCCGTCATTCTGGTGCATAGTCATGCATGCCGTTAAAATTTAACAGGAGCGTTTCTGGCGGGTTCCGGGGTGGTTTGTTGTGGTTTTTGGTCATGGTTCCGTCAGAAAAGCGCTGAGTGCGTCTGAGGCGGTGCGGGCAACGGATGTTATGGTAAATTCTTGGGGGGCTTGATTATAAAAACCGCACTTCCTCTAATGTCTTGTGCTTTTTAGACAACCCTGGAAGCTTTTAGCTTTGGTGGTGCAATTTGCTGGGATTTTGGCGGAGAACCCCAGGTAAAGAAAAAGGCCACATTAGCGGCCTTTTTCGGAGAAGATGCTCAGTGCGGAATTTCGGAGACTTCTTTAACGTCGGTTTTATTGATCTGCTGTTTGACACCATTCGCGTCTGTATAGCCAAGCAGGCCTGAGTCTGATTCTTTAGGTTTGCCGTCGCTGACAATAGTGCGCCCGTCATTGGTGTGTATGGCATAGCTTGTGCGCGTGCAGCCGGTGAGGGCTGAAAGCGCAACTGCCGCTGCGAACACGGAAACAAAAATCTTTTTCAAAGCCAGCTCCTTTTATCCATATCAGTTTTGGTCACTAACCATCTAACTATAGGTCATTTTTTATGTGAAAAGAGGCTTGATGGTGGGCTGCATATCGAGTTAGGTGCGAGGTGTTATGGTTAAAGTGTGGTGTCTGGCGGGGAGGGGGCAGTGCGGGCTTATATCTGATGTAATCCGACCGATACATATACCAAGATGATTTAAGTATTCCTCTTTGTGAGGTTGGATGTCTAATTTATAAAAGGATCTTCTTGAGATCCTTTTTTTTCGCGCGTAATCTCTTGCCCTGTAAACGAAAAAACCACCCGGCAAGGTGGTTTTTCGAAGGTTCAGCAAACCGGCAAGTTTCTGAACCGTGGTAACAGGGTGTACAAGACCGCTGCCACCAAATTTGTCCTTCTAGTGTAGCCGCAGTCAGGCGTCAACTTCAAGAACTCTGCACCAGTAATCTTGTATACCCCTTACCAGTGGCCGCTGCCAGTGGCGTTTTTACGTGTCTTTCCGGGTTGGACTCAAGACGATAGTTACCGGATAAGGCGCAGCAGTCGGACTGAACGGGGGGTTCGTGCATACAGTCCATCCTGGAGCGAACTGCCTTCCCGGAACCGAGTGTCAGGCGTGGAATGAGAAACCGCGGCCATAACAGCGGAGTGACACCGGTAAACCGAAAGGCAGGAATGCGGGGGAGCACGAGGGAGCCATCAGGGGGAAACGCCTGGTATCTTTAAGCCGCATCGGGTTTCGCCACCACTGATTTGAGCGTCAGATTTCGTGATGCTCGTCAGGGGGGCGGAGCCTATGGAAAAACGGCTTCGGCGCGGCCTTATGCCTTCTTCGCTAAGTATCTTCCTGGCATCCCCTAGCTGGCATCCCCCAGGAAATTTCTGCTCCACCCGTAAGCCCGTACCGCTCGCCGCAGCCGAACGACCGAGCGCAGCGAGTGAGTGAGCGAGGAAGCGGAATATATCCTGTATTACATTTTCTCCTGACGCGTTTTCTTTCATTTTCTGCGCCTGTCTTATGTAGCAGTTATGCTATGCGTTACTGCGGTGTTACATTTTAGCCAGTATACACTCCGCTAGCGCTG